>CANQWF010000040.1 GCA_947627485.1 uncultured Clostridia bacterium
GAAAATTAAATGATGAAGAAGAACTAATAAATGTTGGCTAGATAAAAAAATAGTCATAACAGAATATTATAACAATAATCGTAATGCTAATACTCGTAGCAGTAACAGTAACCATAGCATTAAATGGAGGATTATTCAGCACTGCAAAACAATCAACAACAGACACACAAGCTAACATAGATGCAGAACAAAGATTAGCAAGTGGAAGAATAAAAGTAGATGGTGAATGGTATGACTCATTAGAAGATTACACAAAAGGAAAAAAATCAGACAATCAAAGTGATGTTCAAGGTGATGAACCACAAACAAGCAGTGGAGATTGGAAATTAAATGACAACGGTAATACCGTGTCAAGTGAAAGTGAAAATGTAACTTTAAATATAGGAGACTACGTAAACTATACACCAAAAACAGAAACAACAACATATGAAAGTACTAAATTAGGTGAAAATTATACAGGAAGTTCAAGTAATGGCTCAGATGGTTTAACAACAGACGATTTAAAATGGAGAGTATTAGGAGTAGACGAAAATAATTGTTTAACTTTAATAAGCGACAAACCAACAACTAAAACTGTTTATTTTGAAGATGCAAAAGGATATAATAATGGGGTATACATTTTAAATGATATATGCGAAAAGCTATATAGTAATACAAAATTAGGAATAAAGGCAAGGAGTTTAACAATAGAAGATATAGAAGCAGGATTTAGTGAAGAAGGTAAAACCGCAAGAGACGATTATAATAAAAATAGTAGTTCATATCCACAATATGGAAAAACGAATGAAACACCATACACAGGTGGGAATACACACTATCCAGTAATATATAAAGAAGAAAAAGGCTCAGGAGTAGGAACTACTACAGTCAAGGAAACGGGAATCGAAGGAAGTGATCCATTTTATAAAACAGAAAATGAATTAACAAATAAAACAGACAACAAAGAAAGTGACACAGCGACATCAAATTTAACATGTACACAAACATTTTACGGTTTTGGTTCTACACCAAAAGAATATTGTAAAAATGATAAATTCTATGAAATGATATTTAAAACGGGCACATATTATTGGTTGGCGTCGCGCTATGTTGTTTGCGAATCTGGCTATGCTGACTTCGGCTTGCGCTTTGTAGACATTGCTGGCCTTTGCGGTTACGGCTTGTTCGCCTCGGATGGCGGTACGGGCGACGACAACTATTACCTTCGCCCTGTAGTTTCTCTAGGATCTAATATCTCAATAGAAAAAGTGGATAATAATTCCGATACTAACCCACATAAAATATCGGGACTTGAGTAATTCATAAGATAAAACTCTGCAGGAAGACGGTTTTTGTCTTCTTGCATTTTTGGTCTTGTCAATATTAGTGTGTAAATTTTTTATTTTAATTTTTAGAAGTAGCATAGAAAAATATTTTAAGGTCATGCACTTTTATTTTTCTAAAACATATAATTTGTTATGAGAAAAATGGAGGTGCATTTATGCCATTAATATATTTGTCTGGATTTTTAGCTTTTTTAAAAACGGCTATTTTTGTTTTTGGTTACATATCAAATAATAGTCTATTTCCAGAACCGCTATCAACAGAAGAAGAAAATGAATATTTAGAAAAATATATGAATGGAGATGATGAAGCAAGGAATATATTAATTGAAAGGAACCTAAGGTTAGTAGCTCATATATGTAAAAAATATAACATACCTAATGTAGATAATGATGATTTAATATCAATAGGTACAATAGGGTTAATAAAAGGAATTAATACATTTAATACAAGTAAAGGGGTACGTCTTGCTACATATGCATCTAGATGTATAGAAAATGAAATCCTTATGCATTTAAGAAGCATAAAAAAATTGGGAGCTGAAGTGTACTTAAATGAACCAATAGGAAAAGACAAGGATGATAATGAAATTGCACTAATTGATGTATTAGAAAATGATGAAAAAAGTATAGAAGATGAAATTGATTTAAAAATAAAAACTAAAAAAATGTTTGAAAGAATGAAAGATATATTAAAGGATAGAGAAAAAACAATAATAGAATTAAGATTTG
This sequence comes from uncultured Clostridia bacterium, assembly GCA_947627485.1. Lineage (GTDB taxonomy): Bacteria > Bacillota > Clostridia > TANB77 > CAG-508 > CAG-452. The sequence continues at coordinate 2,055 of CANQWF010000040.1, forward strand.
GACTTCGGAGGAACAAAGCCTAAAACACAAAACCAGATTGCAGAAATGATGGGAATTTCTAGAAGTTATGTTTCAAGAATAGAGAAAAAAGCAATTAGTAAATTAAATAGTAAATTGGCACGTGAGCTATAAACAGCTCACGTTTTCTTCTTAAGTAGAGAAAATCTATTAAATATATATTGTAAAAAATCATTATTTAATATAAAATATAAACAAAAATATTTAAGCGAGGTAATGTAATGGAAAAAATTTTAGATGGAAAAGCAGTTGCACAAAAAATAAAAGATGAGCTAAAGAAAGAAGTAGAAGAATTAAAACAAGGAGGGATATGTCCAAAACTTGCAGTAATAATGGTAGGGAATGATTCTAGTTCTAAAATATATGTAAGGAACAAAAGTATAGCATGCAAAGAAGTTGGAATAGAATATGAAGAATATTTATTAGATGAAAATACTACAATGAATGAGTTACTTGAATTAATTAACAAATTAAATAAAGATGATAGTGTTAATGGAATACTTCTTCAAAGTCCTATACCTAAAGGACTAGATATTAACAAGGCATTTAAGACTATAGATCCTAAAAAAGATGTTGATGGATTCAATCCTTGTAATGTAGGAAAACTTTGCCTAGGACAAGATACACTTATATCTTGTACACCATATGGAATAATTAAATTATTAGAAGAATATGGTATTGAAATTGAAGGTAAAGATGCTGTAGTTGTGGGAAGAAGCAATATTGTTGGTAAACCAATGATGCAATGTTTATTAAATAAAAATGCGACAGTAACAATTTGTCATTCTAAAACAATAAAACTAGAAAGAGTTACAAAAAAAGCAGATATATTAGTTGTAGCAATTGGAAAGCCTAATTTTATAACTAAAGATATGGTAAAAGAAGGGGCAGTAGTAATAGATGTTGGAATAAACAGAAAAGAAGATGGAAAGTTATGTGGAGATGTAGACTACGAAGAAGTCTCAAAAGTAGCATCATATATTACACCTGTTCCTGGTGGAGTAGGACCAATGACAATAGCAATGCTTATGAATAACATTGTAAAAGCAACAAAAATGAAATAAAAATATTAGAAATTAGAATGTATTGGGGGCTAATTTAAGGAGGTATTATGGAAGATATTAAGTACTGGATTTGGCTCTCAAGAGTAGAAGGACTAAATCCAAAAATTTTAAATGATTTGATAGAAAAATATGGTAGTCCTAAGGTGTTATGGAAAAAAACTAAAGAAGAGTTAATATGTGAAGGTATAAAAGAAGTTCATGCAAATGAGATAACAAATAATGCTTATAGACAAAATCTTGATAAGTATTTAAAATACATGAATGATAATAATATAGAAATTATTACTATTAAAGACAGTAGTTATCCAGATCGATTAAAAGTAATTTATGATCCACCTATTGTGTTATATATAAAAGGTAACAAAAACATTTTAAATAATAAGTCAATGGCTATAGTAGGATGCAGATTGTGTTCTAAATATGGAGAAAATATAGCACAAAAATTAGCATATAACTTGTCTTTAAATAATATTAATGTAATAAGTGGACTTGCAAAAGGAATAGATTCATTTGCACATAAAGGATGTATGAAGTCATTTGGAAAAACAATAGCAGTAGTTGGTTGTGGATTAGATAGAGTATATCCTACAGAAAACAAAGATTTATTCAATCAAATAATAGAAAAAGATGGGGCAATTATATCAGAATATATTATTGGAACAAAACCACTTGCAAGAAATTTTCCTAGAAGAAATCGAATAATTAGTGGATTGTCAGATGGAGTGATTGTAGTAGAAGCAAGAGAAAAGAGTGGTACATTAATTACGGTTGATTTTGCATTAGAGCAAGGCAAAAACATATATGCTATTCCAGGGAATATATATAGCAAAAATGCTTATGGTACAAATAATTTAATAAAACAGGGGGCAAAAATGGTAACAGAGATTAAAGACATCTTAGAAGATTTATAATAAAGATTTGAATTTTAAAAATATATATAATATAATAATGTATATTTAATTAGGAGGTCCTAAAAATGGCAGATAAAAAGAAGAGTAATAAAGATATGGAGAAAACAAAAAAATATAAAATGAATAGCAAAAAAAGTAACAAAAAGAAAATGAATCCTAAGAAAAAAAAGGTTATACTATTAAGTTTATTATTAATAGGATTAATTATTTTAGGAATAATATTTGGAATACTATATGGCATAATGAGAGATGCAAAACTTGATGTTACAGATTTAGCATTAAAATACGAGAATTCAGTTATGTTAGATAATGAAGGAAATGTTATCGCTGAACTTAGTGGAGATGAAAACAGAAAACCAATAAAAATATCTGAAATGGCTGAATATTTACCTAAAGCATTTGTTTCGATAGAAGATGAGAGATTTTATGATCATATTGGTGTAGATATAAAAAGAACAATAGGTGCAACTGCAAAATATGCTTTAAGTAAAATAGGTATAGGATCTTCTAGCTATGGAGGAAGTACAATAACTCAACAAGTAGTAAAGAATATAACAGAAGAAAAAGATAGGACATGGCAAAGAAAAATAAGAGAAATTGCAAGAGCATATTATATAGAAAAAGAATTATCAAAAGATCAAATATTAGAATTATATTTAAATTTGATTTATATGGGTGGAAACACTAATATATATGGTGTAGAGGTAGCATCAAATTACTATTTTTCTAAGACTGCAAAAGATTTGGACTTAGCTGAATGTGCATTTTTAGCAGGTATTAACAATACACCTAATAGTTATGATCCTTTTATTGAAGATAATAAAGAAAACTTAGAGAAAATAAAAAACAGAACAAGAACAGTATTAGATAAAATGAAAGAATTAGGTAATATAAATTCTGATGAAGAATATGAAAAAGCAATTGCAAAGGTTGAAAAAGGACTTAAATTTAAAAAGGGAAAGGTTACTCAAGATAATATATATTCATATCATACAGATGCAGCAATACTACAAATAATTGATCAGCTTATGGAAGAAAAGAATCTAACACACGAAGCGGCACAATTATATTTATATAGTGGTGGATTCACAATTTACACAACACAAGATACAAAAATACAAAAAATAATGGATGAAGAATCTGAAAAATCAAAATATATTAACACAAGAGATGGCGAGCAGTCTCAAGCAGGAATGGTTTTATTAGATCATAAAACAGGATATGTTTTAGGAGTAATGGGTGGTCTTGGAGAAAAGGATACATCATTAGGATTAAATAGAGGAACACAAGCGGTAAAACAAACAGGTTCATCAATGAAACCGTTGGCTGTTGTAGCACCAGGAATAGATAAAGGTGTAATTACTGCAGGTTCAGTATATGATGATGTGCCATATAAAAACTTTAAAAATTATAATTATTATAAAGGATTATTAACAATAAGATATGCAATAGAAAGTTCACAAAATATACCAATGCTTAAAGCAATACAAACTGTAGGAATAGAAAATTCATTAGACTTTTTAAAAAATGTAGGATTTGAACATCTAGATGATGAGAAAGATAATAATATTAGTTTGGCTTTAGGTGGACTTACTAATGGTGCAACACCTTTAGAGATGGCAGCAGCATATGGAGCAATAGCAAATGATGGTGTATATATTCAGCCAACATTTTACACCAAAGTTGTAGATAGTGATGGAAAAACAGTATTAGAGCCTAAACAAGAGAGTAGAACTGTAATGTCTAAATCAGCAGCTTATGTAGTTAAAGACATTTTAACACAGCCAGTAAAATCAGGTACAGCAACATATTGTAAAATTTCTGGAATGAGTACAGCTGCAAAAACAGGTACAACAAATGAAGACTTTGATAGATGGCTTTGTGGTTTTACACCATATTATTCAGCAACTTGTTGGTTTGGATATGACCACAATAGAACAGTAAGTGGATGGTCACTTAGTCCTGCTTCGCAAATATGGAAAGATGTAATGGCCGAGGCACATAGTGGATTATCATCAAAATCATTCTCTGAGAACAAACCAGATAATGTAGTTACAGCAACAATTTGTAGGGATTCTGGACTTTTAGCTACAGAAGAATGTAAGCATGATCAAAGAGGAAATAGATGTTATACAGAATATTTTGTAAAGGGAACAGTTCCAACTAAACACTGTGAAACACATGTAAAAGTAGAGATATGTAAAGAAACAAAATTACTTGCTACAGAATTTTGCCCAGAGAAAGAAGAAAAAGTATTTATAACAAGACCAAATAGTGATTCTGAAACAGCATGGAAAAGAGCTGCCGATAGCAAATATATGCTTACGATAAAAGACGAATGCGACAAACATAATGAAGATAATGATAAAGAAAAACCAACAATAAAACTAAATGGAAGTAGCACAATAACAATAAATGTAAATGATAAGTATACAGATCCAGGAGCTACAGCAAAAGATAATAAAGATGGAGATTTAACAAGTAAGATTGTGGTATCTGGAAGTGTAAATACATCAAAAGCAGGAACTTATATGATAACATATACTGTTGAAGATTCTTCTAAAAATAAAGCAACAGTCACAAGAACAGTTATTGTAAAAGGCAATAGTAATAATGAAAATAGTAATAATAGCAACAATACCAATAACAATACCAACAATAATAATGATAATAATAAAAACAATGTAAATGAAACAAATAATAATGACATTATAGAAAACAATACAGAAGATAGTGACGAAACTTAATATAAATGTGAAGATAACTTATAAGCAAGTCTAAATATAATTATATGATAATGGAGGAAAAAGCTTGAAAATATTTTTTTATAACACATTAACTAAAACAAAAGAAGAATTTAAACCATTAAAGGGAAATGAAGTCAGAATATATACTTGCGGACCTACTGTATATAAAGATGCTAGTATAGGGAATATGAAATCATATATATTTATGGATACATTAAGAAGAACATTAAAATATAATGGATATACTTTAAAACATGCAATGAACATCACAGATGTAGGGCATTTAGTATCTGATGGAGACGACGGAGAAGACAAAATGATAAAATCAGCAAAAGAAGAAAATAAAACTCCTTTAGAAATTGCTGAGTTCTACACACAAAAGTTTTTCGAAGATTTTGATAGATTAAATATAGATACACCAGAAATAATATGTAAAGCAACAGACCATATAAAAGAAATGGAAGAATTTGTTCAAAAATTAATAGATAACGGGTATGCATATGAAACTTCTTCTGCAATATATTTTGACGTTTCAAAATTAGATGAATATGGAATACTTTCAGGAATAGACCTAAGAAACCAAAAAGCTGGAGCAAGGGTAGAAGTAGATAAAGAAAAAAGAAACCCATATGATTTTGCTCTATGGATTAAGGCACCAGAAAATCATATAATGAAATGGGAAAGCCCTTGGGGATTATGCTATCCAGGATGGCATATAGAGTGTTCTACAATGAGTAATAAATATTTAGGAGAAGTTTTTGATATACATACAGGTGGAATAGATTTAGTTCCAACACACCATGAAAATGAAATAGCACAAAGTAAAGGATGCACAGGAAAAATTCCTGCAAAATTTTGGATGCATTGTGAGTTCTTATTAATAAATGGTGGAAAAATGTCAAAAAGTTTAGGCAATGTATATCTTGTTAAAGATATTATAGATAAAGGATATGATCCATTAGCATTTAAAATGATGTGCTTTACTTCTCATTATAGGAATAAATTAAACTTTACATGGGATGCAATTGCAAGCAGTCAAAATGCATTAAATAGACTAAGAGATGGTTATAAAAGACATAGTGAAGGAAATGAAAAAATAGATGAAAACATAATTGAAGAATATAAAACAAAATTCCAAGAAGCAATTAATGATGACTTAAATATGCCTGTTGCAATGAGTGTGGTGTGGGATGTAGTAAAAAATCCAAATAAATCAAAGCAATTAGCAAATTTATTATTAGATTTTGACAAAGTTTTAGGTGTAGATATACAGAAAGAAAATGAGCAAAAGAACTTAAACCTACCTGATGAAATAAACAATTTATTAGAACAAAGAAAACAAGCAAGAGAAAACAAAGATTGGTCTTTATCAGATAAAATAAGAGATGAATTAAAAGAAAAAGGATATATAGTAAAAGATACAAAAGAAGGAACAACAGTAGAAAGAATATAGGCTAGAAGGAGGTGCAAAACAAATCAAAAACGAGTAATACTAGGAAAATGAATAAAAATTATTGAAACTATATGCGATATGTTGAAATAATTTTTATGAAATTTGACAACGTAGTACGAAGTTTTTGATTTGTTTAGAAATATGTCAAAAAGAGAAAACTATATAAATTGGGATGAATACTTTATGGGAATAGCATTATTGTCAGCCGAGAGAAGTAAGGATCCAAACTCACAAGTAGGTGCATGCATTGTAAGTGAAGACAACAAAATATTATCAATTGGATATAATGGATTTCCAATTGGATGTTCAGATGACGAAATATCATGGGAACGAGAAGGAGAGTTTGCAAAAACAAAATATCCATATGTATGTCATGCAGAATTAAATGCAATTTTAAATTATACAGGAACATCTCTTAAAGGTAGCAAAATATATGTAGCTTTATTCCCTTGTAATGAGTGTGCTAAAGCTATAATACAATCAGGTATTAAAGAAGTAATATATAAGAGTGATAAATATAAAGATACTGATAGTGTAAAGGTATCAAAAAAACTATTCGATATGAGTGGAGTAAAATACAAACAATATAATTCTAGGGGAATAAAATTAGAAATTGATATATGATTTTTTTTTATATAGGAAAAATCAAAGATTTTTCTATACAACAAAAATGCTATAATCGCTATCGCCTTTGAGATTTGCTCCTTATAGTCGCAAACTCAAATCGGCGAGAACAAAGGGCGGTCAAAGACCGCTTTGTTCTTACTAGATAATGGCTTTGTTAAAACAATTATCTAGTAACAATTTTTTTTAAAAAATATTGTAAATATATGTTTACTTTTATCAAATTTTCTTATACAATGTAATTAGAATTATAAAATAAACAAATGAAAAATTGAAAGGGGAAGTAAGCTTATGAAAATACTTATGCTTACATGGGAATATCCACCAAGAATAGTTGGAGGTATCGCAAGAGTTGTACACGATTTATCTAAAAGATTAATAAAAGATGGACATGATGTATATGTAATTACATATAAAGAAGGTAATGTACCATATTATGAAAATGATAAGGGAGTTCATGTATATAGAGTAGACAATTACATGATAAATCCTAATAATTTTATAGATTGGATAATGCAACTTAATTTTAATATGATAGCAAAAGCAAACGAATTAATAGCAAATGGTCAAAAATTTGATGTAATTCATGCACATGATTGGCTTGTAGCATATGCAGCAAAAACATTAAAAAATTCGTATAATATGCCACTTGTTAGTACAATACATGCTACAGAAGCAGGTCGTAATGGAGGAATACATGACGAAGTACAAAGATATATAAATGATACTGAATGGATGCTTACTTACGAATCATCTGAAGTAATCGTTAATAGTAAATTTATGAAAAATGATTTGCAAAGATTATTTGGATTACCTTATGAAAAAATAAATGTTGTAGCAAATGGAATAAATACTACATCATATAATGGTGTAGAAAAGGACTATGATTTTAGAAGACAATATGCTGCAGATAATGAAAAAATTATTTTATTTATGGGTAGACTAGTATATGAAAAGGGTGTTCAACATTTAATTTCAGCAATGCCTAAAATATTAGACAATTATCATGATGCTAAACTTGTAATAGCAGGAAAAGGTGGCATGCTTGACGAATTAAAAGCACAAGTAGAATCAATGGGACTAAGTCAAAAAGTATATTTTACAGGCTATTTAAATGCAAAACAGGTAGCCAAAATGTACAAATGTGCAGATATATCAGTTTTCCCAAGTACATATGAGCCTTTTGGAATAGTTGCATTAGAGGCTATGCTTGCAGGTGTTCCAACAGTAGTATCTGATGTAGGTGGGTTAAATGAAATAGTAGAACATGGAGTAGATGGAATGAAGTCCTATGCAGGAAATCCTAATTCACTTGCAGATTCAATTTTAGCACTGTTATTTGATCATCAGTTATGTGATAATATTGTAAAAAAAGCAAAAGCAAAAGTTAAAAATGAATATAATTGGACTAAAATAGCACAAGATACACATTTTATATATCAAAAAGCAATATGTCAAACAATGGCAGAACGTCAAGCAAATCAAATTGCACAAGAAAAAGCAAGAAAATCAAAGAGAATAAAGCATGCAGAAACAGAAATTACAAATTTAATTTCATTTAATAAAAAGCGTCAGGCTTATGCTTAGAAAAACGAATGAAAAGCAGTATCCTGCACATTTTAATTCAATCGTAAAATCCTCAATGTACAAAAGTACACCTCCGGTTTTACTCATTCATTAAAATGCACAATCTACTACTTTTGCATCGTTTTAAATAAAATAAAAAGGAGAAGATAGAATGTACGTATATGATGAGGCAAATAATTTAGCAAAGGCAATACAAGAGAGTAAAGAATATAAAGAGTATAAAGAAGCAAAAGAAAAGATAGAAGCTATGCCAGACATGAAAGCAAAAATAGATGAATTTGAAAAAATAAGATATGAAGTACAAGTTATCTCATTCCAAGGAGATAAACAAGACGAAGAAAAAATGAAAAAACTTCAAGAAATGTATGAAATACTTATGAAAGAGCCAAAAATAAAAGAGTATTTTGATATAGAAGTAAGATTTAATATAATGCTTGCAGATGTAAATAAAATAATAAGTGAATCTGTGAAGGATTTACTATAATAAAATATTGGGGGCGATAATCAATGCGCTCCTTTTGTGTATGAGAGGTAGTATATGGAAGAAATAATTTATATTGTTCTTTTAGTTGTAACAATAGTTTTATTTAAATTTGTGTTTAAAATTAATTTAAAAAAAGCAAAATATATGCAAGAGAATAAAGAAGCAGAAAAAATAACAGATAAATTTCCAGAGAATATAGAAATTGCAAAAGAAATGCTTGAAATGCTTGGAAATGAAGGGGTAAAAATAGAACAAGCTAAAGATACCAAAACTAGTCTATATATTGCTATAACTAATAAAATTTCAATTGCAGATATGAAAAACAATTATGCAAGAATTCAAACGATTGCACATGAGTGTTTACATTCATGTCAAGATAGAACCTTGCTTTTATTTAACTTTATATTTTCTAACATAAATATGATTTATTTCTTTATAATTACTATACTTACAATCTTTAAATTAGTAAATAATCAGATGTTACAAATAGCAATATTAATGTTATTTACACTAATTCAATTTTCTATTAGAAGTTTTTTAGAAATCGATGCAATGACAAGAGCTAAATTTTTAGCAAAAGAATATATGAATAAGAAAAAACTATGCACAGAAGAAGAAAAAGAAACATTAATAAAAGAATATGATAAAATTAATAAAGTAGGTATTCCATTTACACTAGATAATCTACTTACAAGTGGACTAATAAGAGTTTTAATTTATGCTGTTGTGAGCATTTTTATATAGAATAAATAAAAAAATTTGGTTAGTTTTTAAAGTAAAATCTACTTTAGTAAAAAAATGATTGTATTAAAGAAAGTTCCTAAAAAAAAGAACTTT
>CANQWF010000041.1 GCA_947627485.1 uncultured Clostridia bacterium
ACAAAGAAATATAAGTGTCGCAATTTTTCATGGCACTTTGTGCCGAGCGAAGCGATGGAATGGAGGTTATTATGGAATATAGATACAAACCACAAGGAGTATGTTCTAGAGAAATGATATTTGATATAGAAGGGGATATAGTAAAATCTGTAAAAATAGTAGGCGGATGCGCTCGGAAATACTGTAGGTATTTCTAATTTAGTAAAAGGAATGAAAATAAAAGATGTAATTGAAAAATTAAAGGGCATACCATGTGGATTTAAGACAACATCTTGTCCAGATCAGCTTGCAAAAGCATTAGAAGAATACTTAAAATAATTTTGCACATACTATTATTGTTAGGTGATTAATATGATTAAAATAGCATTTTTTGATACAAAGGAATATGATAGACAGTTGTTCGATGAATATAATAAAAATTATGGATATGATATAACATATCTAGAATCAAAATTAAATAGAGAAACAGCTCCACTCGCAAAAGGATTTGATGTTGTATGTATATTTGTAAATGATGTAGTTGATGAAAAGACAATTGAAATATTAAAAGAAGATGGAGTAAAATTAATAGCACTAAGATGTGCAGGATTTAATAATGTGGATATAAAGAAATTAGGAGATGATATAACAGCAGTTAGAGTTCCAAATTATTCTCCTTATGCAGTTGCAGAACATGCAGTAGCATTAATTTTGAGCTTAGATAGAAAAATATATAAAGCATATCAAAGAACAAAAAAATATAATTTTACATTAAATGGTCTGCTTGGCTTTGATATACATGGAAAAACAGTAGGAGTTATTGGAGCAGGAAAAATAGGAAAAGCATTTATAAATATAATGAATGGTTTTGGCACTAAGGTACTTGCTTATGATAAATTTCAAGATGAAAAAACAGCAAAAGAAATGAACTTTGAATATGTAGATTTAGATAGATTATATAAAGAATCAGATATAATATCTTTGCATTGCCCATTAACAAACGATAACTATAAAATGATAAATGAAGAATCATTAAATAAGATGAAAGATGGAGTTGTATTAATTAACACTAGTAGAGGAAAACTTATTGATACAAAAAGTTTAATTAAAAAATTAGAAGAAGGAAAAATTGGTGGACTTGGACTTGATGTATACGAAGATGAAGAAGAGTTCTTCTTAAATGATATGTCTAATTCATATATAAGAGATGAAGAACTATCAATACTTCTAACAATGCCAAACGTGGTTGTAACATCACATCAAGCATTTTTCACAAAAGAAGCCTTAAACAAAATTGCACTGGATACATGTGAAAATATAAAAGAATTTTTTGAAACAGGAGATTGTAAAAATAAAGTATAAATTTAGCATCATAGTTAAAATATAAAAGGATTTAGTTGATTTTTGTTGAACATTGACTAATTATGTAAAAAATGATACAATATATGCACTAACAAAAGGTTAGAAGATTTAAGTCCATATATAGAGTAAAAGCACAAGGAGGGAAAGACAATGATATTATGGATTATAATAGAAATCATTATATTGATGTGTATTATAGATTATATAATGAATTCTATTCATCACAACGAAAAATGTTTTTTTTGTTGGGGATCTGAAAGGTGTACTAATTGTATATTTTGTTTTAAATGCTTTTCATGTCATCATTGTAAAATAATGAGAGAATGTAACGATTGTCATTATTGTAAAATAATGAGAGAATGTGAGGAGTGTCATTATTGTAGTTTTTTAATTAAATGTGATGTCTGTTACAATTGTGTGAATTGTAAAGAATGTTACAATTGCACAAATATTGAAAATATGGGTTAGAACAATTTATAGATTAGTACCAAAAAAGGATTTTGGATATTTCCAAAATCCTTTTTTGTTGAATAGGAAAAATCGCAGATTTTCCCTATTCAACAAAAATGCTATAATCGCTATCGCCTTTGAGATTTGCTCATTTTATTCGCAAACTCAAATCGGCGAGAACAAAGGGCGGTCAAAGACCGCTTTGTTCCTAAACAAAATCTTTTAGAATTTTGGCGGTAGGAAAAACGAGTATTACATTGACTAATTATGTAAAATTTGCTATAATAAAAAAATACTGACTGATATGTCAGAAAAATCCGTAACGATAAAATAAGATAAGGAGGAATGAACAATGGTATTACGGATAATTATTATAGGAATTTTTGCTTTGTTATTTATTATAGACAGAGTAATTAATATCCGACACCACAACAAAAAATGTTTTTTTTGTTGGAAATCATACGATTGTATCAATTGCAGATTCTGCAGTAATTGTAATAACTGTATTGACTGTGATAACTGTAGTAGTTGTAACAATTGTTATAGCTGTTTTGATTGCCAAAATTGTAATAACTGCAATAACTGTAATCACTGCAGTAGTTGTAACAATTGTGGTACATGCAAAAGGTGCAATAATTGTAATAACTGCATTTATGATGAAAAAGGAGGTAATTGCAGTAATTGCAATTGTTGCAGATATTGCGACAATTGCGACAACTGCAATAATTGCGAAGGATGTGATGTTTGCAACGACTGCAATAGTTGTATAGATTGTAGAAATTGTAGAAATTGTAACAATTGTGACAATTGTAGAAACTGTAATAAGTGTAACAATTGCTACAACTGCAATAATTGCGAAGGATGTGATGATTGCAACGGTTGCAATAGTTGCAATAGTTGTAAAAGTTGTAAAAATTGTAACAATTGTAATAATTGTAGAAACTGTAATAAGTGTAACAATTGTGAAAAATGCAATGATTGCAAAAAATGTGATGATTGCAACGACTGTAAGTGCTGTTTAAAATGTTACAAATGTAAGAGTGGCAATAAGCAGAGCCTAATTATTTGCGACTGATACAATAAAAAAAGATTTTGGGTTTTTCCAAAATCTTTTTTATTGTATAGGAAACTTTATGAAATTTTTTAGTTTCGCAACACAAAGTGAAAATATTTTATTTTCAAAAGAAAAATGATATAATCACTATCGCCTTTGAGATTTGCTCATTTTATTCGCAAACTTTGGACCTGGCGAGAACAAAGGGCGACTACGTCGATTTGTTCTTTATTCTGCTTTAGAGAAAGCATCTTTTCCAGCACCACAAATTGGGCAAACCCAAGTATCTGGTAAATCTTCAAATTTTACTGCTTCTTTGTCATCATCATAAACAAATCCACATATATCACATATATATTTCATAATATCATCCCTTCCAATTTATTATATAACAATAATATAATAATAAATTTAAAATGTCAATTAATTATATACAGATTACTAATAAATATGATACAATATAATTGGTACTAGGAGATTTGTAATATGGAAATAAAAAAAGAATTAAAAAAATATGCTCAATCAGATGCAATAGAAGAAAAGTTTGCATATTTTCATAAAACAGGTAAGGGACAGTACGCACAAGATGATATTTTTATAGGTGTTACAGTGCCTGATATTAGAAAAGTTGCTAACTTATATTATAAAACAATATCTTTAAAAGAAACAGAAGAATTACTTCATTCTAAATTTCATGAAGAAAGATTGCTAGCATTAGTAATCCTTACATATAAAATGAAAAAAGCACAAGAAAATGAGCAAAAAGATATAGCAAATTTGTATATAAATAATACCAAATATATAAATGGCTGGGATTTAGTAGATATATCGTCACATCATATATTAGGTAAGTATGTATTAGAGCACGAAAATGAAAAAGATATTTTATACAAATTTGCAAAGTCAAATAATCTATGGCAGCAAAGGATATCTATTGTTTCAACTTGGATATTTATAAAGGAAGGTAAGTATGAAGATACTTTAAAAATAGCTGAAATTTTGATGAATAACAAGCAAGATTTAATACATAAAGCAGTAGGGTGGATGCTAAGAGAAGTTGGAAAAAAGGATTTTGATGTGGAATATAATTTTTTAGCAAAAAACTATAAAAAAATGCCAAGAACAATGCTTAGATATTCAATAGAAAAATTTGATGAAGGTTTAAGACAAGATTTTTTAAAAGGGAGAATTTAAATGGAACAAGAATACATATTAAATGAATGCAGTTCATTTGAACCTGAGCATATTTTTGAATGTGGACAGTGCTTTAGATGGAACAAGCAAATAGATGGAAGTTATATAGGTGTTTTTGGACAAAATGTTATAAATGTAAAAAAAGAAGATGATAAGATAATATTTAAAGGAATAGCATCAGGAGATATAAAAAAGGTATGCAGAGAATATTTTGATTTAGATAGAGATTATCAAGAAATAAAAAATAAACTATCAAAAGTGGATGACAATTTAAAAAATAGCATTAAATACGGAAGCGGAATAAGAATATTAAATCAAGATTTATGGGAAACACTTATATCTTTTATAATTTCTGCAAATAACAATATACCTAGAATAAAAGGAATAATAGAAAGACTTTCTAAAAACTATGGAAATAAAATTATTTGGAATGGTAAAGAATACTACACATTTCCAAATGCTAAACAACTTGCAAAAGCAAGTATTCAAGATTTAAGAAAATTAGGTTTAGGATTTAGAGATGTAAGAGTTTATGAAACAACAAAAATAATAAATGAAAATAAAGTAAAACTAGAACAATTATTAAATGAAAAGGATATAGATAAATTAAGAGAAGAATTATTAAAATTTCCAGGAGTAGGACCTAAAGTTGCAGATTGTATAATGCTATTTTCGACCTTAAAGAGATTAGAAGTATTTCCAATAGATGTATGGGTAAGAAGAGTAATGAATGAATTATATATAAAAAACGAAGATGAAACAAAAGTAAACAAAAAAGAAATAGAAAATCTAGCAAAAGAAAAATACGGTAATTTAGCAGGAATTGCACAACAATATCTATTTTATTGGAGAAGGGAAGCATAGAGAAAAGTATGGGCATGCGATTAATTTATGGACGAGCAGGAACTGGTAAGAGCGAGTTTATTCTGCAAGAAATTAAACAAGATTTACAAAACAATCTGACACAAAAAATATATATAATAGTGCCAGAGCAATTTTCGTATGCAACAGAAAAAAGATTGTTAGAAACATTAGATGAAGGAGCATCAATAAAGGCAGAAGTAATAAGTTTTAAAAGATTAGCACATAGAGTCTTTGCGGAAGTTCGGTGGAATAAATGAAGTTAATTTATCTAAAACAGGAAAAACAATGCTTGTAAAATACATATTAGAAAAAAATAAAAAGGACTTAAATTTTTTAGGTAAAACAGGAGATATAGATTTAATATTAAGAAGTATAACAGAATTTAAAAAGCATTGTGTAAGTGTAGATGCACTAAAGGAACAAATAAACAATACAGATGATGAGTATTTGAAATTAAAATTAAAAGATATAAGTACAATATATGAAAAATATGAAGAAACTATTTTAGGAAGTTATATAGATGAAGATGACGTGCTTACAATACTTGCAAATAAAATAAATAAAAGTAATATGTTTGATGAAAGCATAATATATATAGATGAATTTTCTGGATTTACAGAGCAAGAATATCATATTATTGAAGAAATGTTAAAAAAAGCAAATCAAGTAAATATAACAATATGTACAGATAGTTTAAGAGAGAATAGTGAGCCAGATAATGACATATTTTACTCAAACAAACAAGTTGTAAAAAAGCTAGTAGATTGTGCAAGAAATGCAAAAATAAAATTAGAAAATCCAGTAGAGTTAAGTCAAGGATTTAGATTTAAAAACGGAGAATTAAAACACCTAGAGAAAAATATATACAGTACAATATATAAAAAATATAATGAAGAAATAAAGCATATACATCTTGAAATTTGTGCAAATCCTTATGCAGAAGTAGAAAAACTTGCAAAAAATATAATTAGATTAGTAAGAGATGAAAATATAAGATTTAGGGATATTTCTGTACTTACAAAAAATATAGAAAATTATGTAGGAGCCATTAACGCAATATTTCCTAAATTTGATATACCTGTATTTATAGATAATAACAAAGAATTAAATGATAATATTTTAATAAAATACATTCTTGCTATATTTGAAGTATTTTCTAAAAATTGGTCATATGATTCTGTATGGAGTTATATAAAAACAGGACTTATTGATGTAGATAAAGATGATATATATATATTAGAAAATTATTGTAAAAAATGGGGTATTAAAGGGAATAAGTGGTATAAAGAAGATTGGAAATATGATTCTTTAAATATGGATATAGAACATTTAAATGAGTTAAGAAAAAAGATTGTAAATCCTTTAATAAACTTAAAGAAAAAAATAGAAGAACAAAAAACAGCAAGAGAAATTACTATAAAGTTATATGAATTTTTGGAAGAAAATAATATAAAGCAAAGATTACAAGAAAAAATACAAGAATTAAATTGTGATGACAAAATTAAGTATGCAAATGAATATTCTAGCTGTTGGAATATATTAATTCAAATTTTAGATGAGATAAATGTAATATTTGCAGACCAAAAAATGACATTTGAAGCCTATAGAGAAATATTAAAGTCAGGGCTAGAAATAAGCTCATTTGGAGAAATACCAGAGAGCCTTGACCAAATAATAATTGGAGATGTAGAAAGGTCTAGAAATCACAAAGTACATACATTATTTATTTTAGGTTTAAATGATGGAGTATTTCCAAGCACAAATTTTGCAGAAGGATTTTTAAATGATAGTGATAGAGAATATCTTAAAGAAAATGGAATTGAACTTGCAAAGGGAACATTAGAAAATATTTACGAAGATAGATTTAATATTTATAAAGCATTTACTACTGCCGAAAATGATATTTACTTATCTTATATTTCATCAGATAAAGAAGGAAAAGCAGTAAGAGGATCTACATTAATTGCAAGAATAAAAAAAATATTCCCTAAATTAATGGAGGAAAGTAGTGTAGTTGAAGACAAAACATATATAACGATGTCAAAACAAACTTATGGAGAACTTTTAACTAATATAAGAAACTTAAAAAACGGAGAAGAAGTAGACGACATTTGGAAGGCAACATATAAATGGTACATAGAAAATAAAGAATGGAAAGAAAAATTATTAAAATGTATAAAAGGATACGAAAGCAAAAAGTATGCAGAAAAAGTATCTGATAGCAATATTCAAAGGTTATATGGAAACATACTAAAAACAAGTATATCAAGACTAGAGCAATACAGAAAATGTCCATTTTCTTTTCACCTAAAATATGGTCTAAAACTAAAAGAAAAAGAAGATTTAAAAATAAAACCTATTGATACAGGATCGTTCATGCATGATATAATAGATACGTTCTTTGAAAATGTAAAAGACATCAAAAATATTAACGATGAAGAAATAGAAAATGAAATAAATGAAATTATAAACGAAAAACTACTTTTAAGTAAAAACTACATTTTTACAAGTACGCCAAAATTTGTAGTATTAACAAATAGGCTAAAAAAAGTTATTACACAATCAATAAAATACATTGTTTATCAAATTCAAAATGGAGACTTTGAGATTTTAGGAAACGAATTAGAATTTAGAAAGCAGATAGATAATGTAGAAATTACTGGTAAAATTGATAGATTAGATGGAATGAATACTGAAAATGGTAAATATATTAGAATTATTGACTATAAATCATCTAATAAAAATATAGACTTAAATGAATTAATAACAGGGACTCAGATTCAGCTCATTACATATTTAGACAGCATGACAGAAAAAGAAAATGCAGAGCCTGCAGCAATGCTTTACTTTAGTTTAATCGACCCAATTATAAAATCAAGTAAAAACAAAACAGATGAAGAAATAAAAGAGGAATTAAAAAAGAAATTTAGAATGAATGGAATGATTTTAGCAGATGTTGATATAATCAAAAAAATGGACAAAACATTGGAAAAAGGTGCATCTAGTAATATTCCAGTATATATAGATAAAGACGGAAATATAAGTAAATCAAGATCAAATGCAATCACAAGAGAAGAATTTAGCAAATTACAGCAAACTGCTCAAAAAGTAATAAAACAAATTGCAAAAGAAATATTAGAAGGAAATATAGATATCAAGCCAGCATATTACAAAAAAAATAAAATAGATGCATGTAAATATTGTGAATATAAATCTATTTGTGGATTCAATCCAAAAGTACATAATTATCTATATATAGAAAATAAAACAAAAGAAGAAATATTAGAAAAGCTGTAATGAACAAAGCGGTCTTTGACCGCCCTTTGTTCTCGCCAGATCCAAAGTTTGCGAATAAAATGAGCAAATCTCAAAGGCGATAGCGATTATAGCATTTTTGTTAAATAGGGAAAAAGGGGACAGACCCCTTTTTCCCCAAAAAAGAAAATCAAGGGGAAAACCTTAAGTCCCCATATAGGAAAGGAGATACAATTATGGGAATGGTAGGATTTTATGCGGGTTCATTTGATCCATTTACAAATGGACATTTGCAAATCGTAAAAAAAGCTGCAAAATGTTTTGATAAGGTTATAGTAGGAATAGGGCATAACCCAGAAAAAAAAGAAAGAATAGACAGAACTAAAATGAAAATTGCAATAGAGAATGTATTAAAATATGAGAATTTAAAAAATGTGGAAGTAGTAATTTATCAAGGACTTACAGTTGACAAGGCAAAAGAATGCAGTGCAGATATTCTAATTAGGGGATTAAGAAATGGTACGGATTATGAATACGAAGAAAATATATCAGAAGTAAACGAAGAAATAGCTAATATGGATACATGCTATTTTAGAGCAGGGGATTTAGGTTATTTATCATCTAGTATAGTTATGGAATTATATAACAATAATGCCAAAATAGACAAGTATGTTCCAAAAGCAGTAGCAGAATTGTTGAATTCATTGAGATAAATTGTTGTTTGTTCCGTGTTCGGAAAATTCAGGACAGTCCCAAAAATCCCCAAAATTGGTGATTTTTAGGGACAGTCTCTAGAATTTTCCTCTCACAAACAACAATTTATTAATAAATAATAAAGGAAGGTTTTTATGATAATTGGTATAACGGGGAATTCAGGAAGCGGAAAAACATTAATAAGTAATTTATTAAAGAAGGAATACAATGCAGACATTATAGATGCGGATAAAATTGTTAAAGAGATGTCTGTGCAAGGCACGGTCTATTTTAAAGAAATTGTAAAAGAATTTGGCGCAAATATTTTATTAGAAAATGGAGAAATAGATAGGCAAAAACTTGCAAATATAATATTTTCTAACATTGAAAAGAGAGAAAAGTTAAATTCACTTACATTTAAGTATGTTGTTGATGAAATAAAAAAAAGAATAAGATTAAACGATAATAAATCAGTAATAATTGATGCTCCACTTTTGATAGAAAGCAGATTAAATGAATTATGTGATGTAGTAATATCAGCAATTGCAGATGAAGAGGTAAAAATTAAAAGAATTTGCAAAAGAGATAATATAGACGAAAATCTTGCAATAGCAAGAATAAAGGCTCAACCCAATGATGATTTTTATACAAAGAATTCTGAGCTTGTAATTATAAATAATGATAATTGTAATCTAGAAAAACAAGTAAATAGTATAAAAGAAATATTAGAAAGTCAAATTATAAAAAATAGAGAAACAGTAATTATTCAGGAAAGAAATACAAGGATTTTAAAATTTAAAAGACTGTTAGAATATAGCAATATTATTGAACACGCATTTACACTAAAACCCCTTGACTTTGGAAGTAATGATACATATAAAAAAATACAAGAAATTGCAGATAATAATTACAAATCAGTATGTGAATTATTAGATTTAAACAGTAAAAATATAATAAGACCATATCAAACACATACAAATAATATAAAAGAAGTATGCGAAGAAATAGGCATTTTTAATGAAGAATTTATAGATATAGATGGACTAATTACAAGTAAGAAAGATAAAGTACTATCTTTAACATTTGCAGATTGCACACCTTTATATTTATTTGATAAGAGCAAAAAGATTATAGGGAATATTCACTCAGGTTGGCAAGGAACAACAAAAAAAATAGCAAAAAAGGCTATAGAATTTATGAAGGAAAAATATAATTGTAATCCAGAAGATATAATATGTGTAATTGGACCAACAATAAGAAAATGCCATTTTGAAGTAAAACAAGATGTAAGAGATATATTCTACAAACAATTTAATTATATGGATAATATAGATGATATAATAAGATATAATAAAGATGCAAAAAGTTATTTTATAGATACAGTAGAGATTAATAAAAATTTACTTAAAGAAGAAGGAATATTAGAAGAAAATATTGTTGACAGCAAAATATGTACGGTTTGTAATAGCAATATAATTCATTCATATAGAAAAGAAGGAGAAAAATCAGGCAGAAATACAGCAATAATTGGTTTAATAAATTAAGGTGGGAGTACTTTGTATTCGCAGTAGAAACGTGCCTTAAAGAAGGGAGCACAGAAGATGTATCAAACATGGGAAGAATTAGAAGAAGAATGTAAAAATTGTACTAAATGTAAATTATGTAATAATAGGCATAATGTTGTTATTGGGACGGGAAATAAAAATGCAAGAATAATGTTTATAGGAGAAGGTCCCGGAGCAGATGAAGATGCATACGGAATTCCATTTGTAGGTAAAGCTGGAAAACTTATGGATAAAGCTTTTCAAGGAGTTGGAATAAAAAGAGAAGAAGTATATATTGCAAATATAGTAAAATGTAGACCACCAAACAATAGAAATCCAGAGAAAGATGAAGCGGCTTCATGCAGAGAATATATAGAATCACAAATAAGATTAGTAAATCCAGAAATAATTGTATTGCTTGGAAGTGTAGCACTAAAAAATATACTAGGTGAAGAATATGGAATAACAGCAAGTAGAGGTAAATGGTTTGAGAAAGATGGAATAAAATATATGCCAACATTTCACCCAGCTGCTTTATTAAGAGACGAAAGTAAAAAAATATACTTTTGGAATGATTTAAAAGCAAGCGTAAATATTAATAAACAAGCCTAAGTTGAATTATAGTTTATGTGGATAAATTCAACAAAAGGGGTCTGTCCCCTTTTGTTGAATTTTTCACTCAAATAACAATTTACAGTAAAAATAGACATCAGTCTTTTAAGACCAATGTCCATTTTGTATTTAAAATATGTTCAAATAATATATGTTTTCTATAAATAAAGTACGACACGAAAACCAATGTAGACGATGTAATTGCCTACGGTATTAGGGTAATTGCTACATTGGATGTTAGTGTTTGGTGTTTGGAATTTTGATTTGAGTTGGACGCTGGAGTATTTTTAGTAATTTCTTCGAAGAGCGGGTCGTCGAGGGCGCCGACCCCTACAGCGTTTGCATTTGGTTTTAATTCTTTTTTATTCATATGTTTTTCGTTCCTTTCTTTTGTTCTTTCAATTTCATTATGTATATTGTATTTTATACTTTACCTTTTGTCAATGGTTTTTTGTCTTTTTTATTTTTGTTATTTTAGCAAGTCTTCGAAGT
>CANQWF010000042.1 GCA_947627485.1 uncultured Clostridia bacterium
GGTAACAAAACCTTTAACAATATTTGGAAAAAGTATTGACTTATTGTTATAGTTGTAATATGATCCTTATACATAATGAATAATTTTTTGAATAATAGGTAAATTTTATTAGATTAATTGAGGATAGAAAGTGGCAGCTATCACGCCAGAGATGGTCTTATAAGTAGATGTAGGGTACGCCGTCCTACCAATTAATAAGCATTAAAAGGAGATACAAAAAGTATCTCCTTTTTGTCACTTTTAAAAGGAATAAGTTTTAAAAGGAATAAGTTTTCCACTATAAATATTATTTATTATTAAATTAAAACGATACTTCATTTTTTCCCATTCCCTAAGGAAAAAGCCTATAAAGCCTAAAAATGTAACAAAAAAGTCATAAAAACAACATAATATGTATTTTGAATTTGCTAAAACCAGCTTCCGTAGCAAGTTTAAATGGAAAAGTTAAAAGACAAAAAAATTTCTCTATTTACAAAAAAATCAAAGTGTGCAAATATAGAATTAACAAAAAATATGTAAGTGATGTTTGCTCACTTGCAAATATATTAAGAGAAATGAAAGGAAGAAAAGCAAATGAAAAGAAAAGTGTCTTTAATGATAATAGTAATACTTTTATTGCAAGTATTACTACCACTATTAACAGTAATATGGGAAAGTGACTTTACAGTAAAATCAGAAGCAGCAGGGACAGCAGGTACAGGATATGAAACATATAAACAAATAAGTCCAACAATAAATGGAATTAAGTGGGAATATTACATAAGAAGCGATAAGAGTCGGCGGAGCAATGGGTGTAAAGCCAGTAAATAGAGAAGCTATTAAAAACATGAAAAAAATAGAAATACCAAAAACTCTTGGTGGATTACCAGTTATAAGTATTGGAGACCATGCGTTTGAAGATTGCGATAAATTAGAAGATATAACAATGCCAGATTCGGTAACAACTATAGGAGATTATGCATTTTACGACTGTAACGGTCTGAATGGAAGATACGAATGGAATAATATTCAGAGTATTGGTAATTATGCTTTTGCCCACTGCGACAATGAAAGTGTCTTCTGGATTATCAGAAAGCCGACAAGGACAAGTTACATATACATAGGAGATTATTGTTTTGCTTGGTCTAGCGGCTTAGTGGATTGGGAAGGTTCAGATAGTGTAACTGGAATATATGGGAAAGGAATATTTTATAATAATACTGTGATCGGTGGGATAGGCGGTGAGGACTTTTACTCTTCGGACTTTGGTAGAGCTAATGTCGATACAATTCCGATCGATTTTTGTCGTTCTTGCTCTAAGATATATCTTGTTGCGGTGAAAAACGGTACAACAAGCATCATGTCGGGTGCGTTTTATGATTGCCCTAAGTTAACCGAGATTAAAATTGCGCCTTCAGTCACCAGTATAGCTGAAGATGGCTTAGATCCAAGATACTTACAAGTTATTTATGGTAAACCAGGTTCAGAAGCAGAAAAATATGCTAAAGCTCATAATATTAAGTTCGTAAATGTAAAAGATATGAAAAATTCTGATAAAAATAATGCAGGTAGTGGTGGTAGTTCAGGAAGCAGTACACCAAACACTACAAACATATCAGACGGAAGCAAAAACAGAGAAAAAACTGATACAAATCAAGATATAGTAATAAATGGTATTACATGGACATACACACTAAAGGACGGAAAAGCAACACAAGTAAAACCAAAAACAAAACAAAACACAGCAACTGTTAATATACCAGATAAAATAGAGGGACACACAGTAACAGGTATTGCAGCAAACGCATTTGAAGAATGGAGTAATTTAAACAGTGTAACAATACCAAAAACAGTAACAAAAATAGGAAAAGAAGCATTTAAAGATTGTACAAAGTTAAGTACACTAGATTTGCCAAAAAAATTAATAACAATAGGAGACTATGCATTCCAGAGATGTACAAGTCTAGAAAAAGTAACAATAAAAAAGAATGTAAAAACTGTAGGAGAAGGTGCATTTAAAGGATGTGTTAGTTTAAAAAGAGTAAGAATAAAAGGTGCAAAAACTGAAGTAGGGAAAGAAGCATTTAAAAACTGTGAAAAGCTACAATACGCAATAATATTTAGAAAACCAGTTAAAATTGGAACAGATGCATTTGACAATGACAATTCATCTACATTAACTATTTGTGCAAAAGTAAATTCAGATGCAAGAGCATATGCAGACTCTCACAATAATATAAAATATGCTACACTAAAAAGCTATTTGAGTTTAGGTGCAGAAGCAGAAGATGTTGAAGATGACAAATATACAGCAAATGGAGTAACATGGGAATTTGAAGTAGAAAATGGAACAGTAGTAGACTTAATGCCAGCAGATGATTCGGCATTACCATCTAAAGTAAATGTTCCAGAAACCATAAACAATATGCCAGTAAAAAGTATAGCAGGAAATGCTTTTGCAAATCAAACAAACTTAACAGAAATAGTAGTACCAGAAAGTATAACAGAAATAGGATCATACGCATTTTCTGGTTGTACAAACCTTACATCATGCTCTGTAAGAGGAATTACTGAAATCCCAGAAGGATTATTTGAGGGATGTTCAGGTCTGGCTAAAGTGGATTTATACAATTGTTTAGAAGTTGGCGAAAGAGCTTTCGAAGGAAATTCATCGCTAAATGTTATTGGTTTAGATTCAGCAAAATATATAGGAGATTATGCATTTGCTGGTTGCACAAGCTTAAATAACATTACATCTTGGACAAACCTAGAAAGTATAGGAAAAGGAGCATTTGAGAATTGTCCAGGGTTAAAAACAATAATTCTAACAGATAAAATAACAAATATATCAGAATCAGCTTTTGCAAATTGCGAAAATATAAGCAGTGTTGTAGTATATGGAAACATAGAAACAATGGGACAAGGAGCATTTGAAGGATGTAAAAATTTAACAACAGTAACAGTAAATGGAACATTAGAAATGATAGGAGATAGAGCTTTTGCAGAATGTGAAAACCTAAGTAGTATAAACTTAAAAAGCGGATTAACATACATAGGAAATAGTGCATTTGAAGGATGTACAGTGTTAAGTAATGTAAGCATCCCAAACACTGTAACAGAAATAGGAAGAGCAGCATTTTGGAAATGTAGGGCATTAACTAAAATAGATATACCAAGTAGTGTAACAAAAATAGAACCAGTAGCATTTGCAGAATGTGATAATTTAAAGAGCATAACAGTAGATGAGCAAAATGCAAATTATTGTGCAGATGGCGGAGTATTATACACTAAATCAAAAGATACATTAAAATGTTACCCAGCAGGAAAAACAGGTAGTGAGGATATATTTAGAGTAGAAACTCCGGTCAAAACAATAGAAGATTACGCATTTGCTGGATGTAAAGTTTCAAATATTATATTAAAAAGTGGAGTAACAACATTAGGACATAATATATTAGTAAACAGTAAAACTGTGCTATTACAAGTACCATCAACAGTAACTAATTTTGAGTATACAACATTTGACGAAACAGCCGAATTATTTAAAGTTTTTTGTATGGCAACTGCTCCTGTATATGAATTTGCTGTAACTCATGATATTTCAATTTACTGTATTAAAAATGATGATGAAGAAGTATTTGCTTCTACTACACCGGGTTATGTATATTATTATAAATTACTTGATGATAATGGAGTTGATATTATAGACTCTAGTAGAGAAGACCAGTTAACTACAGCTCATGCTTATGCAGTACCAAGTACAATAAAAGACACCTCTGGTATAGAAAGACGTGTTAGAGCTTTTACAATTGGATTTAGTAAAGACTTTGGTCGTGTTGATATTCCAGTAAGTGTTATGACATTAAAAGAAAATCAATTTGCAGGATTTAATAGTTTAAATTGGATTGGTTTTTCTTATAAAGATGAAGCAATAGGTAGCGAAGGACTAAAAGTAATGGAAAAGTCTGCTTTTGCAGGCACTAATCTACAAACTATTTCACGTGGAGAAGATGTAGCATCAGAAAATAATGACTTACCAGCATCTCTAGAAGTAATAGGAAGTTCTGCATTTGCAAATTGTAGAGAGTTAGAAAAAATACATATTCCTGATAAGGTAGAAGAAATATTAGAAAATACATTTGCAGACTGTATAAAATTACAAAGTGTGACATTACCAAGTAATTTAAAGAAAATAGATGATGGAGCATTTGCAGGATGTGTACAATTAACAAATATAAAATTACCAGATAGCATAACATATATAGGATCAAAAGCATTTAAAGGATGCGTAGGATTAAAAAAGATAACACTTCCAAAAAATAAAGATATATACATTGAACCAGATGCATTTGAAGGATGCCCAAATCTATTAATAGATATAGATAGAAACCAATTAAATATAGCAGAATATGCAGAAGATAATGAAATACCATATATGGCAGGTTTTGAAACTAACTCTCAAATCTTATTACAAATAGGTAATATTCGATATATGTATAAATTAAATGATGGTGACAGTAATTTACAGTTGTATGGTTGGGAGTTAAGAAATGGAGCAAAACCTGATGAAGTTGAGGAAGTTTATATACCAGAAAAAGTAGCAGGATATAAAGTTGAGGAAATAAAAGAAAACTTATTTAAAGGATTTAATAATTTAGATAGAATATATACAACTACAGGTTCAGTAGGACGTAGCTATGCAATAGAAAATAACATACCTTATGTACTACCAGAATCAACACTACTAAATTATCCCGGAGTAGATACAACAGAGACAGTATGCGGATCTAAAAAATATGGAATGGATTGGATATATGCTATGTATGAAGATGGAAAAGATACAACAATAAAACCAAATACAGAAACTTATCCAGAAACAGTTATTATTCCATATTATATAGATGGATTCTTTGTAAAAGCATTAGGACCAGGCTCATTTATAACATCATGCAGTGAAATGAAAAATGTAGTTATATCAAATGGCATAGAAAAAATATATTCTGGAGATTTTAAGGATTGTGCTGATTTAGAAAAATTAGTAATACCAAAAAGTGTAAAAGAAATCCAAGGTGATTCAATAAAAAATTGTGGTAATGTAACAATTTATTGCTATAAAGATTCGGTAGCAGCAAAATATGCACAAGAAAACAATATAACTTATAAACTAATAGACGAAAATGAAGGTGCAGAAGGAGAAATAGACGGACTAATTAAGCGAATAACATTTAATGACAAAAACTTATATAACAAAATAGTAGAACAATTAGATGTACTTGATGCAGATGAAACCGCAATGACAATAGATATAACATTAGAAGCATTAAATGAAGTAACAGAATTAGATTTATCAAATGCACAAATACAAAGTTTAGATGGAATAGAAAACTTTACAAACTTAGTAAACTTAAATTTAGCTGGAAACTCAATAACTGATTTAAGCAAACTAGAAAATCTAAATAATTTACAAAGTTTAAATTTACTAAACAACTCAATAAAGGATATAAGTGCATTAAATAGTTTAACTAGCTTAAAAGTATTAAAAATAGGAAATGATGTAGAAAGAACAAGTATAGAAAGTTTAAGTACAATAGAAAAACTAATTAATCTAGAAGAGCTAACAATGGTATACTTAAATATACAAGATCTAACACCATTTAGCAAACTAACTAAACTAACAAACCTAGACCTATCATTTAACAATATAAGCGATGTAAGTGAACTTGGAAAAATAACAAGTCTAAAAAAATTACAATTAATATCAAATAAAATAAGCAATATAGATGGACTAAAAACACTAACTAATTTACAAGATTTAAACTTATATGACAATCAAATAGAAGATATAAGTGCATTAGAAGGTTTAGATAATTTAGATACATTATTGTTAGCTAACCAAAAACTAAACACAGAAGCAATGGAAGGAACGACAATAGATTTACCAGAAATATTTAAGCAAGCAACACAAGCAGATAGCATAGGATACATGGGACTAAATGACTTTACATTAGAAAATTGTACACAAGGAGAAGACAAAACAAAAGTAACAATAGACGAAGGAGTAGAAACAGCAAGTGTAACAATAACTGGTGGAGTTTTAAAAGGAACAAAGTTAAGTATAGAAGTAACAAAAAATCCAGATTTACCAGAAGTAAGATTAAGAGGTATAGAAATAACAAAAGCACCAAGCAAAATAAACTATACAGCAGGAGAAAAGTTTAGCACAGACGGAATGGAAGTAACAGCCCGCTACAGTAATGGAACAACAAAAGTATTAACAGAATCAGAATATACAATAGAACCATCCGGAGCATTAACAACAGAAAACACAAGTGTAACAATAAGCTATACAGAAAGTGTAATAACAAAGCAAACAACACAAGAAATAACAGTAACGCCAAAACAAGGACAAGACCCAGATCCAGAAAAAACAGTAACAAGTATAACATTAAAACAGATGCCAACAAAAATAAAATACAAACAATCAAAAGAAGATTTAGATGTAACAGGTGGAAAAATAGAAGTAACATATAGTGACGGAAGTAAAGAAATAATAGATATTACAACAGATATGGTAACAGGATTTGACAACACAAAATTAGGAAAACAAGTATTAACAATAAGCTACGGAGGAAAAACAATAAATTATGAAATAGAAATAGTAGCAGATGGATCAGGAGGCGGAAGCCAAGGTGGAAGCGGAGACGAAGGCCAAGGCGGATCAGGAAGTGGAGACCAAGGAGGAAGCGGAGATGAAGGCCAAGGTGGATCAGGAAGCGGAGATCAAGGTGGAAGTGGAGACGAAGGACAAGGCGGATCTGGAACTGGAAACCAAAGTGGAGAAGGTTCTGGAAGTGGAGATCAAAATGGAACAGGTTCAGGAAATAGCCAAAACAAAACAGGAAATGACAGCACAGTAAAAAAAGATGTAAGCGGAGAAGACCTTACTGCAAAGGGAAGTTTCCCATACACAGGTCGTGCAGTCATAGGAGTAGTTGGAATAGCACTTGCAACTTTAGCGGGAATTTCATATATTTCATATAAAAAATATAAAAACATATAGAAGGCATAGGACTTGTTATATATGGAAAATCTTATATAAGGTCAAAATGAAAAGTAATTTTGATATACGTTAAAAATTATAGATAGATTGAAAAATTGTTCAATTTATCTATATTTTTTTATTGTGAATATTGAAAGATAGAAAAGTAATGATATATAATATAAAAAAATATAATTTGGAGGTATATAAATGACAGATACAAAAGTTACAGACAATATAAAATACATAGGAGTAGATGATAAAACAATAGACTTATTTGAAGGTCAGTATGTTGTACCAAATGGAATATCATACAATTCATATTTAATAAAAGATGAAAAAAATGTTGTAATGGATACTGTAGATAGAAGAGCAAGTGATGAGTGGTTCGAAAACTTAGAAAAGGAATTAAATGGTGAAAAAGTGGATTATTTAGTAGTATCTCATTTGGAGCCAGATCATGGTGCAAATATAGAGCGCTTAGCAAATAGATATCCAGAAATGAAAATAGTAGGAAATTTAAGAACATTTGCATTTATTCCGCAGTTTTTTGATATTAAAAATTTAGAGGAAAGAAAAATAGAAGTAAAAGAAGGGGACACATTAAATGTAGGTAAACATACTTTGCAATTTGTAATGGCACCAATGGTGCATTGGCCAGAAGTAATGTGTACATACGAACAGACTGAAAAAATATTATTTACAGCTGATGGATTTGGTAAGTTTGGTGCATTAGATACTGATGAAGACTGGACATGTGAGGCAAGAAGATATTATTTTAATATAGTTGGAAAATATGGTGCTCAAGTACAAGCATTACTTAAAAAAGTAGCTACATTAGATGTAAAAATAATATGCCCACTTCATGGACCAATACTTAAAGAAGATTTAGAATTTTAT
This sequence comes from uncultured Clostridia bacterium, assembly GCA_947627485.1. Classification (GTDB taxonomy): domain Bacteria; phylum Bacillota; class Clostridia; order TANB77; family CAG-508; genus CAG-452. Next base: position 7,919 of record CANQWF010000042.1, read on the forward strand.
ATAAATAAATATGATATTTGGAGTAGCTATAAACCAGAAGATGATGGAGTATTTATTGCATATTCATCAATACATGGGCACACAAAAGAAGCAGCATTTAAAATGAAAGAAATTTTAGAAGAAAAGGGTGCAAAAAAAGTAGCAATATCAGATTTAACAAGAGATGATATGGCAGAGGCAATAGAAGATGCATTTAGATATGACAAAATTATACTTGCATCATCAAGTTACAACATGGGACTATTTCCAGCTATGGAACAATTCTTGCATCATTTACAAGGTAAAAACTATCAAAACAGAAAGATTGGTATAATAGAAAATGGAACGTGGGCACCATCAGCAGGTAAATGTATGAAAGAAATAATAAGTCAAATGAAAGATATAAATTTATGTAATACAACAGTAACTATTATGTCTAAAATGAATAATGAAAATATAGAAAACATGAAGAATTTAGCAGATGAATTATTAAATAATTAAGGAGGAATTTAGAATGAAAGAAAAAAACACAGTATTTTACAAATGCCCAATGTGTAATAATCTTATAGGCTTAATACAAGGAGATGCAAGTCACATTACATGTTGTGGCAAACCAATGGAATTACTAGTTGCAAATTCAGAAGATGCGATAGTAGAAAAACATGTTCCAGTATATGAAAAAAATGGAGATGAAATGGTTGTAAGAGTGGGAGAAGTAAGCCATCCTATGGATGAAGACCACTATATAATGTGGATTGCAGTTGTAAGTGACAACCAAACAACAAGAGTAAGATTTTATCCAAATCAAGAACCAGTAGCAAAATTTAAATATATTCCAGGTTCTGTAATATATGCTTATTGTAATAAACACGGACTTTGGAAAAATGAAGTAAAATAAAAAATGAGAACAAAGCGGTCTTTGACGGCCCTTTGTTCTAGCCGATTTGAGTTTGCGAATAAAATGAGCAAATCTCAAAGGCGATAGCGATTATAGCATTTTTGTTGAATAGGGAAAATCTGCGATTTTTCCTATTCAATAAAACAAGGGGACTAGCCCCTTTTTTATTAATAAAGGTAGGGGAAAATGGCTAGAAGAAAGAGTAGAAAAAATATTAAATTAATAGAATTAATAACAACACTAATTGTTGTAATGTTATTTATTGGATTAAATTATATTAATGATAAATTTTTCAATAATAGTGAAAACACTTTAAATGTGCAGGTTGCAAATTATAGTAATTTAGCAGAAATCCCGGAGTATTCTGGTCAAATTTATGTAGAAATTAATAATAATATTCCATACTTTAATGAACAAGACTATACAACTATTGCTTTCGAAAAATATAGTAATTTAGATAAAAAAGGCAGATGTGGCACAGCTTTTGCTAATATTTGCAAAGAAATTATGCCCCCAAAAGATGCAGAGAGGGGAGAAATCGGAGGGATTAAGCCAACAGGATGGGTGCAAAAAAGGTATGATAATTTAATAAAAGATAAATATTTGTATAATCGTTGTCATTTAATTGGTTGGCAACTCGCAGGAGAAAATGCAAATGAAAAAAATTTGATAACTGGTACAAGATACTTAAATACAGAAGGAATGTTACCATTTGAAAATGAAGTAGCTGAATACATATATGAAAATAAAAATAATCATGTATTATATAGAGTAACACCAATTTTTGAAGGAGATAATCTTCTAGCAAGTGGAGTTCAAATGGAGGCATGGTCAGTTGAAGATAAAGGAAAAGGGCTTCATTTTAATGTTTATTGTTATAATGTTCAACCAGGAATAGTTATTGATTATGCAACTGGAGAAAATCACGCAGAAAAATAAATTTCTAAAATTTGATAATTTACAATAAAGCTATTGTAAATTTATGGAAAACAATATATAATTACTCTTAAGTTTAATTCTTAATACTATTAAATCGGGTAGTATATTTCCAATATAAAATACAATAAAAATAAAGGAGTGATTATATATTGAATTTAGATTTAATAAATAATTTATTTAATAATGCAAAAAACAGCCAATTTGTTAAAGATTTTATAAAGGAATTATCTGAAACTCTACAAAAATCAGATAAAAACGTAGAACAGAATAATCTAAAACAAGAAGATGTTTTGTATCAAGTAGTAGAAATGGATGTGGATGGAGCATATCTGTACAATACTAACAATAATATAATATCAAAAGAAACTGAAATACCAGAAGAATTTTTAGATAAAATAGGAAACGACACAGTATTAAGATATAAAAACGGAGAATATATTATCGAAGAAGAATTAACACAAAAATTTATGGACAGTTTAGTAGATGTTAAAGAGTATAAAGAAATACAAGATAAATTTTTAAAAGAAAGTAATATATTACAAAATGGTGAAAATACTAGATATAAAATAGAAGAACGAAAGAGCGATTATTCTATATTAAGCTTTGGAGAAAATAATGAGCATATAATAGAAGTACCAAATGCACTAATACCATTTTGGACAAATAGCAATGACAATTTGTATTTTAAAAATAGGAAATTTAATAGAGAATAATGAGGAAAAAGGGGACAGACCCCAAAATCCTATAGTACTGCGCCTAAAACAAGTATACCTATATTATCGTTATAAATCTCATTAAACTGAGAAATTGGAAGCGGATTTTCTCCGAATACCTGCTTCTATTGTATAACCAGGTCTTCTATAATTTTGAATAAACCAGTCTTTATATCCTGCAAAGCTTGAGTTATATGGAACTTCTGCTAAGCTATAACCACTAACACTTGCAAAAGATTCACCAATTTGTTCTGCTTCAGGTGAAGTATAATTTTGAAATTGCCAATAAATTTCCTTACCTTGTGTATGATATGCAAGAATTAATCTAAAATTATGGAAAAGTGTAAAGTTATATAGCGCAATAGATTCAGGAGCAACAAGAGGTCCGAGAGCCTACATAGTCACGAGGTGCAGGAGAGGTAAATCCTTGTGCAAATTTAATTCTTCTAGCTTCTTCCCATCCTGCTGGAAATTGAAGATTTAAATCCACACCTCTCGTGTTTAAAATATACCAACCACAAAGAAATTTTAATAAAAAGCAGTAATCATCTATATTACAGAATATTTCGATATTAAAGAAATATTCTGTTTTTTTATGCAAAATTACTGCTAGAATTGGAGTGGTAAAATGAAAGATAA
>CANQWF010000043.1 GCA_947627485.1 uncultured Clostridia bacterium
ATTCTGTAAAACCTTATCTATTAGATTTACGAGACTTTCTTTTTCTTCAATAGTAATTTTTCTATATTCAATCATTACTTTTTTCTCCTATTTCTATAAATTAAATAATTATCTTTCACAATCTAAATTTTCTGGTTTAATTTTTTCATCACTCTTACTATTAACTATTTTAAGATATATTTTTTCGATTTCATTAAGTTCGTCAAATTGCTCTTGTGGTGCATTTCTATTTATCATTGTTTTTTTTATATTATTCATTCTTATTTCATAATCAACGCTAACTTGTTCATTGCTCTCTTTTCTAAGTCTTTCTAATAAAATCAAACCATCATTTCCAACAGGAATTATATTATATCCATTATTTATTGGTATAATATAATTTATTTTTACTCCACAAGCTAAACATTTTGAAATAAAATCCGGTAATAAATTATAACATTTATTATGTGCTTCAATATTTGATAATCTAGCATTTTTACTTTTTAATATACTTTTTTCGTATCTTTCTCTTGTTGCAAGTAAACTCGCTAGATCTCCTGTAACTACTAAATCTATAGTTATATCATATTTTTGTGGAATAGCCTTAATTGTTTCTAACAAACTATAATCAACTGGAGCTTTTTCTCTTAAAACTGAATAACTATTATCCATTGCATAAGAAAAAAGTTCATCTCCCCACAAATGTGCATCAAAATTTGTAAGTTTCGTATAATATGTTGGATATTTATCAAGTATTTCATCAGAATATTTACAAAAACAGCGATAATCATCAGAATTTATAATTGTATAATTGGATAAATCAGTATTTTGTATGAATGTTGTTTTTCCACATCCGGGTTGACCTATAACAAACATAATAGATGGATTTTTTTCTGCAACTCTATTTAAAAATACTCTTTTCTTAAGTTCATTTAGAATCATTCTATGTTCATCTTTAGATATTTTATAACTTTCAATTAGTTTCTCCATAAATTCATTTTCCATATTATTTTTCTCACTTTCAAATTATTAATTGTTTTTTAGATTATATAATAAAAGACAGATAATTTCAAATAATTATCTGCCACACTTATTGTAAGTTGTTTCTTACTTATAATTTAATTATTTCATTTTCCTGTCTATTTCATATTCACTTAGTACATCTAAGTTTCATATGGGTAACTGCAAAGAACAGTATCTGGATATTTAATTTTCTTGAATTTCATATTAATTAATATCTTGTCTTGCAAATACACTATCATCTACGTTTCCAAATTCATAACATAGAAAATTAAAAAACACCTCATTCCATAATTTGACTAATTTGTCGAACGATTTTTATTGACAAATATACATATCTAACAAATTTCAACAAAATATTTGAAAAACATATGATATAATGTGAAAAAATATTATGAAGGAGGTTAGTGGTATGGAGAACAAGGAGTTTCGGCAAGAATTATTACTGTTAAAAGAACAGTGCAGTGATTTTGATAAACTCATTGCGGAAAAGGGAGTATTTAATGTTTTAATACAAGCACAATATGGGGTTCTTCCACCGAAGGAATTTATCGAAATATGCGAAGCTTTCGTTTACTTATCCAAATCAAATTAGCCAAAAAAAGAAGGAGTAAATTTGCTTCTTCTTTTTGTTATCTAAAACCCTGAGATTGTCTCGGGGGTTCGGTAAAGCTTTAAGCGGTGAGTAGACACAAAAAATCCCTTCATATATAATTTAAATTGCGACTGACAGGAAGCAATTTAAATATATTAATTTTAAGATGGAACCCGCAAAGCAGATTCCATCTCATTCTTGAAATACAGTGGTCAGTGCTACTTTAATCAAGCGCAAGCATACCCACACCGCTATTGTTACCGTCGCCTACATTATAGATGTGAATGAGGTCAGCCACCGGAGTGCCGACACTATTGTCCATGAAGTTACCACCAGCAGACCAATAGCCACCAACTTTCTCCCATGGATCTTCTGCAAGGAACTTCCAAGCATTACCTAAATCACAAAAGCCACAAACTTCTCTGCTACCTGTTGGCTCAAAATAATTTTTAGGGTTATCAGAATTACTATAATGCCCAATCTTTCTGGAATCATCACATACTGCTTCCCATGCTTCCGCAATTCCATAACCAGACTTAACAAGTTTCTGAATGAGAAACAGGTTTCTACATGCATACTCTGTTCGTGTCATCTGCCGACTATTACGAATTGGATTATAGTCTTTCAGCATCTTTGCCCATTTTTCCTGAGAATATCCTGTCTTTATTGGCAGGCCTTTCTGATATACCAACTTCCCGTCTTTGACAGATGCATCAATTGTCATACAAGTAAAAGTATGCAACCTACCTTTAGTCTTTGCATCCTGATATAAAGTAAGTGTCACTTCCTGCCATCTTGTAGTTGGCTTATGTTCTAACCATGCACCTGCAAAAATGTTTGGATCTATTTTGCACTCCAACTCACTTTCTGAAGTAGAAGAAGTTTCATTTTCTCCTATTTCAAATTTTGCTAAAATGTAACCATCCTTCATTTCTGCTGAAATACACCGTCCACCATTTACTTCAGGAACTGTGATTTTCATTTCCAATGTTCTCATAAATTTGTCCTCCTTAAAAAATAATATTTTTTGAAATGAAATCCTATATTCAACAAATCAGAATATATTTTTATTGTAGCATATTTTTTGTGAATTAGCAATATTTTACATAAATTTAATGTTTCTATACTTCAGAAAATATCCATTATTTGTCCAAAAGCAAAAATCATTTATATAGTTCTATCAAAACTTTGGAATATAGGCTATTTACATTTCTATCCTATTGGCAATTGTTACCATGCACAATTTATTGTTAATGCAATTTTATTCTGTATCTACACTATATATTGGTAATAGTTTAGACGTGTTTGCAGATGTTTCTATTGTATTATTTAGTATAGAATTTTGTTTAAATGTTGCGGCAAGTAAAAATAATACTAAGACTGTACTAAGCGCAATTGCAACTGATATTATTTTATCTTTATTATACACAAAAAACATATATTATCCTCCTAAAATAACATTATTATATGTTTATGCTATTTTTAGTTAATTATGCTTTCCTGTTTACTTGTTTTACATAATAAAAAGTTTATGTTATAATTATATTAAGTACTTTTATAGTACATAAATTAGAAGTTCCCACAAAGGGAACAAAAAACAAAAGGAGGAGATTTTGTGTCTCGGAAATTTTTAAAATTTTTTTTGGTTTTAATATTAGTAATAAGTTTGACCAATACTAATCGGAAGCTTAATGCTTCCACTAAATCTACTGTCGTACGTTTAGTAGGAATTAGCTTCTCTGATGTTGACAATAGTGCAGTTAAGCACTTAGCAGGAATTAACATTGAATCTGTACCTGTTGTAACATGTGCTCCCGTTGCATCGGATGCACCTATTGTAACTGAAGTTCCTATTGTAACAGATGCACCTTCTATAACAGATGAACCCATTGCAACAAAAAAGCCTAAAAAGGCTAAGGTAGATAAATCTACTGATTTATCTGATATTCCTAAATATACATTAGAAATAATGAATGATTTGGGAATTAAAAAATCCAAACAAAAGGATTTTTACAATAGGATATGCGATATTTCTATAAAAACCGCATATCAAGAATCCCGAGGCGAACCTTATAAAGGACAAGTTGCAGTTATTGCAACAATACTTAACAGGCTTAAATCTAAGGGATTTCCAGATACTCCTGAAGAAGTATCTGAAGCGTATGCACCTTATAAATGTGTAACAAAGGAGATGCTTGAAGAGTATCCTTCTCTAAAAAAAGCATTGCAAGATGCCTTAGAGGGAGAAGACCCTACAAGGGAATCTTTAGGTCAAGGAGCATATTACTTTTATGAACCAAACTTATGCTCAAAATCTGCTATCGATGAAAGGGCAAACATCAAAACAAAATGTCGCATAGGAAATCATATTTTCTACGCGATATGGGACAAATAGTCTCCCACCTAGAAAAAAAGAAATAGTGTTAGAGTATAATATCTCTAATACTATTTCTTTTTTTAAAGCCTTTTTTCTTCTTCATATCTTTTAATTTTTGCAGTTGTTGTTTTAACCATTGGCTCATTTGTTACTATTAGATTTTTAATATGTTTATAGTTAGGTAGTTTTTTATTTATTTCTTTTATATCATTCCAAATTATATTCTTTAAATTCTCTTCAGATATATCTGGATATTTTTCTTTTACATATTCCTTATTATATACAATTTTTACTGATAATAATAAATCATCATCTTTAGGTTTACCAAATACCATGTTTTCTTCAACATATGGAAGTGTTGTTATTAAACTTTCTAATTCTTCTGGATAAATATTTTTTCCATTTTTTAATACAATAACATTTTTCTTTCTTCCTGTTATGAATATAAATCCATCTTTATCAATATATCCTAAATCTCCTGTATGGAACCAACCATCTTTTAAAATCTCATTTGTTGCTTCTTCATTTTCATAGTATCCAAGCATTACATTTGGTCCCTTTGCAATTATTTCTCCTATTCCTTCTTTATTTGGATTATCTATTTTTATATCTACATTAAGCATTGGTATACCAACTGAACCATATTTAATAGTTTTAATATTTTCGGCTGCAAGAACAGGTGATGTTTCTGTTAGTCCATATCCTTGTACTGTTAATATGCCAAAATTATTAAATCCTTCTGCTACTTTTTTATCTATTGCTGAAGCACCACTTATTATAAATCTTAATTTTCCACCTAAATTATCTATAACTTCTTTAAATAATTTTCTTCTTATATCTATTCCAAACTTAAGTAAAAGTTTGCTTATTTTTACTCCTCTTTTTATTAATTTTGTTTTTCCTTGTTTTTCTACTTGTGACATTATTTTTTTATACATTGTTTCTATAATCAATGGCACACAAACAAATACAGTTACTTTATATTCTTTTAAGTTGCTTTGTATATGTCTTAGGCCATCACAAAATACATTTGTTGCTCCATGTGATAAAAAGAATAAAATTCCTGTTGAACCGAAAGTATGATGAAATGGTAAAAATGCCATATTTACATCTGTACTGTATACTTTTTCTACGTAACCCATATCTACAATATTAGATGCAATATTTTTATGTGATAACATTACGGCTTTTGACTCAGATGTTGTTCCTGATGTAAAAATTATAGTGGCCATTTTATTTTCATCAATTTCTGCATTTATATATTCTTTATTACCATTTTCTAATAATTCTTTTCCTTTTTCTAATAAGCTATTTAAGTTTTTTATTCCTTCTTCTTTAATGTCATCCATACATATATATTCTTTTATTTTTATATTTTTATTTTCTATAGCTTTTTTTATAATTTCTAAATATTCTTTTTCAAATACAATGCAATCTGCCCTACTTCTTATTAAAGAAGATAATATCTCTTCTTCTTTTAATCCCTTATCTAATGGAACAGTAATACCTACTCCACATATTACTGTAAAATATGTAAGTGCCCATTCATATCTATTTTTTGCTATAATTGCTACCCTTTTATCTTTTAACCCTAAGTTTATTAAAGCTGTTCCTAAATAGTTTATTTGATCTTTAAATTCTTTATATGTTATATTTTTGTATTTTATATCTTTTTCTTCTTTTTCTTTTATTATAAATGCATTATTATTTGCATATAATTTTGCTGAATTATCTATTATCTCTTTTATATTTTTAAAATCTTTCGATTCATATATTTTATTATATGTTTTCATTAGTTCCTCCTTACCAATCTGGTATCGAATACTAGATTAACACATTATAAATAATATGTCAATATATTGACTATATTCTTTCAAAATGTTAAAATGTTTTTATTAATTATTTTTTAAGCTATAGGAGGCTCAATATGGATACTAATTTTACTAATTTTCATATACCTAGATGGAACGAACTCCCTAATATAGACCTATATTTAGATCAGGTAGTTACATTGTTAGAAGATTATTTAAAATCTTTAATTCCTATGAATGATAAAAAAGACGAAAAAGTTATAACTAAAACAATGATTAATAACTATGTTAAGCATGGTGTATTAAAACCACCTATTAATAAAAAATATAATAAAACTCATATAGCTCGTTTAATAGTAATATGTATACTTAAACAAGTCTATAGTATTAATGATATTAATTTATTAATAAAACTAGCTTTAGATACATCTGGCATTGAGGTATCATATGATAAATTCTGTATTATAATGGAAAAATGTATCGATTCTGTGTTTAATAAAAAAGATTTTGTTTATGATGAAGAAATGACAGAAGAAAGATATATTTTAAAAAATGTTGTTCAGTCTGTTACAAATAAGCTTTATATTGAAAAAACTTTTTTAAATAAATGAGAAAAAGTATTTTTACTACTTTTTCTCTTTTTTTTATTGAATCGGAAACTCCATGAAACTTTTTGCTCGGGGCAATTTCTCCCATTTTGTAAAAAAACTTATCATGTTGAATATGAAACTCCATGAAACATTTTAGTTTCGCAACATAAAGTAAAAATATTTTATTTTCAAAAGAAAAATAAAATTTATAATTTTAGATTTAACTGTATATATTTATTATATTTGGAAATATTATCTATAGATATTTTTTAAAAGTCCTAAAAAATTTAGTTAGAGTATTAAAATACTCGAAGGGAGGTTTTTTTATGACAAGCAAAGAACTTTTATATGTAGAAGATGCTTTAGGACATGAACAATTTATGCAAAAATGTAGTAAAAATGCTTCTTCACAATTACAAGACCAAACTCTTTCAAACTATGCAAAAGAGTTAGAACAAAAACATACAGAATTATTTAACAAATTTCTAAATTTACTTTAAGGAGGATAATGTGAAAAATACTTTTTCACATTAAAGTTACAATCGCTAATGCCTTTGAGATTTGCTCGTTTTACTCGCAAACTCAAATTGGCAAATAAAAACCTCTTTCATCCTCGCAATTTTTTTAAGAGGTTTTTATATAATATTTATTAGAGCAATTTTAATTGCTCGAATGGAGGTTTTTATGGAAGATAAAGATATAATGGAAAAAGAACTATTAATCATTAAGGGTGTATGTGATTTATACTTACATGGGTCAATTGAGTCTACAACTGCTGAAGTACACTCAGCTTTTAAAGAAGCTTTAAATGAATCTTTAAATATTCAAAATAAAATATACAATTTAATGTCTGAAAAAGGTTGGTATAAAACAGAAACTGCAGAGCAACAAAAAATAGACCAAACAAAGCAAAAATTCTCTGCAAATAATTAAATTGTAGTTTGTGTGAGGAAAATTCTAGGGACTGTCCCTAAAAATCACCAATTTTGGGGATTTTTGGGACTGTCCTGAATTTTCCGAATACGTAACAATCAACCATTTATTTTTTTAATCATTAAATATAGCCTTTTTTAATATTTCATCAAATTGCTTTGGTAAATTATTTTCTTCATTATACTTTTTAGTTATATTTATACTAGTATCTATCAATTTATAATTTTTATTATAGTATTCCAATAAATATGGTAATTTTATATTCTTTTTATTTAAATCTTGTATCGTTTTTGATATTGCAAAATTTACTTCTTCATATGTACCAACACATTCAAATGGTTTTGTTTTTCCATATCCACATAATTCAATAAATGTGTTTAGCAAACTTTCCTTTTCATATAAATCTTCGTTAAATATTTCTATTAATTTATTTTTATATAAGAATGGACTTAAAATTATATACACAAATAAGCATTTAGGACAATTACAACACCACTCCCATGGAAATGTCTTACTTCCTACATTGCAACTTCTAAATATTTTATGATATTTTTCGTGTTTTGCAAAAAGCTTTGCTATCTGGAACTCATTAAGTGGTCTTAGCATACTAAAATATTGAATATTGGCTTTTAAGTATTTATCTGCATATCTTCTAAAATCTTGCTCAAATTCAAAACTTTTTGAGTATTGATGATTTATTTTTTCTCCCTCTACATTGCTTTCGTTCGCACTCGATTCATTTGATAATGCTATATATTTTTTACTGCTTAAGTATGCTACTAAATATGATAAAAATGCGAGCATACTAGAAAAAGGCGTATGTCCATTTAAATATCCTTGTTTATTTAACTCAATTAAATTTTTATCTATAGTTCTTTTAACATATATTATTTTATTTTTATATCCTGCAATTTCTGCTGATTTTATAGATGGTTCTTTCCCACCAACTATTAAGCATAAATTATCATTTCTATATTTGTTTAATAGCTCTGCTGTAACACAAGAGTCTTTTCCTCCACCTACTGGAATTAGTGTTCCATTTAAATTATTATCATCAAAATTAGAAATATCTAAATTATATTCTTCTTTTGCATCTATTATTATCTCTAACATATCCTTCATATTTACATTTATATTATTTATATATCTATATTCTCCTAGTCCATAATAATATAGTTTTTTAAACCATGATATTTGCTCTTCATCTAGCATGCCACATTCAATAATTATTTTTTTAGGACATACACATTTCCAATAACTAATTAATTCTATCATTCCTATATTAAAAACTAAATTTTTTACAAAATCATTATTTATACTTTTAAAATTTATGTTTCTTTTTTCTATTTCTATGCTAGGTGTAAAAATAGATAAATTAGGTATTTCGAAACAATATTCTATTTTTATTTTATCTTCATCTTCAAATATTTTATAACTTTTATATATAAATTCTCTATATTCACTTCTTAATTCGTTAAAGTCTTTCATAAGAACTCCTTAATTATAAATCTACAAGTTACTAATCAGTTTTTTTTCATCAATTTTCTTTTTTAAATTATATGCATATTTTACCTTAAAAATAAATTGATGTAAATATTTTGTATATAAAAAGCACCTTTAATGTTACCAGTCAGCCTTAAAAAATAAAACAGAATGCAAACGCTGTAGGGGTCGGCGCCCTCGACGACCCGTGATAAAAATAACATATAGAGATGTTAATACTATTAATATATTATTCTTCAGCTATAATATAAATCAGTTTTCCATTTATATTGGTTGTTGTCTATATATTCTAATATTTTTAAATATTCCTTTTCATTTCTTACAATATGCTTATAATAATTTCTTTGCCATATTTGTTCTTGAAGGCGTGGGCTTCAAAATAAATTTAAATAGTCTGACGCAAAAGAAAGCACACTGTTGTTCTATACATTCCTTGTTTATGAATCTTTTTAAACTTGATATTAATATTGAAATTTTGCATTTGTAGGAAAATTGCTATCTTTAGGAGATTTGCCAATAATTTAAACTATAAAATGTATATGACTAGGCATTATTATATAATTACAAATCTTTATATCTTCATATATTTTATTTATATTTTTATTAACATCTCTATATGTTCTTTTTATCACGGGTCGTCGAGGGCGCCGACCCCTACAGCGTTTGCATTCTGTTTTATTTTTTAAGTCTGACTGGTAACCTTTAATTTATTATAATTTAAAGGTGTTTTTATATTTAATATAATTCTTATTATTCTCCAATTGTTTTTCCAAATATTGCTTTTGCGATGTTACCTATAACAGGTAATTCTGGATTTTCTTCTTTATTTGCTTTTGCAATTCCCATAATTATTCCAATAAGATAAACTACCCATAATGCTGTCCTAAAAAAAGGTATATATATATGTAGTAAAGAATATGCCAATATTATTATAGAATACCCCGCACTTAAAACTATAGATTGAGCTGCATGAAATTTTGTATTTTTTTCATTATCTTTTAATGCAAATAAAACTATTAGTCCACCTATCCATCCAAATATATATGCTAATATGCTTTTGCCTTTTTCTGTCACCTAATTTACACCTCCAATCCTTTTTTATGCAATATATAATTACTTATATTTTAAAAACCAATTGCTCTACCTCTATTAAATTCATATCTTATAACTTGTATCAGATTATTTGAGGTGCTACATCCTAAATGAATTATATACTCGTCTCTATTATCTGAATAAATAACTGTCGCACTTAATTTTGAATTACCATAAAATGAAATATTAATTCTTTTAAACTGCATATCTTTTAATTTTTCTAATTTTGAATCTTTTTGTAGTTTTTCGCGTACTGATTGACTAAATTCGTCTGTTAAATCTTTATTAATCATTTTCTCAATATATTCTTTTAATAAATTCTTTATAGTCTCTTCTGTAAAGTCTGGATGTTCATCTAAGAATTTTTTTATTTGTTTTTTTTCGATGCCCTCACCTATAGTTGCATCAATTTCTGCCGTACTTGCACCAGTACCTCGAAGCATCTCTTCTCTTAATCTTTCTCTAAAATTATTTATTTTTACAATAATAAATATAAATACTGCAAAAAATAGTATCAAAATTAAAAAGCCCATCATTTCCTCCTTAATTATTAAAAATATAATTTTTTATATCTTATATGTGCTGTTATTCCAGATACAGCTACTATTCCTATAACCCAAGCAATTATTACTTTACCTGTATTAGGTAATTTTGCTGTTGCAATTGTAGTATCTTTTTTAGTAGTGTCATCTTTTGTTCCCGTATTACCATCTTTTCCTACATTACTTACTTCATCTTGTTTATCAGAGGTTCCACTATTTGCTGGCTTTTTTAAGAATACATATTTTATTTTAGTATTAACTGCATAACTGGCAGCAGTCGACCCTTCATAACAATATATTGTTAGATCATCACTATGATTAGTAAATACAGAATCAGTATTTGGCTGAGTTAAAAACCATCCCATTTTCTTTACATTATCTAATATGGTAATTTTTTTTAGATTTTTACAATCTTTAAATGCATAGTATTCTATTTCCGTTACTGAACTTGGTATTGTTACTTCTGTTATTCCTGTATTTGCACATAAATAACTTGGTATTACTGTTAATCCTTCTTCAAATGTTATACTTGTAATATTACTATTGTTTAAACATGATACTGTTGCTCCATGTTTTAATGTCTTTGGTAT
>CANQWF010000044.1 GCA_947627485.1 uncultured Clostridia bacterium
TTCATTGTATTTACTGCATTTAATGTTCTTGGAAAACCTATAAAAGGTGCTAACTGATAAATAGTTTCTCTTATTTCAATTGGTGTAGCTCCTACATTTAATGCTGCATTTATATGTGCTGATAATTGTGGTAAGGTTTGTAATACTGCTAAAATTGTTACTGTAATTAACTCTCTTTCCTTCATATCTATTTCATCACTACTATGAAATACATCTCCAAATATAAACCTTCTTAAAATTTCCATAAGTTCATGATCTATTTCTGTATTTGCATCTGGCAATTCTCCAAATAATTTGTTAAAAACTTCTTTGCTTTCTTCAAAACGATTCATTTTTTATTTCTCCTTTCTCTGACACTTTGTCAGCATCATAATATACTACTTCTGACACAATGTCAATACTTTTTTTTAAACTTTTATAATTTTTTTCAAAAAAAATAGCTTATGCTTTTACATAGCTATTTTCAATACTTATATAACTTTACTGTCTTGTTAAATTTCTCTCCTATTCTTTAATAAAAGACACATAATCATCTGCTATTACTTATTTTCAAAGTTATATATTATTTTGTCTATATATTCTCCCATAAATAATGGTATATTAATCAGATTATCATCTTTATTGAAATTTCTCATTGAAAATCTAATTCTTATATTTGGATTATATTTTTCATTATAAATTTTTAAACTAGTATTATTAATATTTTCGCTTGACTTAACTTCAATTGGAATAATATCATTTTTATATTGAAGCATAAAATCTATTTCATATCTATTATCAAATGTAAAGTAGTATGGTTGTAATCCAATAGATGATAATGTTTGTATTACGTAATTTTCTGTTAATGCCCCTTTAAATTCTTCAAACAATTTATTTCCTTCTACTACAATTTTACTATCTAAGTTTGTCATTTTTCTTAATAAACCTACATCATTTAGATATATTTTAAATGCAGATAAATCATTATAACTAATAAGTGGCATACTTGGTTTTTTAACATTATATATTTTATATACAATATTTGCATCTTTTAGCCAATTTAATGCACCTTCATATTCTCTTGCTCTAGCTCCTTCTTTAGCTACTTGATATAAGAATTTTTTATTTTCTTTTGATATTTGAGATGGTACACTATTCCAAATAATAGAAATCCTATTTGCTTCTATATTAGTAGTATGTTTTGAAAAATCACTTTCATAAGCTCTTAAAATATTTTCTTGTATCTTATTTACTTTTTCCATATTTTTTTCTTCAACCCAAGAATTTACTGCCTCTGGCATACCACCTATTATAAAATATGCTTTTAACTTTTCGCTTAATCTATCGAAAAATATATCTGGAATATTATCAATTTTGTTTATTGAATCCATATATTCTACTAGATTCTCACAATTATCTGCCTTTAAAAATTCCGAAAAAGTCATTGGATACATATCTAAAAAATCAACTTTACCAACAGGGAAAGATGTATGTGATAGGCGTATTCCAAGTAATGAACCAGCACTGATAATATGATATTCATTTGCTTCTTCCTCAAAATATTTCAATGAATTCAAAGCATTTGGGCATTCTTGTATTTCATCAAAAACAATTAATGTTTTTTCTGGAACAATTGATTTTCCATAAATAAAAGATAATTGTTCTAAAATTCTTTTTGGGTCTTTAGTATTTTCAAATAAATTATATAATTCTGTATCATGATCAAAATTAAAATATGCTACTCCATCATAGTTTTCATTTCCAAATTGTTTTATTATATATGTTTTACCGACTTGTCTTGCACCGCGTAATATTAGTGGCTTTCTATTTTTATCATTTTTCCACTTCATTAAATCATTCATTATTTTTCTATGCATGGCTATCATCTCCTACATATATTATATCACATATTTAATAATTTTACACATTTTTAACAGTATTTTATTAATTTTTTACACATTTTTAACAATATTTCATTGTGTTTTTACACATTTTTAGCAGTTTAATTTTTTAATATGTACTATTATATATTGTCAAATTTCATTCTTCCCTAATTATGTTTTTTCCACCAAAGTATGTTGCAAGAAAATATGCTCCATATATAGTGCCTATTATAGTTACAGTTACAATAACTCCTGGTAATAATTCATTTGATTTTGTAATTCCAGATAGTATATTTAAGGCAAATTGTATTCCAAAAATGGAGTGAATTATTGCAAAAACAAGTGGCATACCAAAAAAGATTCCTATTTGTCTAAATAGTGCTCTATTTATCATTTTTTCATCGCAACCAATTTTTCGAAGTATTGCATATCTTTGTTTGTTATCACTGCTTTCTGTTAGTTGTTTTAAAGCTAAAATAACACTACTTGCTATTAGGAAAATTAAACCTAAATAAATTGCAATAAATATGATAATCGTTGTTAAACCTAAACTTGATTCAATAATTGAGATTTTTGACATTCCATCTATTTCTATTCCATTATTACTTAAGTTTTGAATAAAATTTGAATCTGGTTCAGTAAATATCTTTTCTATTCTTTCTTTTTCTTCATCTGTATTTGCATTATAATTTGCTGCTAAAAAATATTTTTCTGTCATTTCTTCTTTTAAATTACAATTATCTGGAACTAATAAAATTCCTATGTTAGTATGGCTCGTTGACATATCAATAAAGCCTTCTTTACATTCGTTGAATTTTGATTTATATTTTTTCCCTGCTATTTCTAAAATATTATTTCCATCCACTAATGCTCTATTTCTTATTTCTACTTGATTATCAAAATCACAAAGCATAATATATTCATCATCATTTAATGAATATTTATCTATTCCATAAGCTTCTGCTATTTTATTATAATCAGATACTTTTATTATTTTTTCTGCACTACTGTAAATAAGGAAAGGATATTCTTTGTTTATTTCTTCAAATTGATCTCCTAAAAATTTTTCTATTGTTAAATCTTCTTGTGTATATATAGGTATTTCTACTATATCTTTTAATACATTCATATCTAAACCATTATTTTTTAATGTTTCTGATATTAAATGTTTTGAATCTTCTCTTTGCTTTTCTGTGGATGATACTTCTTTTCCATAAACATTTTTATAACTTTTAGGAAGATTTGCTTTTTTTGTTAAATTTAAATCTACTGGTGTCATTTCTAATAAATCACTTTGCATTGAATTTCTTAAAGATAAACTAGAAGATAAAATAGTAATAGTCATAAATAACATTAAACAAATTACGCTCATGCTTATAACTGTTGTATTTATTTTGTTGTTTATTTGTCTTAATACAAACATATTTGAATCTTTTAGGTATATGTTTTTTATTTTTTGAACCATAATTAATATAAATCCAGATAAAGACCAAAAAATTGCTACTGTACCGAATATTCCCATTAAAATTGGTTTTATCAAATCTTTTTCTACTCTTAATGTATTAGTTTTTACTGTTACAATATAATAAGCATATCCCAAAATACTTGCTCCAATTATGAATATTAAAATTGCAATAATAGGATTTCTCATTTTTACTGTTTCGTTTTTTTTGTTAGCATTTAATAAGTTAATTAATTTATATTTTGAAACTGTAAACGTATTAAAAGCCATAACTGCAAGATACATTACTGCAAAGTATATACATGTTTTTATACAAGCATCTTTCGAAAATACAAATTGGAACTTAGTCATATCGGCTTCAAATAGTTTTGCAACTAATATAGACATAAATTGAGATGCGAATATTCCTATAATTAATCCAATAATTAATGATATAAATCCTACAAATATTGTTTCCATTAATATTATTTTCGATATTTTTCTTTTACTCATTCCAAGTGTCATATATATACCAAATTCTTTTTTTCTTCGATTAATCAAAAAGTTATTTGCATATACAATTAGCAATCCTAATACTACTGCTACAAAAATAGATACAAATTCTAGCATACTTATTAAAAGAGTAATCATTTCATGTGTTGATTGGGATACTTCTAGCATTGCCTGTTGACTGTCTAAAGAATTAAACATGTAAAAGATTGCTACACCCAAAACTAATGTTAAAAAGTATATGATATAATCTTTTATACTTTTTGACATGTTTTTTATTGATAACTTAAATAACATCGTTCAAATCACCTCCAAGAAGTGTTTGTATCTCAATTATCTTTTCAAAAAATTGCTTTCTTGTGTCATTTCCTTTTATTAATTCATTAAAGATTTTTCCATCCTTAATAAATAATATTCTGTTTGTATAAGAGGCTGTAAATGCATCGTGTGTAACCATTAAAATTGTTGCTTGTAGATTTTGATTAAGATATTCAAAATTCTCTAATAATTGTCTAGCAGATTTCGAATCTAAGGCTCCTGTTGGTTCGTCTGCAAGTACAAGCTTAGGGTTTGTTATAATTGCTCGGCATATAGCTACTCTTTGTTTTTGACCTCCAGATACTTGATAAGGATACTTTTTTAGTATTTCTTTTATTTCTAGTTTTTCTGCTACTTCATTTACTCTTTTATCTATCTCTTGTGGCTTTACCTTTTGAATTGTTAAAGCGATTGCAATGTTTTCAAAGCAAGTTAAGGTATCTAATAAATTAAATTCTTGAAAGATAAATCCTAATTGTTCTCTTCTAAATTTATTTAATTTATTACCTTTTAGTCTTGTAATATCTTCTTGATTTATAAATATATGACCGGCTAGTTACCTTATCTATTGTAGATATACAATTTAACAAGGTTGTTTTTCCGAGAGCCTGATGCTCCCATTATACCTACAAATTCTCCCTTATCGACTTTAAAACTAATATTATCAATTGCTTTAGTTAAATTTGATTTGTTTCCATAGTATTTTTCTATGTTTTGTACTTCCAAAATTTTTTTCATACTCTATCCAATCTCCTTTCTATTATAATCTAAATTATAATAGTCTTTGAAAATTGTTGCCATCGATTTTACTTACAATAATCTTACATTTTTGTAAGCTAAATTTTCATATACAATTAGAATGATATAGACCGCTTCGTTCTTGATTTAAATTCATATAACTACCATTTGGAAATACAATTTTTACTTCTGTACCTTCATTTTCTATAGAATTTAGTTCAATTGCTATTCCTAATTTATCACATAACTTTTTGCACAAATACAGTCCTATTCCAGTTGATTTTTTATTTAATATTCTTCCATTTGTTCCTGTAAATCCCTTTTCGAATACTCTAGTTAGTTCTCCCTTTTTTATTCCTATTCCATTATCTTTTATATATAAAATTACATTCTCTTTTTTCTCAATTGCATAAATTTGAATCTCTGTTTGTTTATTTTCTTTTCTGTACTTTATACTATTTTGTATAATTTGGTTTAAAATAAATATAATCCATTTACTGTCTGTATTAACTCTTATTTCCAAATCATGTATATTTATAGTGATTTTTTTTCCAATTAAAACTGTCTTATTTTTGTGAATTACTTCATTTACTATATCTTTTAATATACATTCCTTTATATAATAGTCTTTCTCTACCGTATTACTTCTTGCATAATATAATGCCTGTTCAACGTAATTTTCTATCTTTTGTAGTTCTTCATCTATACTTTTTGTTGTTTCATTTTTATTATTCTCTACTATCATTTTACCGACTGGCAATTGGTATTTTTATTTCGTGAATCCACATTTCTATATATTCTTTATAATCTTCAGTTAAATATTTATACTTGTTTACATTTTCATGCATCGATTTATCTATTTGTTCCAAAATCTCTTTAAATACTTTTCCTTCAGTAAAATCTGGTTCTTTAATAATTTCTGTTATTAAATATTTTTCTTTTAAATCATCTAATAATTTATAAATATTGTTATAATATCTTTTTTTATTTAAATATTCAAAAATAATTGAAATCAAATACAAACTTAATATTATTAATGGAATATAAATTTTTATAAAATTTCCATATGGATATGCAAGTAAAAAAATTTCTATAGTTATGATTCCAAATATAATTAGACTAATTTGCAATATTTTATCTTTTATAAAACTACTAAATTTCACATTATCCTCCTATTTTAAAATATATCCTTGTCCTCTCTTTGTCTCTAGTAATTCTTTTAAATTTAACTCTTCTAACTTGCTCCTTAATCTAGTTATATTTACTGTTAAAGTATTATCATCAATAAAGCTTTCACTATCCCATAAATAATCCATAATTTCTTCTCTTGAAACAATTTTATTTCTTTTTTCATTTAAGTATTTTAGTATTTTAATTTCATTTTTTGTAAGTTCAATTTCTTTATTCTC
This sequence comes from uncultured Clostridia bacterium, assembly GCA_947627485.1. Classification (GTDB taxonomy): domain Bacteria; phylum Bacillota; class Clostridia; order TANB77; family CAG-508; genus CAG-452. Next base: position 6,279 of record CANQWF010000044.1, read on the forward strand.
TTTAATTATTGTACTATTTGATAAATTAATAATAAAATCTTTTGCATCTATTTTATCTTGTACATTAACCATATTACTTCTTCTTAATAGCGAATTCATTTTAGCAAGTAATATTTGAATATTAAATGGCTTTGTAATATAATGATCTGCCCCATAATTTATACTTAATAATTCGTCAACTTCATTATCCCTACTGGTAACAATAATAATTGGCACATTAGATTGTTTTCTAATCTCTTTGCATATATATTCTCCGCTTACCCCTGGTAAATTAATATCTAATAATATTAAATCCGGATTTATATCCATAATGTCTTTGATTGTGTTATCAAACTTTTTTAGAGATTTAGCTATATAGCCATTATGATTAAAAAATATTTCCATTTCATTTCTTAATTTTTCATCATCTTCTACTATTAAAAGCTTTTGCATACCTTTCCTCCAAAAATATTATATCATAAAAGATACAAAAATAACCTTACATTTTTGTAAGGTTATTTAAAATTTCTGATTCTCCTTGTGTACAAAATTATATTTTGTAATAACTACAATTTTATATATGCATATTTATAATTTTTAATATATTATTTCAATAATTTCATTTAGCGGTATTTCTTTTTTATTGGTTAATACTAAATATTGGTTGTTCTTATCTATCTTTTTTACATTACCTATAATAGTTACATATTTTCCCCCAGATTTTTTTAAATCTGGTACAAAGTAAGTAACTGTTACTTTTTGATTGTTTTGTAATTCTTTTAACTTATTATTTATAATAGATTTTTCTTCGCTGGTAAGTTCTATTCTGTCTTCTGTAAATCTTGCTGTTTCATTTACAGCATCTCCATATCCAACAAGTGCTGCAAAAGGTGCGAATTGAGCAGCTCGTTGTTTCATACTTAATTTTGGATGTTTTGTAGACACATGGTGTGGCATGTTTATAATATCATCATAATTTCCCATATTTTATATCCTTTCTATTCTTTATGTCCTCCAATTTGAGCATTTCTTTCAATTGTTGTTCCATCTTTTTCAAGATTCATTCCCTTTAGAATTGCATTTTTACCATATTTCTTTTTTATATCAATTATTGCATGTTGCAAATTGTTTTCCTTTTTTCTTATGATTTTTTCGTTTGCTTTTTCCTGTTCTTGTTTTTTATAATCTATAAATAAACTTATTTGTTCATCATGCATTTCTTCATCAATATCATTTTCATTTACAACGTTATTTGCTACTACATTTATTCTTCTTACCAATAAATCTTTATTTACTATTCTATCGTAGAGTTCTTGTATTGCCTTCATAATAACTTTTGTAGATGATGTCCTTTCCTTTAAATTAATAGTTCCATGTGAATGTTTTGGAATTTTTCTTCCATATCTATCTGTTGTGATTTCTCCATTATATAAATTTCTTATAGATGAATTGCTTAAATTTTCTGTATCGTAACCAATTGTTAAAACAAGTTGATTTGTGACTAAATGTTTGTCTACTAAGTCTAAAACTAATAAATCTGTCATTTCTTTTACAATTAATTTTGTTTGATTATAATCATACGGACAATGTAATACTTGTCCTGAACTTAAACTGTTAGAATCAGGTTTAAATTCTTTTACATCTTTCATTGTACATGGTTCGTATCCCCATGCATGATCTATTAATAGTTCAGCATTTATTCCAAACAATTTATAAAGCAGTTCTTCGTTATTTATTGAACATCTTGCTACATCTCCCATTGTAAACATATTGTTTGCTTCTAATTTTTTTGCATATCCTTTTCCTACTCTCCAAAAATCTGTTATTGGCCTATGATTCCAAAGTAATTTTCTATATTTCATTTCATCAAGTTCTGCTATTCTCACTCCATTTTTATCTGCCTTTATATGCTTTGCACCTATATCCATTGCAATTTTTGCCAAATACATATTTGTTCCTATTCCACATGTTGCTGTTATGCCTGTTGTTTTATAAACATCATATATCATGGCTTCCGCCATTTGTTTAGGCGTTATATTTTTTGTTTTTATATAATTTGTAATATCAATAAAAACCTCATCAATAGAATATGGATATATATCTTCTGTAGATACATATTTTAAATAAATATTATAAATAGATATACTATATTCCATGTATTTTGACATTCTTGGTGGAGCAACAATATAATCTAGTTTTAAATTAGGATTATTTTTTAATTCTGTATAATTAAAAGACGAATCAGCAAATTCTTGCTTATTTGCTTTTTGTTTTCTTTTATAATTAATTTCATTTACTTTTTGTACTACTTCAAATAATCTAGCTCTACCAGGAATTCCATAAGATTTTAGTGTTGGACTAACTGCAAGACATATTGTTTTTTCTGTTCTTGTTTTATCTGCAACTACCAAATTTGTTCTTAATGGATCTAATCCTCGTTCTACACATTCAACAGAAGCATAAAAACTTTTTAAATCAATACAACAATATATACTCACATCGTTCACCTCATCTCTTATAATTTATTATATCATCTTTATTTAATTTTGTAAACAAATGTTTGTAAGAAAATTAAAAATATAGTGGCGACCATTGGTCGCCTATAGCTTGTTTGCAGTAAATTTGTTTTGATATTTTTTTATATTGGTCATTTCCTTCAATATGCGGGCGTCCAATGAACGCCCCTACACTGATGTCTGTTCTTGCTGTATAGAAAAATCGGAGATTTTACCTATTTAAGTACAGATATTTTAATCTTTAATATAAAGAGCAAGCCTAAAGGCAAATAAATCAACAACTTTACTTGGGATATGGGTAAAACGTGTAACTGCTGGACCATTAAGTCCGTCGTCCACCCAACCACCGACCGCGTCTGATTCGGGTCCAGTCGCCGGCCTCCATAGTCCATTCATAGCAATTTCCTGCAACGTCATATATATTTTTTGCCACAAAGTCATCACTTGCTCCTGTTGTTAATAATATACCCGTTGTAGTATTATCCTTGTTTTTTTTATCTACTACATTATTCCAAGTTACACCATTATCTGTTGAATATTTTGCATTTTGGTTTATTATTGTCCAATTACTATCTCTACAGTTTCCCCATGATGTACTATTAGTTACATCTCTATCTTTACTTTTTATAAAATCTAACATGGTATCCCATTGTACTCCATAGCATAATGTAGATACAACTCCTACATCTTTTCCATCATAAAAGTGTTTGGATAAATATACTGCTCCATGTCCTGAGTTCTCAATAGTTTCATCAATATTATTCGAAGCTGGACCCCAAGCAACATAATTGTACGGATATTGATTACGTTTAACTACAATTGTTGTATCTCCAGAAGTCTCTGTTCTTGGTGTTTCACTCCCTGCTTCATATCTTCCAATATAAAAACCTTTATTTTTTTGCACACTTTTCATCATTGCATAATATTCTTCTTTTTCATTTGGATATCCATTTGCAAATGGTTCGGTAAAGGTAGTACTACTAGTTAAATCAGTACTTCTCTTGCCACCTGTAGATTCTTCTTTAGTCCACTCACTTCTGTAAAATACTTTTTTAAAGCTTGTATATAATCCGGTTTTCGTCTGTTTCTTCTCCTTCTGTTACTTCGTAATTTACAGGTATCCATACAAATTCGTTCCCTTCTGCATCAGTTATTACTAATCCACCTTCTACAGTATCTTCCCCTTCAATTTGAGTCGGTGCAAATCCTGCTGGGATTGGAATTGTTTTATTGTCTTTTGATATATATTCCCATTTCTCACTATGTGTTGCTGCATTTGCCATTGCCATAAATCTTAATTCGCTGTCTTTTGCTTCTTCTGTTTTTGTTACTGCTTTTTTTGCTGTGCTGAATAATCCCCCATTTATTGCTATGCTTACTGTTACTCCTACTAGTATTAACATTACTATTATTGTGATTACTAATGCTATTAGTGTGATTGCTACATTGGAAGATAGTGTTCGGTGTTTGAAATTTGGATTTGAGTCGGACGTTGGAGTATTTTTAGTAATTTCTTCGAAGTGCGGGTCGTCCAAGGGTGCGACCCCTACAGCGTTTGCAGTTGGTTTTAATTCTTTATCTTTCATATGTTTTTCATCCTTTCTTTTGTTTTATGTTTCTTTTTGTTTATATCTTTGTTTTATTCTAATTCATTTCTTTAGCTTTTGTCAATAGTTTTTTGTTATTTTAATAGTATTAACATCTCTAGCAAATTTTCCGTTCCCAATGCAACAACTTTTTTTCTAAAAAGTGTTGTCATATTCTCGTTCAATATTTTTGTTG
>CANQWF010000045.1 GCA_947627485.1 uncultured Clostridia bacterium
AGCAAACTGCTCGCTCTTCTATTGATATGTTTCTCATAAAAGAAAGACCTCCTCTAGCAATACACTGTCTTTTACATTGTATTAATGTGGAGCTCATCCTAGAACGAAACTTTTATTTTGATATTTTTAACTCTATTTTTATTCTATCATGATATATGAAAAGGAACATTCATTAATAATAACAAACGTTCCTTTTCTAACTAACCTCTTCCATTTAATCCTCCTTTTCTTTAATATTTTTGTTGAGAAGAGTTTCTATTTACAAACTAGATTGCTACATCTAGCACATCCTAGTTATGATTATATTATAGCATAATTTACATAATAAGTCAAATTAATTTTGATTTGTTATTTCTTCGCAACTATTTCTAGTCCTTTTTTGCAAATTGGCTGTAAGTTTTAGTTTTGATACATAAGATTTAATAATTTAAGCAAATTCTACTATCAATAAAATAGAATTGAATAAGTTAAGTGAAATATAATAAAAACTAGATGCCATAAATAACACCTAGTCTTTTCTTCATGAAAAATAAATATCTAATTTACAAAAATAAGCAATATTAGTTTCTAATTTATTTTTACGTTTAAATTTATAAATATAATAAAATCTAATATTTCTAGATACATTTTTTCATTTCAATTACTCTATCAGAAATATCAGTCGCAAATTTAATATCATGAGTTACAATTAGTATTGCTTTTTGTTGTTTAGATAATTCCTTTATAATTTTAAAAATATACTTTACTAATTTTGGATCTAATGCACTTGTTGGTTCATCAAAACATATTATTTTGGGGTTTGTTGCAAGTGTTCTTGCTATTGCTAATCTTTGCTTTTCTCCTCCTGACAATTGATATGGATATAAATTCATTCTTTCAAGTAATTCCATTTGTAATAATAAGTCTTTTGCTTTTATAATTGACTCTTCTGCTTTTATTTTTAATACTTTAGTTAATGTTAATGTTATATTTTCTAAAACAGAATATTGTGGAAACAAATTATAATCTTGAAAAACTAACCCTACATCTAAATTCTTTTGCTTTGTCATTTTATTTTTTATTTCTTTATTATTTATTACAATTTCTCCACTATCTATTTTTTCTAATCCATTAATACATCTTAATAAAGTAGATTTTCCTACTCCAGAGGGTCCTATGATTGAAACTATTTCTCCCTCATCAACTTCTAATGAAAATTTGTCTAATATTCTTATTTTATTAAAGTTTTTAATTATCTCTTTTATTTCTAATACCTTCATTTCTAACCTCTATAATAATTTAATTTTTTTTCAATATAGTTAAATATTATTGTTAATATTAAACTTATAATTAGATAAATTAATCCTGCTATTATTAATGGAATTATTGAAAATTTAAAGTTGGCTTGTTTTTGAGCAATAGAAAACAATTCTGTTATTCCTATTACCTGTGCAAGAGATGTATCCCTAACCAAAGTTATAACTTCATTTGAAATAGCTGGTAATATTCTTTTTACTGCTTGTGGTAATATTATTAAGAAAAATGTTTTGCTCTTGCTAAATCCTAATGTAAAAGCGGCCTCCCATTGTCCATTAGGGATACTTACAATTCCACTTCTAAATATTTCTCCAAAATATGCAGCATAATTTAGTGAAAATGCAATTATAATTGCAATAAATCTGTCATATGATATTTTTAATAAATAATATGGCGCAAAATATATACAAATTATTTGCAATAACAATGGTGTCCCTCTCATAATTAATATATATATTTTTGTAATAATATTGTTTATTTTATTTTTAGAAATACCTAAAATCGAAACTACAATTCCTAATGGCAGAGCAAAGAGCAATGTAAAACCAAATATGCTTAATGATGTGCATAGTCCTTCTAGTAGTATTTTAATTAATTTTATAAAATATTCTAATTCCATATTAATCACTTACTTTTCTTCAATAATAGTGCTATCTTTTCCAAACCATTTTGTTGATATTTCTGCTAAAGTTCCATCTTCTTTCATTTCAATTAAAATTTCATTTACTTTATTGCATAGTTCAGTATCTTGTTTCCTAAATCCTATTGCATATTCCTCTTCTTGCAAACTTTCTTCAAGTACTTTGTATGGTTTATTATTATTTGTGATATAATAATTTGCGACTACATTATCTAAAAAAACACTATCAACCTGATTTATATCTAAATCCATAAATGCTGTAATATTATCTGCATAGCTTATAACTTTTTCAAAGCTACTGTATATATCTGATTCTTGTAATATTTTCTCTGCTGTTGAACCTGATTGTACTCCAATTTTTTTACCTTTCAAATCATTTAACGAATCTATTGAACTATCTATTTTGGTTGTAAAACTCATACTGTTTTTTAAATATGGAAAAGATAAACTCATCTTTTCTTTTCTATCTTCATCTACAGACATACCATTCCAGATACAATCTATATTATATGAATTTAATTCTTGTTCCTTTGCTGTCCAAGAAATTGGTTGTAATATTAGTTTTACTCCTAGTCTATCACAAACTTCTCTTGCAACATCTATGTCAAAGCCTACAATTTCATTATCATTATTTCTAAAACCCATTGGTGGAAAACTATCATCTAGCCCTAACACAAAAGTGCCCTTTTTAAAAATCCTTTCTAATGAATTTTCTTCTTTATTCATTTTTAAATTGGTAGCAAATAAAATTCCTGATATTATAATTGCAATAATTAATACTCCTAAAAATATTTTATACTTCATAAAATCCTCCTTCTAAAGCAATAAGAGAGAAACTGCTTTATTTAAATTTAATTTTTTATATAAACTGGCCAGTTTATAATATAAACAACAAAAAACCTTATGGCACTTCTACCATAAGGTTACTCTTAAGGCACAAGCACCAAAAGCCTGTGCCATTTATATGACACAAGCTAGATTTTATGATGCTCGTTTCTAATTATTATTTTTGTTTCCATAATAATACCTCTCTTTAATTGCATTTTATAATATCATAAATCGTTCTATTTGTCAAATATTTTTAAATATTAATCACTAATTTATCAAACTTAGATTTAATATACTTCTCTAATTTGGTCATAAATTCATTTGGCATTATTTCTTTATTTGCAACCATTTCTAATCCCTTTTCCCAGCTTGCAGTTAGTTTTGGATTTAGCATATCTGGCATTGAATTTTTTACTACATCATAAATTGCATCTCCTTTTATTGTTGGAGTAATTATTTGAGTTTTATTATTTATTGCAATATAATTTATTTTTTCTAATTTTTTTATTATTTCCGCTCTTGTTGCACTTGTTCCAATTCCTGCGCCCTTTATTTGTTCTCTTAATTCTTCATCTTCTATAAGTTTTCCTGCATTTTCCATTGCTAAAATCATCGAACCTGTATTGTATCTTGTGGGGGGAGTTGTTTCTGCTTCTTTTGTGTTAATCTTACAAATTTTTAATTCCTGACCTTTTTTTAATTCTTTTAATAAAGAATTTTCAGGACTTTCATTATCTTCTTTTTTCGGCTTTAAAATTTCTAAGTATCCTTGTTTTGCACATATTTTTTCACTTGCTGTAAATGTTTCATTGTTAATACCAATAGTAAGTGACACTTTATTAAATTCGGCAGGTGGATAAAATATACTTAAAAATCTTTTTACAATTATCTTATATATATCTTTTTGAAGATTTGAAAGTTTTTCATAATTTTCATAGCCTTGTCCTGTTGGAATTATTGCATAATGGTCTGTAATCTTACTATCATTTACATATTTTGTTTTTATTAAATTTGTAGAATATTTTTCTTCTACCATTTTTGATATGTAACTTTGTATCTCTTCATTTTTAAACCCTTTTGCAATTCCATTTAAGTTCTTCGATATTTCTTTTGCAACCGCAGTTGATAATACTCTTGCATCTGTTCTAGGATATGTAACTAATTTTTTCTCATATAATTCTTGAATAACTGCAAGTGTTTCATCTGGTTTTATTTTAAACTTTTTTGAACACTCATTTTGAATCTCTGCTAAATTGAATAATAATGGAGCATTCTCTTTTTGTTTAGATTTTTTTAATTCATTTACAATTGCTGTTTGACTTTTTAAAGAATCTATAAAATCATTTGCATCATTTTCTTTTTTAAAACCTGTTTCATTATACAATTTATTGGATTCATAAAACTTAGATTTTTCATTTGTTTTCCATTCCGCTTCTATATTATTATCTTCTTCACCAAATGTACCTATTATTTTATAATATTTTGTTTTAACGAAATTTTTAATCTCTCTTTCTCTTTCTACTACCATTCCTAAAACACATGTCATTACTCTTCCTATTGCAATTGATGTTCTTTCTTCATTTATTTGCTTTGCAATTCTTCTTCCCTGCGTTATAGATAAAAGTCTTGAAAAATTAATACCTATTAAATAATCTTCTTTTGCTCTTAAATATGCAGAATCTGAAAGGCTATCATATTCGGATGCATCTTTTGCTTCTTTTATACCTCTTAGTATTTCCTCTTCTGTTTGTGAATCTATCCAAACTCGTTTTATTTTTGCATTTGGATTTGGCTCTGCCATCATTAATACAAGTCTTTGAATGTATTCCCCTTCTCTCCCAGAGTCACCTGCATTATATATTTCACTAATATCTTCTCTTTGCAATAGTGTTTGCACTATTTTAAATTGATTTTCTACTGCTGGTATTATTTCATATTTCCATTCTTTTGGCATAAAAGGCAGAGTATCTAATCTCCACTGCTTTAGCTTTTCATCATATTTTTCTGGATATGACATAGTAACCAGATGGCCGAACACACCATGTGATAATCCAGTCATCTGATTCTAAATATCCATTTCTTCTATTTGCATTTATTTTTAAAGCCTTAGCAAATTCCATAGCTACTGACGGTTTTTCTGTAATTAATATTTTCTTCATTTTTCATCCTTATAAATTGTTGTTTGTTCCGTATTCGGAAAATTCAGGACAGTCCCAAAAATCCCCAAAATTGGTGATTTTTTAGGGACAGTCCCTAAAATTCCCCCTAACACAAACTACAATTTATTTTTCTTTTTTTATATCTAATTTTATATGAACCTCTCTTAGTTGCTTTTCTGTAACATTTCCTGGTGCTCCCATAAGCAAATCTTGTGCTTTACTATTCATTGGGAATGCTATTACTTCACGTATATTTGGTTCATCTGTTAGGAGCATTATCATTCTATCTACTCCTGGTGCTATACCAGCATGTGGTGGTGCTCCATAATGGAATGCATTAAATAGCGCAGGGAATTTATTTTCTATTGTTTCTTTAGTATATCCTGCTATATCAAATGCTTTTATCATGATTTCTGGGTCATGATTTCTTACCGCTCCTGAAGATAATTCTACTCCATTGCAAACTAGATCATATTGATATGCAAGTATTTCTAATGGTTCTTTTTCTTCTAATGCCTTAAGTCCTCCTTGTGGCATTGAGAAAGGATTATGGCTAAATGCTACTTTTCCTTCATCATCTAATTCAAACATTGGAAAATCAACTATCCAACAGAACTTGAATGTATCTTTTTCTAACAAATCTAATCTATTTGCAAGTTCAGTTCTTATTTGTCCTGCTATATTTTCTACAACACCTTTTTTGTCTGATATAAAGAATAAAGAATCTCCGACTTTTGCACCAATTTGTTTTAATAATTTCTCTTTTGATTCTTCATCAATAAATTTTGCAATAGGCCCTTGAAGTTCATTTCCTTCATTTACTTTAAGCCATGCTAAACCTTTTGCTCCACATTCTGATGTTGCAAAATCTACCATTCCGTCATAAAATTTTCTTGGTACTTCTTCAGCATCTGGTAATACAATTATTCTTACTATCTTGCCCTTAAATGCATTAAATTCAACATGTTGGAAAATTTCTGTTACATCTTGTATTACAAGTGGATTTCTTAAATCTGGTTTGTCACTTCCATATTTAAGCATTGCTTCTTCAAATGGTATTCTTACAAATGGTGTTTCACTTATTTTTTTATTTGTAAATTCTTTAAATGTATTATATACAACACCTTCTACTACTTCAAATACATCATCTTGCGTACTAAATGCCATTTCCATATCTAATTGATAAAATTCTCCTGGTGCTCTATCTGCTCTTGCATCTTCGTCTCTAAAACATGGTGCTATTTGAAAATATTTGTCTATTCCTGATACCATAAGTAATTGTTTGAATTGCTGTGGTGCTTGTGGAAGTGCATAAAATTTTCCTGGATGTACTCTACTTGGTACTAAATAATCTCTTGCTCCTTCTGGTGATGAACTTGTAAGGATTGGAGTTTGAACCTCTGTAAATCCTCTTTCAATCATTTGAGTTCTTAAATATTGAATTACTTTTGCTCTTAATAAAATATTGTTTTTTAGCTTATCATTTCTTAAATCTAAGAATCTATATTGAAGTCTTAAGTCTTCTCTTACTTCTTTATCTTCATTTATTTCGAATGGTAAGTTTTTCATTCTTTTTCCTAGTATTTCATAACTTTCTATCAAAACTTCTACTTCACCTGTTGCTATGTTTTTATTAATCGTTTCATCATCTCTTTTTCTTACTGTACCTGATATAGATACTGTTGATTCAACTGGGATTCTAGAAATTTCGTCTACTAATTTGTTTTCTCCAGATATAACTGCTTGTGTTATTCCATATTGATCTCTAACATCAACAAAAACTAATCCTCCTAAATCTCTTATTGTTTGAATCCATCCAGCAATTTTAACTGTTTCTCCTACATTTTTTAAATTTAATTCATTACAGTTATGTGTCCTGTATTCATTCATTTTTCTTCATCCTCCTAAACAAAACGTCCCTGTATACTTGCTCTGTATACAGGGACGAAGATAACTTAATTTTCTCCGCGGTGCCACCCTTATTGGAATTATATTTCCCGCTTTTTTTAATCTTTTTATAAGCTCCAATGTGTTTCATAATTAAACTTATTTATAAATGCTTTCAGCCTAGGCATTTACTCTCTTAAAATAATTATATTAATTACTTTCATTGTCTAACGCTTTTCTAGAACTTTTATATTTTATAATATTTTTTCTTTTTTGTCAATTATTTATACAATTTTATTTTGTTTGTTTTTTTGTCAATTTATTGTTGGTTTTTATTTACATGTTTTGGTATAATCTATTTGGAAATAATAAAATCACATCTCTGCTTAGTATTAGAGATGTGATTTTTAATAATTTTTTGATGACAACCACGTTTTTGTGGCTTCCTATTTCTATTTTTATTATATCCCACAAATTACTGTAATTTCAGATTGACTAAAGATTTAAGAGAAACTAACGGGCAAAATGCATTATCCCAGTCACACTGTTCCCAGCTAATATAACCTCCACTCGAAGAATCTAAACTATACACATAGCCAGGGTCATCAGGGTTAGGTGATGCTACCCAGTAACTATTATCTTCACCAGGATAGTACATACTATCTATTTTTTCGTCTGTATAAACTGAATTAACCGAAGTATAATAATCATACCCCCCATGGCCGTCTGGACCAGGTCCTACCTCATATCCATCCCAACCTGAATCATATTGATAGAAAAGTTTTCTTCTTTCCCCCGGATTTATGTCGGAGATATCTGGTGGACCAGAAAAATCTTTAATATCTTTTTTATAATGTGTATTATAACTATCCATCATCATTTCTAAACTTGGGGCTCCTACTATATAATTTACATCTTGTTCTGTTATTCCATCAGAAAATGTTTCTGGTTTTAAATCACTCCAATTATTTGTATTTGTTAGCCATGTTACTGCTTGCATATTTTCGTTCTCGCTACTAGGTGGTGTTTGTGGACTACCTACTATTGGCAAACCATTTTCATCTTCTTCATTATATAATCCTGGATTCAAATTTTTTATTTTTATATTTGGTTCTGTTGATTCTGTTGTATCTGTTTTTAATTGATAATTATTGTTTGTACAATCTGCTTTTAAATATACTGTTCCTTCTCCATCCCCATATTTATTTTTAAAATCTACATAGTATAATCTATATGTTGTTGATACTGTGTAACCATTTACAGAGTCTTTTCCTGCATAATTTGTTACTACTCTTCCTAAGTAATCTGCTACATTATCTGGTGTTAATGTTACTGTTTCTCCATCTACTTTTCCATCGACTGTTACTTGTAGTCCTGATGGACCTACTTTTTCATCTGTTATATTTCCATTACTGTCTACATAGAATGTGTTTCCTGCTTCGCTCGTATATTCTCCTTCTGTTCCTGTAAAGTCTTGTGGCAAATTTGCATCTAGTTCTGTAAAATCTACCTCTGCATCGTTGTTTATTGCTCCTATTACTGCTGAGAGTAGCATTTCTCTGTCTGCATGATACTGTGTGTCTGTTGTTGCTTGTTTTGCAGTAGTAAATAAGCCCCCATTTATTGCTACGGTTACGGTTACTGCTACTAATATTAGCATTACGATTATTGTTATTACTAGTGCTATTAGTGTGATTCCTTTGTTGTCAGAAGTTAGTGTTTTGATTTTTGATTTTGAATTTGTATATGCCGTTGGAGATGTTGGGGTATGTTCTTCGAAGTGCGGGTCGCCCAAGGGTGCGACCCCTACAATGTTTGCAGTTGGTTTTAATTCTTTTTTATTCATATGTTTTCAACTCCTTCTTTTGTTTTTTCGTTATGTATATTGTATTTTACTTTCCTCCTTTTGTCAATGATTTTTACTTTTTTTATATAATTATCATATTTTTGTAGTGTTTTTGTAATAAATGGGAAATGGGTTAACATCTCTATATGTTCCTTTTCTCACGGGCACGCCTAAGGCGCCGACCCCTACAGCGTTTGCAGTAAATTTGTTCTGGTATTCTTTTTTTATATGGGGTATTTCCTTTGATGTGCGGGTCGCCCAAGGGTGCGACCCCTACATTTATCTGTAATGCATTTTACTATGTATTCTATTGTTTCGTTTAAAATAGGTACATAAAAAGATAAAAGGGCAGAAAAAAAGAAGCTATTAAAGCTTCAATTTTAAAATATATTTATTTACTTTACAAATTTGAACTGTTTTTTTTAATCATTAATTCTTTCGTTAAATCTACTGCCTCTATCAAAAACAATATTCCTAAAATTCCAATTGGTAATGTAAAAAATGTAAATCCTAGTCCCCAATCGTCTATATAATTAAAGCTTTTTACAGTTTCAACTAAAAGGAATATTGCACATATCCAGCAAAATATTGTTAAAATTATTTTTAAGACTTTTTTCATTATTTTCTCCTTTGCAAAATCTCTTAAAACATTTTTTGCTCTCCAAGAGATAATTTTTATATCTCCATATAACATTTTTCTTTAATAAATTTTTTTATTTGTTTTTCATCTTTTCCTTCATAATATGGAATAAGTAAATCTTTAAATTCTTCTGTTAATTCTGCTGGAATTACTATAATTCCTTTCCCTTTTGAAATTAAATAATGATTACTATATATTACTGATGTTCTTTTATTTCCATCTATGAATACTTGCTTTTTCATTGTGTATAATAAAAGTTCTATAGCTCTGTCAACATCATCTAATTTTTTATTAAAAATTTGCTCTAATTCTTCTTTTATAATGCTTTCAATTGGTAAATCTGGTTTCCATGTTGTTCCACCTATTGTTACTGGAACACTTCTAACCTTTCCTGCTGAATAGTAAAAACCTTCTTCTACCATTTTGTTGATTTCACATAATAGAGCAAAGTTAGTATCACTTAATATAACATTTTTGTTTAATATGAATTCCCAAGCATGTTTTAAATTTACTATTTTCATTATATCTTCAGATGTCATATTATTTACTTTTCCACCTTCAATAATGCTTTCTGTATCTGCAAATGTAGTTGCAACACCTTCTAATATAGCTTGTTTATAAATTGTATCTACTAAATGCCTTTTTGCAAAATCTATATTTTGTTCTACTTTTTCAGAAAGTTCTTCTTCTACATAATTTAATTGTTTTAATTTATTGTTTATTTCTCTTATTTGCTTTTTTAACTCTTTGGCCTTAATGCTATTGTTTAATATTAAATTATATAATTTTTCTGAGTACTCCCCAACATATTTTGTTAAAGCTACTCCATCTTGTCTATAATGTACATATATATATTTGTTTGAATCTTTTTCTCTTATTTCAACTGAACCATAAGCAAGAGATTGTAATTCATGTTCAAGTAATTGTTTGTTTTGAAGAAGACTTATAATTTCTAGCTTTTCTTCCATAATTTCCTCCTTATAAATGTGAAACATTTTTGTACTTTTTTACTAATTTTGTTTCACATTTATATTATACCATAAAATTAAAAAATGTGAAACATTTTTATGATTTTTTATCGTTTTTGTGTGACTGGTAAGTGAAAATGTCTCAAAAATTTTTTAGGTTGGTAAGTAAAAATGTCTTAAAAATTTAATATAAAGA
>CANQWF010000046.1 GCA_947627485.1 uncultured Clostridia bacterium
ACCGGTTCATACCCGGTAGGTCATGTGTTCGAATCACATCTTCGCTACCAAATATATATCTGTTTGAACTAATAAAACAGACAAGTATAAATATCATTCTAAAGTAGCAATTCCAATAAGGACAATTTACTAATATAATAAAACAAAAAGGAGAAAGTTCTTTTGAACTAACTCCTTTTTGTTAGGTATCAATACAATTGATGCCTATTCATTTCAGCAGTATTCTTTTCTCAAGACTTTTTCCAATTCACTTCTTGTGAAAATTGTGCCATCTCCGAAAGCTTCTATAAACCTATCGGAAATATAAGAACCATATCCAGCTAATTCCCATGGCATCCATTCATCAGAAACATTCTTGGTTCGATATTGTAACTCTATAAGTTTGCGTCCAATCATTTCAGATGCTTGCCTGCATTCGAGCAGTTCAAACATACTTTTGATTATACCAAAGTCTGAAGCTGCGTTTGGAGTACCAAAGAATGAATACGAATTTCTGTAAGTGTCAGGCTTAAAGCGAAAAGACATTTCTGGAAATGGTTCATCATATTCATGGTTTATGATAACATCGGTAGATACAAGTGTTAATTGCCGAGTTTTAAATTGGATTTCCTTCATAGAATAGTCCTCCTAACTGAAATTATATATTTAGAATACTTCTAGTAAACATATTATAATACATTTTAATGTAAAATGCAAATTACATATTCGAAACAATATATAAGCCTCATTAATTTTTATTTTAAAATCCACTCTTAAAAAAAAGAAGGTAGTGAATTGACTACAAAATGTAGTCAGTTGAAAATGATGACACCAGATGGAAAAATGAGAATTAGAGATTTATTAGATACAAAAGGAATATTAAGATTGATTTAATCAATACCAAGTTTTAAAGCAGAGCCTTTCAAACTTTGGCTTGCTAATTTAGAAAGTGAAAGAATAAATGAAGTATTTAATCCAGAGCTTGCTGTAACAAGAGCAGTTGAATATTATAGAAGCCGTGGATATTACAAAACAAAATGCTCTTAATTATAAATATTTAGACACAAATATGTTAAATAAAAAAGTTTAGAAGAAGAAAACTTACTAGAAATATGTGGAGATAATTATTCAACAAAAATTAAGTAATAAAACTAATAAATCCATTGAAGATATCGGGAGTTATAAAGTACCAAATTAAAAAACTCTAGCATTAGAACTAACTAAAGCTAGAGTTTTTTTGTGTAATCAAATAGATTACTGAGGTTTTTTAGAATCATGATAGATTTTAATAATACTATTACGGTTCTGCGTATATATTTCTTTCCAGAATTTTTTGCAAGTACATTCTGGCCGTCTCTTTGGACAGAACTGACATGTCAGTTCCCGCTTAGTAGCATTTAGAATTGATGACATATAAAAACCTCCTAATAATTTATATATATTAATTATACCACGAAAAACAGAATAAATCAAAAAAAGAGCCATAATTCTTTGTATCATTACCTTATTTACGGGGTAAACTTTAATTTGGCTCCTAAAATAATTATTTATTCTTTTTAACTTCTGGAACAATTATTTTTTTCTTTTTTTGATTTTCATCTTTAGGTTTAGGTTTTGCAATATTTAAGTGTTCAAAAACAGGAGAAAATTCTAAATTTGATCCATCACCTTTAACTACTTCTATATCCTTTTTTTTATTTTCGATATCTTCTGACATATGATATCACCTCTCAATTTATATTACACATTAATAATATCATAAAAAAATAACAATGTCAAAACATTGACATTTGAGCATTTAAATGCAATAATATAAGTATTAAAAAAGAATAACAATTTTATTATAACAAGGAGAATAAATGTGGATATAGATAAAACCAAATCAATAATTGAGGCAATATTATTTTCAGCAGGAAGAGCAGTAGATACAAAAGAACTTATGGCAATACTTGAGCTAAACAGCGAAGATATAGACACAATTTTGCAAAACATGAAGGCTGAATTTGAAGAACAAAACAGAGGGATAGAAATAATTAAAGTTGATAATGGGTATCAATTATGTACAAAAAAAGAATACTATGATTATATATATCCAATATTTGATAATAGGGCTAAACCTAATTTGTCTTCAGCTGCATTAGAAACTTTATCTATAATTGCATATAATCCAAAAATAACAAGGGCAGAAATAGAACAAATTAGAGGCGTAAGTTCTGACGGAACAATATATAAGTTATTAGAGTACAACTTAATAGAAGAAGTAGGAAGACTTGATGCTCCTGGTAGACCAACAATTTATTCTACAACAAAAGAATTTTTAAAAATGTTTGGAATTTCTAGTTTAGATGAATTACCAGAACTTCCAAAATATAAAATTGATGAAAATGAACAAATAGTTATTGACGAGATTATAGAAGAAGATAATAAAGAATGATTAATTTACAAAAGAAAGGTGAAGAATATATGAAATCTGAAAAAGGTATAACATTAACATCTTTAGCAATTTATATAATGGTTGTAATAATTGTAGTGGGAATACTAGCAACAATTACAGTTAGTTTAAGAAGTAATATAAAAGATATTAATAAAGAAGGAACCAGTGATATTGAAATTGACAAATTTAATATGTATTTTTTACAAGATGTAAAAAAACAAGGAAACCAAATAGCAACAATATCAGATAGTGAAATAGTATTTACATTAGGAAATAAATATAACTTTAAAGATGATAATGTTATTTATTTAAATGATAATATAAAAATAGCCGAAGATATTGAAAAATGTAGCTTTGCTAATAAATTAGAAAACGGAAAACAAATTATATATGTGACAATAAAAACACAAAATGGAAATGAAAGAACAATAGAATATACTTTAAATGATGATACAAACAATTTAGCTTATAATGAAGAAACAAATTACATTCACAATACTTATTATAATACACCAAAAAATAGTGATGGAACGTTAACAGCAAATGCAACATATACAAGTGATGGATATACAGCAATAGTACCAAAAGGATTTAAGATAATAGAAGGAACAGAAGGAAAGCAATCAATAGCAGAAGGATTAGTAATTCAAGACGGAGAAGGAAACGAATTTGTATGGATACCATGTACAAGACAAGATTATGAAAATGCAACAATAGATGACAGTTGGCCAACATATGAATATAAAGATAAAGATAAAGAATGGACAGACACACAAACATCTATAGGAGCAAAAAGCATAGAAGAAAATGGTGGTTTTTACGTAGCAAGATACGAAGCAGGTATTCCAGAAAACGCAGACTTTTTTGCAGATAGTGAAGGAGATACATATTATTTAAAAAATAAAAAAAATACAACAGCATATAAACCAGTAAGTAAAAAAGGAGTGCCAGCATGGAACTTTATAAGTCAAACAAATGCAGTAGAAGTATCAAAAGCAATGTATGCAAATAATTCAACAGTAAATAGTTATTTAATAGATTCACATGCATGGAATTATATATGTAAAAATATATTAAAAGGAAAAGTAGGAAAGGATATAACAAGCTGTAGCGATTGGGGAAATTATAAAAATAATACAACAACAAAATATGAAAATTTAGATGTATTATATGCAGTACATGAATATGATAATGGATGGAAAAAGTATGCAGATGGAGAAACATCTGGAGCTAATTCAAAATATCATAAAGGAATAATCCCAAAAGGAACTGCACCAAAAGATATTAAAAGCAATATATGTTTAGAACTTGCAACAGGAGCAAGTGAAGATTTTAAGGCATATAACATATATGATATGGCAGGAAACATGTGGGAATGGACAACAGAAACCGAAACAAATTCAAATACAACATATTCTGTTTTTCGTGGTGGTAGCTTCGTTGAAGGAGGCACAGGTAGCCCTGTTGTGCGCGCATACGGTGCCGTTACCAAGGACGGGCGAGACATCTTCATTGGTTTTCGTGTCGTGCTTTATCTGTAAAACATATATTATTATTTGAACATATTTTAAATACAAGTGTAAATTATATAATAAAACTGTGAAAAAATTCTCAAGTAAAATTTAGCAAATTTAATATGAGAATTTTTGCTTGGCAATTTACAATTTTAGTAATATTACATGTATCACCCAAATACAATGTAAAAAAATATATTGTATTTGGGTGATGATTTTGAAAATTATATATATAAAAGAATATAAAGAAACTTCTAATATTAAAAAAAGAATATTATTAAATATAAAAAAATTATTAAATATAATAAAAATAAAAGATAATACATATTATCTTCCAATATTTAAAGATACAAAACTTTCAAAATATAGAATTAAAAAAATAACCAATAAAATAAATAGATTACTAGAAAAAGATGGAGCAAATAGTATTGCTATTTCAGAATATTTATACTCTAATCAATTATTTAAAAACTATCTATATAGTAATAATATAAACATATTAAATGGAAGATATTTATTTAAGTGTTTAACATATCAAATAATAGAATATATATTAAAAACTAAAAATAAAGAAATGGAATTTCGGAGAAGTTTCTTTTTTAATTAATGACATTACAGATATAAATAGAGAAGTAATTATACATATTGCTAAAAACATTAAAACAGTAAATATTGTAACGAATCATATTAATAAATGTAAAAAAATAGAAGCATATTTATACAATGAATTTGGAATAATGTTAAATATATCAAATAACAGAAAAAAGAGCTTACTTAAGTCACAAATTATTATTAATATGGATTTTCCAGAAGAACTTATAAATAAATATAAAATATTTGATAATGCAATTATAATAAATATAAATGATAAAATTAATCTGCAAAGCAAAAGATTTAACGGAATAAATGTTAATTACTATAAAATTAATTTGCCAGAAGAATATAAACTAGATAAATTTATGGACGAGATAGTATACGAAAGCTTAATATATACAAAAAATAATTATAAAGAAATTAGCAAAAAAATTATGCAAGATAATATAAAGATAATAGGCCTTATAGGAAATAATGGAAATATAAGTAAAAACGAAATTGTTACCAGTCAGATCTAAAAATCAAAACAGTAGAGAAAATGTAGGGGTAGCGACCTTGGGCGACCCACACATCGAAGGAAATGACTTATATAAAAAAGAATACCAGACCAAACCAATTGCAAACGCTGTAGGGGTCGGCGCCCTCGACGACCCGTGAGAAAAAGAACATATAGAGATGTTAATAAAAATATAAATAAAATACAAGAAACGACAAATTTATAAAAAATAATGTTTTAAAATAGTAATATGGATAATAATAAAATATTAAAAAGAAATAATTTAAGAATTCCAGTTCTCTACTGTTTTAATTTTTAAGTCTGACCAATAACATAAATTTAAATAAATTTAATCAATTTACTTGACAAAATTATTACACTAGAGTAATATAATAAAATTAAATAATAGTAAAGGAGAAATGAAAAATGGAAGAAAAGGAAATATTAGTAACACAAGAAGGATATGACAATCTAGAAAAAGAATTAGAATATCTAAAAACAGAAAAAAGAACAGAAATTGCAGAAAGAATAAAAGTAGCACTTGGATTTGGAGATTTATCAGAAAATTCTGAATATGATGAAGCTAAAAATGCTCAAGCATCAAATGAAATAAAAATAGCTGAATTAGAAAATAAATTAAGATATGCAAGAATTATAGATGAATCTGAAATAGATACAAAAACTGTTCAAGTGGGAAATAAAGTTAAAATATTAGATATGGAATACAACGAAGAACTAGAATATACAATAGTTGGTTCAACAGAAGTAGACCTATCTCAAAATAAAATATCTAACGAATCTCCAATTGGTTCTGCATTACTTGGAGCAAAAAAGAACCAAATAGTAGAAGCCGAAACTCCAGGAGGATTGACAAAATTTAAAATACTTGCAATAAAAAAATAGATTATTTTCCCTTTTTATGTAGACAAATTTTACCAAAAGTGTTATAATAGTATTGGCGAATGTAAATTTAGTATTCTAAAATACGAATGTAACGAATAAAATACTATAGAAAAGTAAAAGGGGAGGAAATAAAATTGATTACAAATTACGCAGAAAACAATTATCTAGTTTTAATAGGTAATATTGTTAGTGAAAAAGTATTTAGTCACGAAATTTATGGAGAAAGTTTTTATTTATTCAACTTAGAGATACCTCGTTTAAGTGAAAATGAAGACATTATTCCCATAACAATATCAGAAAGGTTAATTGCAAATTTTGATTTAAGCGTAGGAAGAAAGGTTGTTATAGAAGGACAATTTAGGTCATATAACAGCTATGAAAACGAAAGAAACAGATTAGTTCTTACTGTTTTTGCAAAAGATATTAGTGAATATAAAGAGCATGAAGAAGAAGAAGAAAAAGAAAAAGTATCTAATGAAGTTGTACTTAAAGGTTATATATGTAAAAAACCAATTTATAGACAAACTCCATTTGGAAGAGAAATTGCAGATTTATTACTCGCAGTAAACAGGGCATATAATAAATCTGATTATATACCATGTATTGCATGGGGAAGAAATGCTAGATTTTGTGAAAACATGGAAATTGGTACAGAAGTAAAAATAGTAGGTAGAATACAAAGTAGAAATTATGATAAAAAGCTAGATGATGGAACAATAGAACAAAGAGTTGCTTACGAAGTTTCAGTTGGAAGCTTAGAAGTATTAGAAGAAAAAGATGAACAAGAAGAAAACAATCAAGAAGAAGCAATATAAATTAGTTAAATTGTTCTCTTACGATAATGCATCGTAGGGGAACTTTTTTTATTATATTAGTTGTAAGAAATTTTTTTATATGATATTATATTCCTTAGAAAATGAAGAATACGAATAGGAGAAAAAATGAAAGATAATAAGACAAACAAATACAATGTAATATTTAATATTATGGCATTAATATTAATTGCAATATTTTGTTTTGCCATATCACCAATTACACTTCAAAACGATACATTTTATACAATAAAAATAGGAGAACATATTTTAGAAAATGGAATAGATATGAGGGATCCATTTTCATATCATAATATAGAATACACATATCCTCATTGGCTTTATGATGTTTGTATATACTTAATCTACAGTATGGGAGGACAAGTAGGTATATATATAAGTACAATAGTTTTATCTATAATTCTAGGAATATCAATTTATCTAACAAATGTAAAACTAAGTAAAAATAATTTTACATCATTTATAATAACGATAGGTGCAATGTATTTACTGAGAAATTTTATAGCAGCAAGAGCACAACTTGTTACATTTATTTTATTTGTTTTTACAATATATTTTATAGAGCAATTTTTAGAAACAAAGAAAAAGAGATATGCAATTGGACTTGTAATTATACCAATTATTATAGCAAATGTACATGTAGCAGTATTTCCATTCTATTTTATACTTTACCTACCATATATAGTAGAATATATGATGTATATTTTATCAAATACTAAAATAGTAATCTGTACAAGTAAAATTAAAAGTTTGCACAAAAAAATAAAAAAAGTGCAAGATCAAGCTGAAATAGAAGATATTAAAAATAAAATATTAAACTTAGAACAAAAAAATCAAGATTTACAAGAAAGATATAAAAAACAACATGACAATCCATATAAAATAAAACTTAAGGGAAATGATACTGTAAAGATTTTAATATTAATAATGATAATATGTATTTTTACAGGACTTTTAACTCCACTTGGAACAACACCATATACATATTTGGTAAAAACTATGCAAGGAAATACTACTCAGAATATAAGTGAACATTTACCACTTACTTTAATAAACAACCTAGAATATATGTGTGTATTAGTAGTGTTTTTAGCAATATTAGTATTTACAGATACAAAAATTAGATTAAGTGATCTTTTTATGCTAGCTGGATTAACATTACTCACATTTTCTTCAAGAAGACAAGAGTCAATGTTTATAATAATGTGTTCTTATATATTAAATAGATTAATTTGTTCTATGTTTAATAAATATCAGCCAGATGATTGCAAAAAAGCAATAAGGGCAATGTGTAGGCCATTAGGAATGATATCTACAATTGCAATAATGCTTACACTATCTATATATGTGTACAAGCCAAAAATAGGGAATCATTTTATAGATGAAAAAACTTATCCAGTTGATGCAGCAACATATATAGTAGATAATTTAGATATAAAAAATATTAGATTATATAATGATTATAATTATGGAAGCTATTTGCTATTTAGAGGAATTCCAGTATTTGTAGATTCTAGAGCAGACCTATATACACCAGAATTTAACGATGGAGTAACAGTATTTAACGACTTTTTAAGTTTATCTGGTGTAAACAATGATAAAATTGAAGAAACACTAGATAAATATAATATTACTCATTTAATAACCACTAAAAAATCAAAACTAAGAATATTTATAAAACGAGATGTAGAAAAATACAACTTACTTTATGAAGATGACTATTTCAGTATTTATGAAAGAAAGAAGGTATAGTACCATTAAAGATAAAATTAAGGAAAACAAAAAATTAATAATATTAGCTATAATAATTATATGCATAATTGCCATAGATCAGATTGTTAAGAATCTTATTATAAACAACATATATAATTCTAATATTATAATACTAGATGGCATATTAAACTTAACATATTTAGAAAATACAGGTGGAGCTTATGGTATAGGAAACGATAGTACTATTATGTTTATATTAGTTAATTTAGTAGTTATTACATTAATTACAAAGTTTATTCTATCAAAGAAAAATGATTTAACTTTATATATATTAATTAGTTTAGGATTAATATTATCAGGTGGAATAGGAAATTTAATAGATAGAATTGTAAGAGGATATGTTATAGATTATATAGATTTTAACCCACTAATAAAATGCCCAGTATTCAATATAGCAGATATATGTATAGTATTAGGTTGTATATTAATTGCAACAAATCTTATCGTTAATATAATTAAAGATAGAAAAAAATTGTAGTTTGTAGAAATGTTTAATTGGTTCGTAGGAAAGGTTAATAATTATTTGTTTCTCAGTTACGCGATCCAGCTTTCGTTACATGAAACTGTTGTTGCTTTTAGCAACTTACAGTTTCAGTAACGGAATTCGCGTTGGAAACAAATAATTATAACCTTCCCTAAAGAACCTAAAAAACAAACAACAATTTATAGGAGTTTTAAATGAAACAATATGAAATAAGTAAAGAAGAAGAAAATACTAGAATAGATAAAGTGATAGGAAAAATAGAAGAAGATATATCAAGAACAACAATTCAAAGAATGATAGAAGAAGGGAATATATTAGTAAATAATAAACAAGTAAAAACCTCATATAAAGTGGTAGAAGGAGATTTAGTTACAATAGAAAAAGAAGAACCAGTAGAAATAGACTTAAAGCCACAAGATATTCCATTAGATATTATTTATGAAGATGATGATATATTAATAATAAATAAAGAAAAAGGAATGGTAGTACATCCAGGAGCACGGAAATCCAGATGGAACACTTGTTAATGCAATTATGGCCAAATGTAAAGGCAGTTTATCTGGTATAGGAGGGAAAATACGTCCAGGAGTTGTACATAGAATTGATAAAGATACATCCGGTTTAGTAATTATTGCAAAAAATGACAGAGCGCATATTGATATTAGTAATCAAATAAAAAATAGAGAAGTTAAAAAAACCTACTTAGCATTAGTCAGAGGAAATATTAAAGAAAGCCAAGCAACTATAAATATGCCTATTGGAAGAAGTACAAAAGACAGAAAAAAGATGGCAGTAGACAAAAATGGAAAAGAGGCCATAACAGATTTTAAAGTGCTAAAAAGATACGATGGATTTACATATATAGAAATAAATATAAAAACAGGAAGAACACATCAAATAAGAGTACACATGGCAGAAATAGGTTATCCAATAGTAGGAGATGAAGTATACTCAAATGGAAAGAATCCATTTGGAGTTAAGCGGACAGATGTTACATGCATATAGATTAGAATTTGTACATCCAACAACTAAAAAAACAGTAAAATTTGAAGCGCCATTACCAGAATATTTTAAAAATATATTAGAAAAATTGTAGTTTGTAGAATTGAATTTATTTAGGTATTTCTCTTGGAAACGGGTCGCCGAAGGCGGCGACCCCTACAAATATTAACGTGTATTGT
>CANQWF010000047.1 GCA_947627485.1 uncultured Clostridia bacterium
CCCACAATATGTGATGTCATATTAAATATTTCTTCACCTTTTGTATATTTTGGCAATTCTCTATCTTTTAATTTTGTTCTCTTCATTTTACACTTCCTCTCTTCTTTCTTCTTAGTATATATCCTCTTTCTACATCTATTGGAAGTTTTAATATTACTTTTTGTCCTTCTTTTCCTGGATTTACATAGCTAATCTGCTTATATGTATCTGCATCATACATTTCTTCTATTTTAAATTTTACTACTTCTAATTTATTTGGTATTATTATTTCTAATGTATCTTCCAATTCTAATCTGTTTCGGATTTCTATTAAATAACATTTATCTGATTGTAAATTTTTATCTTTGTATAACACTTTGCCTCCAAATTCATAATCAGGATTATATTGTTTTCCTTCATATTCTTGAAAGTCTTTATTATTTTTATCATTAAAATAAAATGTAGTAAGTCCTCTTGTTTTTGTTTTTTCTAATTCATTTAAATATTTTGTATAATCGTATTTCTCGGGCTCTTTCATATAGTCATCTATTGCATTTCTATATATATTTATAACAGTTGCTAAATAGTATTCCGTTTTTAGTCTTCCTTCTATTTTTAAACTATCTATTCCCATTTCTATTATTTCTGGTAATTCCTTTATCAAGCATAAATCTTTTGAAGAAAGTATATATGTTCCATTTTCATCTTGCTCAACCGGCATTAAATTTCCCGGATTATTTTTTTCTTCTATATACATATTATATGCCCATCTACAACTCTGCGCGCAGTCTCCTAAATTTCCACATCTTGATGCTAAAAAATCACTCAAATGGCATCTTCCAGAATAGCTATAACATATTGCTCCATGTACAAATATTTCTATTTCTAAATCTTCTGGTTTATTTTTCATGATAGCATCTATTTCATTCTTATTAAGCTCTCTTGCAAGTATTATTCTTTTTGCACCATTATTATACCAAAATTTGCAAGAATTATATCCAACAACATTAGCTTGTGTACTTATGTGTATATCAATGTCTTTTGCATATTCTTTTATAGCTTCTACAACCCCACCATCTGATACAATTATTCCATCTACTTTTAATTCATTTAAAAGTTTTGCCTGTTTAATTACTTCATCATACATATCGTCTCTTGCATATATATTTAATGCTACGTAAACCTTTTTATTTATTGAATGTGCATACTTTATTGTTTCTGCAAGTTCTTCATTTCCAGTATTAACTCTTGACCTTAATGATAATTTAGAAGTTCCCATATATACCGCGTCTGCTCCATATAGAAAAGCTGTTTTTGCTTTTTCAAATGACCCAGCCGGTGCTAATAATTCTGGCTTTTTCAATATTATTCTCCTTTATATTTAATTCTTTTTTAATTATATAAGCCAATCTCTGTGTTGTCAATAGTTTGACTATATCCACATAAAATGCTATAATTAATATATATAGCTTTATAAAATTTAAGGAGGAATTATAAAATGTCACCTTTTGAACAATCACTTTATGAGAGTGATTCCATCCCTACAGCTTTGCAAGGGTATGCAGAACTTTTACAACAATCAGGAGACAATAAAAGTCTTCTACATGCAACAAAAATACTCGAATATAAAAATATCATTAATTCAAAAAGTAATTCTACATTACGAAAAATTTTTGATAATTTTTATAATATTCTTTCGAAGGAATTTCCTAATCTACGGTTTAGAATTTCTGGTAGAAGGAAATCTTACGTGAGTATTGAACAAAAAATTCAAAGAAACCTGAAATTAAATAAGTCATTAGACTTAATACGGGATATGTTAGGAGTACGTATAATATTACTTAATGGTAAACCTAAAGATTGTTATCTTGTATTAGAAAGATTAATTTCAGTATGTTTAGCAGATGGTTTTACTATATGTGAAGAAAATTCGCATAATACTGATAAAAATTCTTTGAATTCTAAGTCACGGATTCTTAGTCAATTCTATTATGGAATTACTGATTATATTGCTTCTCCAAAAGAAAACGGTTATCAATCCTTGCATGCAACCTTTAGAAACTCAACTGGTTTTTGCTTTGAAGTTCAAGTTAGAACCTTTGATATGCATGTTAATGCAGACTGTGGTTCTTCGGGACATTCAACTTATAAAAAAGCAAAATATGATAGTTTAGAGTTTAATCGTTGTAAAATTAAAATACCCGGCTATTCAATTACTCCTAGTGGTAGTATTATAGACTTAATTGGTCTAGAACTTGCACTAGAAGTAATTCAAAGAAACAAAAGCTATTAAATTTAATTCGCCTAATGAATTTTAGGCGAATTTTTATTTAATATTATTCTTTTATTACTCTGCTTATTGCAAGTCCATCTCCTATTTCTAATATTTGTGTTTCTAGGTTTGGATTTTCTGTTACTTCTTTAATATATTCTCTTAAATTTCTTACAGCTGTTCTTTGTTTATGTTTGTTGTAATCACTCATAACATATCCTTTATATAATATGTTATCTGCCAATATTATACTCCCTTTTTTTGATAATCTTAATGCTTCTTTTAAAAATATTGGATACTTTCCTTTTGCTGCATCTATAAAAAAGGCATCATATTTTTCATTTAATGTTGGAAGTATATCTACAGCATTTCCTATAATTACATTTATTTTATCTTCTAATCCCATTTGCTTTATATTATCTATTGCTTCTTTTGCTCTCAACTTATCTAATTCTATTGTATCTATTAATACGGATGGGCAACTTTCGTCTTCATAGTTTTTTAATAAAATATTGGCAAAACATATTG
This sequence comes from uncultured Clostridia bacterium, assembly GCA_947627485.1. Taxonomy (GTDB): domain Bacteria; phylum Bacillota; class Clostridia; order TANB77; family CAG-508; genus CAG-452. The sequence goes on from CANQWF010000047.1 coordinate 2,780, forward strand.
CAGAATATCCTGTTGCTGTTCCTAATTCTAATATTTTCATTGGCTTTTCTTTAATAAATATTTTTCTTATTTCTTCTAAAGTATCATCCATTATAATAGGTATATGTTCATTTAATGCTTTTTGTTTTATTATTTCTATCATACTATCTTCCCTTTTCTATTTCTGTTTTTCTTTTTATCTTTCCATTATACCAATTAGCAAATATATTTTTTAAAGAATCTTGTGGAAGATATTTAAAATTGTTTCTTATATTTTCGTTTTTAGATAACATATCACAAGCTTCATCTAAAGAAACTCCTGTTGATACTAAATTTTCTATTTCTTCAACTACCTTTTTTCTGTTTTCAGTATCTTGTTTTGCAGGATTATTTTCCTTTAAATATCGTGGTATACTACCAGTTGCAATATTTGTTCTATAATGTCCATTTTTAGTATACCAAAAATTATTATATCTCATAGTTATCTCATCTCCTTGCTGCTCTTTCACGTTCTTTATTATTTAGAATTTTCTTTCTTAATCTTATACTTGTAGGAGTTACTTCTACTAATTCGTCATCTTGTATAAATTCTATTGCTTTTTCTAGTGACATTTGTATTGGTGGAACAAGTCTTAAAGCCTCGTCTGATCCAGATGCTCTTGTGTTTGTTAAATGTTTTTCTTTACATACATTTACAGCTAAGTCTTCTCCCCTTGAATTTAGTCCTACTATCATGCCTTCATATACTTCTGTTCCAGGTCCTATAAATAAGTCTCCTTTATCCTGTGCATTATATAATCCATAAGTTATTGCTTTTCCTTGTTCAAATGCAACAATTGTTCCTCTAGTTCTAGATACTACATCACCTTTATATGGTTCATAAGAATCAAATATATGATTCATTACACCTTCTCCTTTAGTATCTGTTAAGAATTCTGTTCTATATCCTATTAAACCTCTTGATGGTATTTTAAATTCTATTTTAGTATGTCCATCTTCTGCAGGTTCCATATTTATCATTTCTGCTTTTCTTTTTCCTAGTTTTTCTATAACATTTCCTATACAATCATCTGGAACGTTTACAACTAATAATTCTATTGGTTCGCACTTTTGTCCGTTTATTTCTTTAAATATAACTTTTGGACGAGATACTAAAAGTTCAAAACCTTCTCTTCTCATTGTTTCAATTAGAACTGAAAGATGTAATTCTCCGGCGTCCTGCTACTTCAAATGAATCTGGAGAGTCTGTTTCCTTAACTCTTAAAGATACATTTCTTTCTAATTCTTTGAATAATCTGTCTCTTATATGTCTTGATGTAATAAATTCACCTTCTTTTCCAGCAAATGGTCCATTATTTACAGAGAATGTCATAGTAACTGTTGGTTCATCTATATTAACAAATTCAATTTTTTCTGGATTATTAACGTCACATATTGTTTCTCCAATATTTATATTTGTTATTCCTGATATTTCTACTATATCTCCTGCTTTTGCAGTTTCAACTTCTTCCTTCTTTAAGCCTTTATATGTGTATACTTTCATTATTTTTGCATTTTCTGTCTTGTTATTTTTACATACAGCAACTTGCATTCCTTCTTTTACGATTCCTCTTTCTATTCTACCTACTGCAATTCTACCAACATAATCATCATAATCTATGTTTGAAACCAACATTTGCATAGGTCCTTCTTCATCACATTTAGGTGGTTCTATGTTATTAATAATTGTTTCAAATACACATTTCATATCACTAGATTCTTCATCTAAATCTAGTTTTGCTATTCCTTCTTTTGCAGATGCATATACTACTGGAAACTCTAATTGATCATCATTTGCTCCTAATTCTATGAATAATTCTAGAACTTGGTCTACAACTTTGTATGGATTTGCTCCTGGCCTATCTATTTTATTTATTACAACAATAGGTTTTAAATTTAATGCTAATGATTTTTTTAGTACTTCTCTTGTTTGAGGCATTGCACCTTCAAATGCATCAACTAATAAAAGTACTCCATCTACCATTTTTAGTACTCTTTCAACTTCTCCTCCAAAATCAGCATGTCCAGGTGTATCTACTATATTTATTTTAATATCACCATACATTACAGATGTATTTTTGGCAAGTATTGTAATTCCTCTTTCTTTTTCTAAATCATTAGAGTCCATTACTCTCTCTTCTACTTGCTCGTTGTCTCTAAATGTACCACTTTGTTTAAGTAGGCTATCAACTAAAGTTGTTTTTCCATGGTCAACGTGTGCTATAATTGCTACATTTCTAATTTTCTCATTGTTCATTTTATAATCACCTTCATATTTTTTATTAATTGATAATTCACACTAATAATTGATTATAACTTAAATTAGGCACATTTGTCAACCACTACTATCTATTTTAACGCTAGTTTTAATTAATAATTACCAATATTATAACGGAAAATATTTTTATATTTTTTCATCTCTCAATTTAATTATTTCATCCATTAACTCTTGTGTTAATTTATCCAATGTTTCTTTATTATTTGATTCCTCTTTAGTTAAGTTATAATATATTGGTTTTCCTATATTTAGTTTAACTTTTTTAAAGTATTTAAAATTACCTTGAACTCCTATTGGAATAATAGGTACTTTTGCTTGAATTGCAAGTTTTATAGCTCCATCTTTTGGTTTTATATTTTTTGCCAGTCCATTTCTTGTGCCTTCTGGAAATAACATTAATAATTCTTTGTTTTTTAAAAGTTTTAAAGAAATCTTTACACTCTCCATAGAACGCCCATTTCTTTTAACTGGATATACTCCAAATATTTTTGCAAGAAAACGAATAAAACAATTTTTGTATAGCTCTTCTTTTGCCAAAATATTTATTTTTCTTTTATTCATCATAACAATTACTGCTGAATCTAATGCATGAACATGATTTGGACAAATTACAGCTGCTTCATTTTTTGGTAAATTTTCTTTTCCAACAACTTTAGGTCTATATACCACAACTATTGCAATTTTTAATATAAACTTAATTATATGTCTTAAAATCTCTTTCATAATCTGCTCCCTTTTTATTTTAGATTTTGTTTAATTATATTAATTATTTTTTCTACTACTTCATCTATACTTAAACTTGTTGTATCAACAACTATACTATCACTAGCTATTTTTAATGCTCCTATTTCTTTTGCTTTATCATTTTCATCTCTTTTTTTTATATTTTCATATACTTCTTCATAAGTCATATCTATATTCTTTTCTTGATTTTCTTTATATCTTCTTTTTGCTCTTTCTTCTATACTTGCATCTAAATATATTTTTACATCTGCATTTGGAAATACATATGTACAAATGTCTCTTCCTTCCATTATTATATCTTTGCCTTCTGCAAGTTTTCTTTGCATATCTACCATTGAATATCTAACCTCTTTTATAGAAGAAACTGGTGATACAATTTTTGTAACTTCTTTAGAACGAATGTCCTTTGTAACATCTTTTCCATTTAAATATACAATATCGCCATTTGGAGTATTATCTATATCTATTTTTATATTTCTAGCTATTTCTATTATTTTATCAGTATCTTCTAGTGATACGTTTTGATTTAAAACTTCTAATGCAACACATCTGTATGTTATACCTGTATCTATATTAATTAAACCTAATTCATTTGCTACTTTTTTTGTTACTGTTCCTTTTCCACTACCTGCTGGTCCATCAATTCCAACTATAAATCCCATATACATTTCTCCCTTTACTTTATACTTAAATTGTTATCTGGTAAATAAAAATTTTTTCGTTTATTATTAAAACCTATTTTTCTGGCACATATATCCCTTTTGCTACTATATCAATTGTTTCTATATTCATTGCTGTTTGATTCTCTATTTCTTTTTTACACTTTTTCTTAAAACTTCTTAATTCATCTACTACATTATATCCATATACTATAACAACCTCTATATATATGTTAATTCCTTCGCTTGTTTCATTTTTATCTATTCTTACCCTATTTATCCTATGTATAGAACTTGTTCTTGTAGCTAAATATTCTATTATTTGTCTAAATACTGTATCTGATATTTTAAAATTACCTAAATAACTAAATGTTGGTCTTATAATAGATTTTTCTGATATATAAGGACTAGAATCTTTTCCTTTTGATTTGAATATTTGAAGTGGATCTAATATAAATCCAGAAAAATCTTTTTTTATTTCAAACGTTGGTACAGGTATAACATGCTTTCCTTGTGTTTGCCTAATTCTTCTTGCTTCTGTCATTTCTTCTTCTGTTGCAACATCTGTTATATAAATAGTTTCTGTAAGTTCAGGAAGTCCCAAATTCTCTCTAATTTTTTTTATCATATTATCAGATGTACCAAGTATTAATATACTCTCTGGCCTATATTTTAAAAAAGCATTTTTTATTTCTCTTGCTTCTTCTGGATTATTAAATAGCGCTTTTTTTACCGTTTCTATTTTTGTTGAAGCTTTTTTTGCAGAAGTTCCAGCAATAACCTCGTTCTCTTTTATTAAAAGTCCATCATCGATTATATATTTTATATTCCTTTCACTTGCAACCATTTGGGCTCTGTAACTTTTACCTGTACCGCGATGGTCCTACAAATGCATAAGTTTTTATTTTACTATCAATTATTTTATCAATTATCATTCTACCACCTGTCTAAAATTATATCATTTAAAAAATATTTTGTCACTATTTTAATTATTTAAATTGTTGAAGTTAAATTTTTGTTTGGCTTAATTGTGTTTGTTATTTGGAAGTTGGTGTTTTGATACACAAAGAAAGTTCCTTTATAAAATGGGAGAAATTGCTCCGGGCAAAAAGTTTCATTCTGAGAAAAATGGGAGAAATTTCCCCGGGCAAAAAGTTTCATATTACGCAAAAAATATCTCTAATTTTTTATTAGAGATATTTTTTATATGATAATAAATTTTACACATTTATTTTATTGTCTAATTCGTCAACTTTTACACTTCTTGTATGTTCAATTTTTGTCCATGTAGTATCTGGTTTTATTAATGCTTTTATATTTATTAATATCCATGAACCTAAGAATAATGGATAACATAGTATTCCTTTTATCATTGGTTTTATTGGTCTTTTATCTAGCCACATTATTAGAATTGCTGTAAGTGGTGGTAGTAAGAATGTTGCTCCTATATATCTTAAGTAGTTCCATATTAATGCTGCTGTTGTCATTCCATTTGCTGCATATATTATTAGATTTACTAACAACAATCCAAAGGTTATTATAAGCATTGGCATACCCATTAAGTAAAGAAATCCATCAAAATTCATTAAACTTTTATGGTCTTTTACTCCTCTTGCTAAGTCTTTTAAATAATATTTAACACATTGTATATGCCCTACTGACCATCTCATTCTTTGGTTCCAAGACTGTTTATATTCAAGTGGTTGCTCATCATATACGATTGCATCTGTTGCCCATCCTAATTTTCTACCTTTTGAAATATTTATTAATGAAAATTCTATATCTTCTGTTAGTGTTTTTGTATTCCATCCTTCTTCTTTTATAAGGTCATATTTTACCATAAATCCTGTACCATTTAATAATGGCGACAATCCTAGGTTATATCTTGCTAAATGATAAAATCTATGCATTGTCCAATAGAATAATGCGTATCCTGCAGATATCCATGAATCTGTTGGATTTTTTATATCTCTATAGCCTTGAACTACTTCTTCACCTTGACATAGTTTTTTATTCATTGCTTTAATAAAATCAGGCATTGCAACATTATCTGCATCAAATACACACATTGCATCATAATCTGCACCTTGCTCATTCATTTTATTTAAAAACCATTGCATTGCATATCCTTTTGTCTTTTTTGTTTCGTCAAATCTTTCATAAACAATAGCACCTGCATTTCTTGCAACTTCTGCAGTATTATCAGTACAGTTATCTGCAATAACATATATATCCAATAAATTCTCAGGATAATTCTGTTTTTTTAAACTTTCTACTAAGTTTCCAACAACAGCTGCTTCATTATGTGCAGGTATTAGTGCCATAAATTTGTGTTGCTTATCTATTATTAAAGGTTTTTCTTTTAATTTTACTAATGAACAAACACTAATTATTATATTATATAGCCAAAATATTGTTATTATCCAAACTAAAGCTTGTTGTAGTATATATAAATACTCCATTTTTTATACCTCTCTTACTTTATTAAAAAGATGACTTAAATAAAATATCTTTATTATATAGTTTATTTAGCCACCTTTTTTATTATACTACTTTTATTAATATTTTGCAAATTTATTCTTCTTCTATTCCTAAACCTTTTTTACTTAAGCTAATTTTACCTTGACTATCTATATCTAAAACTTTTACTAAGAATGTATCTCCTTCTTTTAAAACATCTTCTACTTTTTCTACTCTTTTTTCAGATATTTTAGAAATATGAAGTAATCCTTCTTTTCCTCCACCTAAATCCATAAATGCTCCAAATGGCATTATTTTAGTAACAGTTCCTTCATAAATTTCTCCTACTTCGATTTCTCTAGTAATATCTTCTATAATTTTTTGAGCTTTTTTTGCTTTCTCTGCGTCCTCAGTATATATAAATACTCTTCCATCTTCTTCTATATCTATTTTTACACCTGTTTCATCAATTATTTTATTAATTGTTTCTCCACCTTTTCCAATTACATCTTTAATTTTATCAGGATTTATAGACATTGTTGTTATTTTAGGTGCATATTTAGATAATTCTTTTCTTGGCTCAGCAATTTGTTTAAGCATTATTTCATCTAATATATATTGTCTTGCTTTTCTTGTTCTTGCAAAAGCATCTTCTATTATTTTGTATGTTAATCCATCAACTTTTATATCAACTTGTATAGCTGTAATTCCGTTTTTTGTTCCACCTACTTTAAAGTCCATATCTCCAAAGAAATCTTCTAATCCTTGTATATCTGTAAGCATTACATAATCATCTGGATTATCTGGATTTGATACAAGTCCTGTTGAAATACCTGCTACTGGATTTTTAATTGGAACACCTGCATCCATTAATGCTAGTGTGCTTCCACATATACTTGCTTGTGATGTAGATCCATTTGAAGATAAAACTTCTGATACTACTCTTATTGCATATGGGAATTCTTCTTTTGATGGTAAAACTGGTACTATTGCTTTTTCCGCTA
>CANQWF010000048.1 GCA_947627485.1 uncultured Clostridia bacterium
ACATTATTTTCCAAAAAGTACTATTTTTTAGGACTTTTATTTTTCATGGACTTTTTCCTATATTATTTTTCAACCTTATTACCCCTTTTCTATTTTATATTCTTTTTTATTTATATTTAAAATCTTATATATTTTATTATATTTTATGAAAAAAATCAAGTATTTATACAACCTGAAAGAATATAGCTAAATTTTGCTATATTCTTTTTATAAGGACATTTCATCATCTGTTTTATTTTCTTTTTCTTCATAATTTTCTCCAGATCCACTTAAATAATCTTCTTGTGCATATTTCATACACTTTGTTTTATATCCACCTTGTCCTGTTCTTTTGCCAGAATGTTCTATGTATTGCTTTAAAAAAAGCTCTTTTTCTTCTTCTTTTAATATTCCCAAATCATATGCTAAATCAATTAATTTTTTATCATTAAGAGTATTTAAATAACTTATTGCAATTCTTGCTGCTATTTGTTGATCTGTATTCATTATAACATCATCGTCTGACACCTTTTTAGCTTGTCCATCTATACCAACTTGATATTTTTTTCTCTGTACCAATAATGATAAGTGTTTTGTACCTTCTATTGGATTCATTCTTAAAAATGCATTAATTCTATCTATCATATTTTTTACTTCTTGATCTGAATATTTACCATTTTCATCTGGTACCATAGCTTCATAACTTGGAGATAACATATATTCTTCTATCAAATATCCTATACTCTTTCTAGGACTTCTTATTTCAGTATTATCTAAAATGTTATTTCTTTTATTTAATGCTCCTTCTATTTCTTTTCTATAATATTGTACTTCCATTCTTTTGACAATTTCTTTATTCATTTTATATTCTTCTGATGAAAGTTCTGTTACATATTTATAAAAACCTTTTAACTTTTCATTTCCATTGTAATTGTCATTCAACCTTTTTTCTTTAAATTTTCTTGTTGGGTTGTTTCCAGATATTCTAAAAACTTCATTTAATTCTGGAGAAAATGTTCCATCTTCATCTAAAACCGATTTAGCAAGAATATCAGTTAATCTCAAAACAGTATTATTTAAAACAACCTCTTCTTTTGCATTTGAAACATACGCTGTATGTTCTGTCATATTAAATGTTCTAAGACCATTTTCTATAACTTGACCTTTTTCATCAGTAAAGCCATATAGCCAATGTGCCATCTTCATATTTATTTCATCTTTACTGCTACTTTTTATAATATCATCTACAAACTTATCTTGTAATTCTTTTGTAAGTTTTTTTAGTTCCTCGTTATTACCTTTTAATTTTTCTTTAGCTTCATCTTCTGTAATTTGTAAAATCTTTGATATTGGTTCTGCCCAACCTTCATATATTTTATCTTCTATCCCTGATCTTTTTCCATCTATTATATCAAGTGTTATTGAAGAAATTTGATCTGCTATTTTAACAATTGCATCTATAATGTTACATGGTTCCATATTTTTATCTTCTTCAACATTAATATATGTTTTTTCTGCAGTTTTCATAAATTCTTCAAATGTTCTATCTAAATTTGGTTTTATATTTGATTTTCCTCTTTCTCCATTATGATTTCCTGCTGCCATCACAATTATTTTAACTGCCTCTTCTGATAGTTCTCTGTTTTTTTCTGCTTCTTTATTTATTTCTTTTGCAAGTATTGGTTCTAATCCTTTATCTATTCTCTCTCTTAATTCTTCTTTTTTAATACCTCTTTTTAAAGCTTCATCTTCAATAATTTCACCAGAATTAATTGCATATTTTATATTTTTTGAATATCTATACCAAAGTTTCATTGCACCTTCTATATTATGAAGTCTTGCTCCACCATTATTTTGTTTAGATGCAAACTTAAATGCAGCCTCGCCATTATGTCCAAATGGTCCTTGTCCAAAATCATGTAAAAGAGCAACTGTTGCTACTCCTTTAGCAAATTCTTTATCATTTGGGTATAATCCGTCAGCTATTTTCATTGCTAATAACGCTGTGTTTGCATAATGTATTAGTCTAGTTGTAGCTATTGGTCTTCCTTTTTCATCCTTAATTGATTTTAATGGCTCTACCATCATAGTTATTCCCCATGAGTTAATCATAGTATCTCTTAATGCTTGTCTTATATACTCACTATTTCTACCAATTAATCTTGTTGCTTCAATTATTGTTTCTTCTTTATCTTTTAAATTTGTATTATCCATTTTTACAAATTCCTCCATATCCTTTTACTATTTAGTATTTTACCATATTTATGTATACTTGTAAAGCTTACTCAAAATATTTGCAGACTATCTTATTTACTATATTCTCAGCATCCATTTTATATTCTTTTTCTATTTCTACAACGCTTCCATGTTTTACAAAGCAGTCATCATATCCACATGTTATAACTTTTACATCATTTATATTACTACTGTTTATGGCTTCTATTACAGCTGTTCCTAAGCCTCCTTTTAATACACCATCTTCTATAGTAATTACTTTTTTTGTTTTTTGTACAGATTTTAATATTGTTTCTTTGTCTAGAGGTTTTAAAAATCTAGCATTTATAATTTCTGCATCTATATTATCTTTTTCTAAAATCTGTGAAACTTGTACTGCTTTTTCTACCATTTTTCCAATCGAAATTATACTTAAATCTTTTCCTTCTTTTAATATTTCAGCTTTTCCTAAAATTATATCTTCGCATTTATCAAATTTTATATTTCCTTCTCCACCTCTTGGATATCGTATTGCAACCGGATTTTTTAGATTAATACCAAACTCTAACATTTTATCTAATTCTTCAAAGTTTTTTGGAGCCATAACAATAAAATTAGGTATTTCTGATAAGAATGCCAAATCAAATAACCCTTGATGTGTTTCCCCATCATTTCCTACAATTCCTGCTCTATCTATACATATTGTAACTGGTAAATTTTGAATTCCAATATCATGTATTAATTGGTCATACCCTCTTTGTAAAAATGAAGAATATACTGCAAATACAGGTTTTAAACCTGATGCAGACATTCCAGCAATTAATCCGAACTGCATGTTGTTCTGCTATTCCTACATCAAAAAATCTATTTGGAAATTTGTTTGCAAATTCCTTTAAACCAGTACCATCCTTCATTGCTGCAGTTACTGCAACAATTTTTTCATCTTTTGATGCTAAATTTACTAATTTTTCTCCAAATTGTTTTGAATAATCTTTTACTTTAACACTTTTTGTTTTTCCAGTTTTTATATCAAAACTAGATATTCCATGAAATTTATCTGGATTTTCTTCTGCTAAATTATATCCTTTTCCTTTTTTTGTAATAACATGTATTAAAATAGGTCCTTCTATATTTTGACTTTTATAAAATATATTTTCAAGCTCTTGTATATTGTGTCCATCTACTGGCCCTAAATATGTAAATCCAATGTCTTCAAAATACATATTGGGGATTACTGCTTGTTTTATACTTCTTTTAACTATATGAGCTAAATTTACAATTGGCTTCCCTATTATTGGAACTTTATTAAAAAATCTTTTTATACAATTATTAGATCTTGTATAAGTTTTTTTTATTCTTATCTTTGTAAGCAAAGCTGGAATTCCACCTACATTTTTAGATATGCTCATTTCATTATCATTTAATATAACTATTATATTTGTTTTACTGCTTCCAGCATCATTTAATGCCTCAGTTGCCATCCCACCAGTAAGTGAACCATCGCCTATTACTGCTATTACTTTATTGTTTTGTTTTAACAAATCTCTTGCTCTTGCCATGCCTAAAGCTACTGATATAGATGTACTGCTATGTCCTGTATCAAAATTATCATATTCTGATTCGGAAGTTTTTGGAAAGCCTGAAATTCCACCCATTTTTCTTAGAGTTTTCATTTTTTTCCTTCTTCCAGTCAATATTTTATGAACATAAGACTGATGTCCTACATCCCATATTATTTTATCTTCTGGGCAATTAAATATACTATGCAAAGCAATAGTTAATTCAACAACTCCTAAATTAGATGCTAGATGTCCTCCATTTTTTGATACTATTTCTAATAAATATTCTCTTATTTCTTTTGCTAGCTTTTGTTTTTCCAATAAATTTAATTTTTTTAAATCTGTTGGATTATTTATTTTATATAAAAGTTCGTACATTTTGCACCTCTATATATTATCAATATCAAAATGATGTTTTTTTAGTATATTAAAACTCGAACCTATTAAAATATTTTAAAAGTCCGAGTTTGTATAATTGGTGCCTAGACGCGGAATCGAACCACGGACACGGGGATTTTCAGTCCCCTGCTCTACCAACTGAGCTATCTAGGCTTATATTAAAAATGGCGACCCGGATCGGGCTCGAACCGACGACCTCTAGCGTGACAGGCTAGCGTTCTAACCAACTGAACTACCGGGCCAAAAAAATGGTGGGCGCAATAGGACTCGAACCTATGACCTCCTGCTTGTAAGGCAGATGCTCTACCAGCTGAGCTATGCGCCCATTTTTCATGACGAAAATAAGTATACTAGATTTTAACAAATCTGTCAATACAAATTTCTAAATTTTTTTAAATTTTTCTTGTAAAATAAAATGTCATATATTATTAGGCGGATTTTTACCCGCCTAATAATATTTATTTTATTCTTCTTCATCTATAAAGTTAAATTCATCTTTGAATTTTTCTTTAAATATTTCAAATACAGTATTAAGTGTTTCTTGGTCATCAACACTTACATAAGATTCTTCATCTTCTGAATCTGTATCTTCTACTTTTAAAATTACTACTTCTCCTGCATCTTCATCTGTTTCTTCTATTGGAAGTAATATAACATATTCTTCATCTTCATATTCTATTAAATCCAAAAATTCGAATTGTACTTCTTTTCCTTCCTCATCATTTAAAACTATGATATTGTCTAATTCTTCTTCATTTTCATTGTTTTCAAAATCCATTATTCTTTTGTCTCCTTTCAGTTTACTAATTTATAATTTGTAAAATACAATATTAAAATCTTATTTATTTATAACATATAGTTTTATTTTTTGCAATATTTTAAGGTTTATTTATATATGTTTCTAATATATATACTGCTGATATAGTATCTACTAATTGCTTTTTTCTATTTTTATTAATATCCAATTCATTCATTGTTCTATGAGCCTGTACTGTTGTCAATCTTTCATCTTGAGAAACTATTTTAATTTTATTATATTTACATTTCAATTTATGTATAAATTTTTCTGTTATTTCTACTCTTTTACTTCTATTACCATCCATATGTAATGGCATACCAACTACTATTGTTTCTATATTATATTCTTCTATAATTTTATCAAGTTCTGATAACAATATTTTGTCATTTCCATTATAATTTATAGTCTTCAATCCCTGTGCTGTTATTTGTAACTCATCAGTAATTGCTATACCTACTCTTGCTTGTCCATAATCAATACCTAATATTCTCATATTAATCATCTAATCCTATATAATTTTTAACCATTTTTTCAAGTAATTCATCTCTTTCAATCATTCTTATTAAATTTCTAGCATTGTTATGACTTGTTATATATGTTGGATCTCCAGATAAAATATATCCAACTATTTGATTAATTGGATTATATCCTTTTTCAACCAATGCTTCATACACTTCTTTTAGTATCTCTTTTGCCTTTACATTTTTATCCCTTTCTACTTTAAAATTCATGGTCTTATCACTTATCATATATTACCTCCTATATACAATTAATATTACTTTCCTTTTTATCACAATCATCTAAGTAATCTTCTAATTTTTTAGTTACAGATTCTAAACCTGTTCCTTTATAATAAGTCGCAAGTACAAAATTAGTTATTGGAGATGCAAAAATTGTTTTTTGTTTTTTATTATTGCTTTTTTGATTAATAGGTATTTTTATTTTTTCTATTTCTTCCTTCATGTTTTTTATAAAGTCTTGTACTGAATCTATATCTACTCCAGAAAAAGCTATTGCAAATTTGGGTCCCATATATCTTACAAATATATATTTTGAAGCAATGCTTTTCTTTATTTCATTACTCATTTTTACAATTATATCTGTTCCTATATTTCTTCCAAACTTTTCATTTATTTCTTCTATATTTATTATATTTAACATACAAATAGAACTTTCAGGATATTTATCTAGTATTCTCTTGCCTTTTCCATACAAATATTCTGCAGAATTTAATCCTGTGTTTTTATCTACTCTATATATGTTTTCTATAGTATTTTGATAAGAAACTGTTTTTAATACTGCTACTATATTTTCTCTTACAATCCCTAGTACGCTTGTATCCATATTATCAAATGCATGTGGATCACTACTTTCTATAATCCAATATCCTATATATATATTATCAATATATAAAGGAAAAAACATAGCTGATTTTGCTCTACCCATTTCTGATTTTTGATAGACTAACTTTTCTTCTGGTCCATTTACTGTAACATACTTTGGAGTTGCTGTGTTTATACTATCTTTAAACATGTCTTCTGTATGTAAATTTTTCATTGCTTCCCAATGTCTTTCATCTACATTAGTTGCCTTAATTTCATATTCAGCGCCATTAAATACTACTATTGTAGAATATTTAATCGCAAATTTTTCAATTAATATGTTATTAATAATCTCTAGTTTATTGTCTACTGAAGAATCTTTTCCTATCGTATCTAAAAAATCCTGTAGAACATTTAAATTAGATAATCTATCATCTATATTGCTAAAAGATTTTATCTTTTTATATATATTCAAATTATAACAAATTAAACCAGCTATAATAAACACAAGAACTATTATAATTATTAAAAATGGATCCAAATTATCACCTCTTATTCTACATATTTTATTGATATTTTTTCTTCATTTTACTTAATGTATCATTCATTTGATTTGAAAAATCATTTTTATTATTGTTTCCTCTTGGTGAATATGTTTGATTGTTTATTAATGGATAAATCATATTACATAATTGTTTAAGTGCTGAGATAAAAGATTTGCTATACCCATTTAGTGATACTGTACATGTTATTACATCGTCTAAATATTTGATGTAATTTTGTAATTCAAACGGTATTATACAATATGGAACACTATCTTTATCAAACAAATCTTTCATGTATGACATAGAAGGATCGTTATATTTTGATATACCGCCTATAAGTGTTTTTATTGGCACGCTTTTTATGTTTACGCTTTTATTTATAACAATTTTTAATTTTTCTTGTCTAAGTACTCCCTTAGATTGCAAATTTCTTAAAAATGCTGTAAGTGGTTGTATCGTTAATACATCCATACTTTGAACAAGATATATTTCTTGTGCTACTCCAAAATATTCCATTGGTGTATCAAAGTCACAATCTATTAAAACTACTGAATGATTTTTTACAAGTGTAGATAATATGTTGTCTACATCTCTATATTCATTGTCATCTTCAGGTAATGATGTATATACTGTTAAGTTTTTATTTACTTTAATTCCATCTGCTATACCACTTCTTAATTTATTTATACTCTCCTTAGCTGTTTCCATTAATTGTTCTTCACTATTTGTATATATATAATATGCATTTCTAGTCTTTGTCATATCTAATATTGCAGTTGATATTCCCATTGAAGCTAATAAGTGTGCTGAATTATTTACTATAAATGATGTACCATTTTTAGTAGTTCCTACAAAACATACTACTTTTTTATCTTTTGTAAGAGTTGTAGATAAATTGTTAGTTTCTATTGAATTATAATTTGTCTTTGTTATATCTGTTTTTGAATTATATTGATTATTTATTTCAATATCATTTTCTTCTTTATCGTTATCATTAGATGATAAATTAAATAGATCTAAATCTTCTTCATCTTCATCAGGTTCTTCATTAGTTAAATTTTCATTACCAATTTCAAATAAATCTATAGAATCATTTGGTTCAGTTGTTATATTATTTGTTTCTTCTTCGCTATCTATATTAAATAAATCTATTAATTCATCATTTTCATCTTCTTCTTTTATTTCTTGTATGTTTTGTACCTCTTGAACTTCTTCAATTGGCTGATTCTTTCTAGGTCTACCTCTTCCTCTTTTTGGTTTATTTTCTTGTATCTCTTCTTTAGGTACAACTTTTCTAGGTCTTCCTCTTCCTCTTTTTGGTTGTGGAGTATCAGTTTGAGTAGAACTATCTATTAATTTATCTAATTCATCAAACATTGTATTATCTTCCTGTATATCTTCTTCAACTTCTTCTATAGGGTTATGTTGCACATTTACTGGTTTTATAAGTTTTTTTACTTGGCTTTTATTTACTCCAGTTGGTATAATAATTGGTTTTTTGATTTTATCTCTATCAGATTCGTCATCAAGCATTTCTACTTGTATTTCTCCTTTTTTATTATTACCTTTTTTTGATTTATTAGTATCATAACCTTTATTTATATTTGTATTATTTGTTGTTGAAAAAGAAATAAGTTGTTGATATTTAGGAGATTTTTCTTCAAGAACTGCTTTTACATTTATAGGCAAATATCTTATTATAATTTTAAGTTGTGCATCATTATATTGAGCAACTATATTATTAAAACTATCTATATATTTGTCTTCATTTCTTCCAAGTCTTTTATAATGTGCTATTATATTTTGTACTTCTGCTTCACTTACACTATCTTCACTTTCAGATTGATAATTAACATTATCCACATCAATTTTGTAATATTGTTTAGCTTCTTTTTTTGTTCTTGGTTTATTTATTAATCTACACACTTCATCTGTACTTCTATCTTGTCCTAATATAGCACTATATATACCTATTCCAAAAAGTTTAGATAACATTTCATCTGATTTATTTCTTCTATCACTACAAATAAATATTATATCTGTATCGTTTCCATCCATATTTGTTGCTTCATCACTTATACTATCTAACTTTTCAAATAGGAATTTATCAATTGCATCATAATTATTATTAGCAAATGGTTCTAAATCTTCGCTAATTACAACTCTATCATAACTTTTATCCTTTTGTAATTCTTTTAAAATTGCATTAAAGTAATATACATTTTTATATGATAATATCTCTCTGTAATTCTTTTGATATTTCTTTAAGATTGCGTCAGAAATATCATCATTGTTAACTGCAAATAAAACTTTCATGCTTCTTAACCCCTCCAACCTCTTACTACTATGGCAAATATTAATGGTAATACTTGGCATATAACAAGTATTGTAATAAATGAAACTATAAGTGCAAATCCTTTTTGTTTCATGTCTAATCTTCTAGTTCCTAAAACATATTGATATAAAGCTCCTACTGCTATTCCTAAAAAGCAAAACGGTATACTAAATATTCTAACTTTATTTAAAATATACGCTGTCATTCCATAACTTTCAGAGCCATATTTTCTAGTATATTCATCCTTTTCCGTTTTAACTTCATCTTTAATTTCCATTATTTCACTTGCTGTCTCTGTTTCTAATGTGTTTTTTTGTTCAACAGCTAATATATTTGTTGTTAAAGATAATAATAAAATAACTGCTAACATACTTACTATAAATACTTTTTTCATTATTGTTTTCCTCCATTATCACTTTTCTACTTATAATATCATACAATATTATAACAAAAATAGCAAGAAAATTATCTAAAAGATATTAAATTTTTTTTAAAAGGAAAAAAGCACCCAAATCGGATGCTTTTATCTATCTAATTATTATTCTGCTGATTCTTCACTAACTTCTTCAGCTTCAGGAGCTTCATAAGCTTCTAATATAGCTGTTTGAATTTTTTCTCTAGTTTCAGCATTGATTGGATGAGCTATATCTTTGAATTCTCCGTTTGGAGTTTTTCT
>CANQWF010000049.1 GCA_947627485.1 uncultured Clostridia bacterium
TTTATTTTATGAAATATATTTTTAGACTTTCTCATTCTTTTTAAAACTTTTTCAGCCTTTATAGTGAAACTGCTTACGGATTGCTTGGCAATGTTTCTTGTAACTCAGTTATTTCAGTAGGCATAGCACTTTTTAAATGGTCACCCCCGACCATTTTTTTATAATTTTTAGAGAGCTTTTAAAACCTCTAAAATGTCGAAACAGTATTAATCAATAGGTTTTGATTAATACTGTTTTTATGTATTTTTATAGAATTCTATTGAATTTGATTAAAAAGTGTTTAATAAATTAAAAGAGAACAACAATTTGAAAAGTCCACTTAGTAATAATAGTATTATCACTATCTTATCCCTCAAAAGCTTGTTTAATGTGATTTACTTTGTATACATTGTCTTTTATATATACTTCTATTACATCAATTCTTACAAATTCTTTGCATAAATTTCTAACATACAAATAATATTTTATCGATTGAAGCATATGCTTTTTCTTTATTTTGTTTACCGCTTCTGAAGGTGTTCCATACCTACTACTTGTTCTTGTTTTTACTTCTACAAACACTATTTCATTTTTATCCTTTGCAATTATATCAATTTCCCCTTGTCTACATTCAAAATTTTTATCTAATATTATATATCCTTTTTGTTTTAAATAATGCTCAGCTATATTTTCTCCTAAATTTCCTGTTTCTTTTTTTATATACATTCTTACTCCTTTACATATTCATTATTTGGAAGACTTTTTATTAATCCATCTATTTCTAACATTGTAATTATCTGATTTACTTCTGACATTGGAATATCTACTTTTTTATATATTTCGTTTATATTTATTGGAAATTTAGTTATTGCATCATATACTTTTTTGTATTCAATATTTATTTCTGGTTCATTTTTCGTAGCATATTGCTTATTTGTTATTTCTTCTAATATACCATTTATATTTGTTACCAACTTAGCATTTACTTTTAACAACTCATTTGTACCACTACTGTTTTTAATATCAATATTACCTGGCAAGCAAAATATTTTCTTTTCTTGTTCTTTTGCATATCTTGCTGTAATTAAAGTTCCACTTCTATTTCTTGCTTCTATTATAAGTACCCCATCAGATAATCCACTCATTATTCTGTTTCTCTTTGGAAAATTTTTGGAATCTATTTCTCCATATGTACCATATTCAGTAACTATTAATCCATCATTTTTTAAAATGGACTGAGATAAAATTTTATTTTCTTCCGGAGAAATTTTATTAAGACCTGACCCAAGTACTGCAATTGTTCTGCCAATCTGATGCATACCACCCAAATGCGATGCTGTATCAATACCTTCTGCCAATCCACTTATAATACATATTCCTTTTTTTGATAACTCTTTTGCAAATTCATAAGCTTGTTTAAATCCATAACTAGTACAGTCTCTTGACCCTACTATTGCTATTCCTGTACTTTTTAGCAATTCATAATTCCCTCTAATATATAACTTTTTAGGAACATTTTTTATTTGTCTTAATTTATTTGGGTACATTTTATCTTTTATATTTAACTCTATATAATCTTGCATTTTTTGCCTCTAATTTTTCCAATATTTTTTATCTAAACTTCTATATTGAATTGCCTCCGCAATATGCTTTTGCTGAATGTCAATGCTTTCATCTAAATCTGCAATAGTTCTTGATACTTTTAATATCCTTCCATAAGCCCTTGCACTTAATCCTAATTTTTCAAATGCTTTTTGCAAAAGATTTCTGCTTGCTCCATCTAATCTGCAATATTTTTGTGTAAGTTTTGGGGTAAGTTCTGCATTAGAATATATTCCATCATTTTTATATCTCTCTATTTGAATTTTTCTTGCCTTATTTACTCTTTCCCTTATTTGACTTGAAGTTTCTACATAGCTATCATCATCTAACTTTTGATATTTTACTGGAGTTACTTCTATTTGAATATCTATTCTATCTAATAATGGACCACTTATTTTATTCATATATCTTGAAATAGATTGTGGAGAACATGTACATTCTTTTTCTTTGGAGCCATAAAATCCACAGCTACATGGGTTCATTGATGCAACAAACATAAAATTACATGGATATGTAAGTGTTGCATTTACTCTTGATATTGTGATTACTCTGTCTTCTAAAGGGCCACGCATTACTTCTAAAGTTTGTTTATTAAATTCTGGTAACTCATCTAAAAATAATACTCCATAATGTGCTAAACTTATCTCTCCTGGTTTTGGTATCTTTCCACCACCAGCTAGTGAAACCGCTGATACTGTATGATGTGGTGCTCTAAATGGCCTTGTAGTTATTATTGGTGTATCTTTTGGAAGAGTCCCTGCTATGCTGTGTATTTTTGTTGTTTCTAGTGCCTCCTCAAAAGTTAAATCTGGCAAAATTGTTGGTATTCTCCTTGCCATCATAGTTTTGCCGAGAGCCTGGGCTTCCTATTAAAAGGCAATTATGACCACCTGCTGCAGATACTTCCAATGCCCTTTTTATATTTTCTTGCCCCTTTACTTCTGAAAAATCCAATAAATATTTGTTATTCTGCTCGAAATATGATTTTACATCAATTTTATTAGGCTTTATTTCAACTACACCATTTAGATAGTTTACTACTTGTTCTAATGTTTTTACTCCTATTACATCAATTCCTTCTACAATTGAAGCTTCATCGCAGTTTTCATATGGCACAATTACTCTTTTTATTCCTAAACGTCTTGCTTCTATACATATTGGTAAAACACCATTTATCTTATTAATTTTACCATCTAATGATAGTTCTCCTATAAAAATATCATTTTGTAAATTTTGATTTTGTATTTCACCTATATTTAATAATATTGCAATTGCTATTGGTAAATCTAAATATGACCCTTCTTTTTTAGTATTTGCCGGTGCTAAATTAACAATAATTCTTCTGCTTTGAAGTTCATATTCTGAATTTTTTATTGCTGTTTTTACTCTTTCTTTTGCTTCTCTTATACTTGTATCTGGAAGTCCAACTATTTCAAAACATGGAAGTCCGCCTGATACATCAACTTGTACTTCAATAGGATATCCTTCAAGTCCGTGTAAGCACATACTTTTTACTATTGATATCATTTACTTTACCTTCTTTTCTTGAAAATTTATAAGCGATTTGCTCATAGAAAAAATTATTTAGATTTTAATTTGTTTTATAACAGATATTTTCTATTTTATAACCTTTTTCTTTTATCTCTCCCTTCTTTCCATTTTTTGTATTCTTAACATATTGTATTTCATAATATATCTCTTCTTTATTTTTGTTAAACCACTCTATTATTTCTTTTGTTGCTAAGGGCTTAAAATATACCTGCCAATATTCATTTTTACTTATATCTTTTATTACTACAATATATTCATCTTCATAATAATGTTTGTATGATATTTTATACCCCAAGTTTCTTGCTATTGCTCCTATTAAATTCGAATGTGGAATTTTATTTTCTGAGTATAGTCCCAACTGTTCTGCTATATCTGATGCCAAACAATAATTGTTTTGAATTTTTATATCTATCTTTGACTTTATTCCTTCTATTTCATTTCTTACTTCTTCTAATCCTAATTCTAAATTATCTACCCTTATATTATTTTCTTTCATATAGTTTATTGCATTCTGCATTATATCAATTAATTGGTTTGAATTATTACTCTTATTTACTATATTTTTATATCTTTTTTCAATCTCAATAAAATATTTCCTTATTTTTCTACCATTATCATTATTTTCTATCATGCAAATTTCTTTTGCTGTATCTATAGTTAAATAATATTCTTTTGTTGGCCTTCCTCCTATAGGTTTTTCGTTTTTTAACGAAAAACCTATAAAATCAATATTTTTTTCAAATTTATACTTTGTAATTCTATCTTTTATCCAATCATTATATTTTGTTTTTGTATTTTTCCCTCTTAACGCATGAAACATTTCTCTTGCATTAATTAGTCTTTCTTTTGAACTATTTTCATAAATAGAAATAAGACCTTCCTCAATTTTTTTAAGTTCTATATCCATCATCCTTTCTTTTTTTATTTTTAATTTATAGTGAAATTTATAAGCGATTTGCTCATAGAAAAAATTATTTAGAATTAAACTAATTTGATTATACAGCAAAGAAAAGTATTATTCAATACTTTTCTTCCATTTTTTAACATTATTTTATATAAATGTATATCAACTTTTGTTAAATGAATTGACATCATTTTTTTTAATTGATATACTCTTTTTTGTTAATAATTAGATAGGAGGTAAAAAATGGATGAATCATCAAAAAAAATAAGTTTAGGAACAGCAATATGTATATTTATAATATTTATATTACTAATAGTGTTAGGAATAGTTTACTATTTTGGATTTATTAAAACTACTAAAACAGATCCTTCATTAGATGTAAACCAACAAAATTATTCTACCTCAGAAACTAATCAGAATGTTTCTAATTCTCAAGAAGAAGAAACTACTATAGCCCCTGATAATGTAGCAGAAATTCCTACAGAAGATTTATTTACATTAAATTTTGAAGCAACAGAAACAGGAATGCATATATTTTACGCGTATTTAAATAATGGTATTTTAAATTACTATATAGATTCAAAAGTATCTAACGGAGTAAAGGAGGGTGCATTTGATTTTATTAGTTCATACGCTACATTATCAACAAATACTGATAATATAAAACAATATTCACAGTTAAAAAATATTAAAAGAATAAAAACATATAATATAGGTACTAGTGTTAACCCTGAATCTTTATTAATTACAGAAGACGGACAGGTATATTTGCTTAATATTACTAGTGATAATAATATGCATATAAATTTATATGAACCATTTAAAAATTATAAAGTAGAAGATATATTAAGTGCAACTGGAGAGATGGCTACTACTTTTGAACTATTATTACAAAATGGATCGAAAGAATCTGTAACTGTAGATTTAGATTAAGAACAACAGTGGGCTTTCTTTTATGTCAGACTATTTAAACACTAAGAGCAAAAAGGAGTCTGTTCCCTTTTGCTCTTTATTTGTTGAATAGGAAAAATCGCAGATTTTCCCTATTCAACAAAAATGCTATAATCGCTATCGCCTTTGAGATTTGCTCATTTTATTCGCAAACTCAAATCGGCTAGAACAAAGGGCGGTCAAAGACCGCTTTGTTCTTCCTGCCAACCTTTTACTTTAAGTGACATTTCTACTTCATTTAATCTTTGGAGTACTGAAATAAAAAATGGTTTAAATATTAAACTTAAATTTTTTAATAAATTAAAATTAGTAGGTTTTATCCCTTTAACTTTTAATACATTTTTTATTTGCAACAATTCATCCTTCATTATTGGTATAAATGAAAGTGCAATTGATATAATTAATCCAACTTCCTTTGGCTTTACTCCAAATATTTTTAATGGATACATTAATTTTTCGATGATTTCCCCGAACTTGCGTATATGAAATTGTTTTAGCAAATATATAACTTAAATTACAAACTAATATTAATCTTATTCCTATTAATATGGCAAATTCCAAGTCGGCAAATAAAATATTAATAATTGCTGTAAACAATATAAATGGTGATAATTTTATTAAATTTTTTACTGCTTTTTGCATATTGATTTTTAGTATAGCCATAAGTATTATATTAAATAATACAATTATAAAAAATATAATATACTTTCTTACAAAAAATATTCCTATTGTATAGATTAGAAATAGAAAAAACTTAATTAAATTTTTCATTTTGATACCTCTATTATTTTATCCATAATTTCTTTTTTATCCCAGTTTTCTATTTCTATATCTATACCCTTATTTCTTAATTCATACACTAGTTCTACAACATATGGTATTTTAATACGATGGTTTTTTAAAAAATCTATTTGATTTAAAATATCTTTTTTCGCAAAAATATTAATTATCTTTCCATCTTCTATTACAACAATTTTATCTGACATCAATATTTCATCTATAAAATTAGTTATATAAATAATTGTATATCCTAGCTTGTTTAATTCTTTTAGCATAGTATATACGTCTTCTTTGCCCTCTGAATCTATCATCGTTGTAGGTTCATCTAATACTATATATTTAGGATTTGTGGCAACTACTCCTGCTATAGTTACACGTTGTTTTTGTCCCATAGATAAATCATAGCTTTCACTATTTAAAAATTGTTGCATATTTAATTTTTTTAGAGAATTTTCTATTTTCTCTTCATAATTTTCTATCCCCAAATTTTTCATTGTAAATGCTATATCATCAAAAACATTATTAAATAAAATTTGATTCTCTGGATTTTGAAATACTACTCCAATTTTTTTTCTAATTTCTAAAAATGATTTTTTATTTTTTGTATTAATTTCATCTACAAGAACTTGTCCTTTATTTGGTTTTTCTAAACCAGAAATAATTTTTGCCATAGTAGATTTTCCGAGAACCATTCTTTCCAATTATACTTATAAAATCTCCTTCATTTATTTCTAAATCTATATCTTTTAAAACATCGTTACCATTTTTATATCTAAAATTAACATTTTGTAATTTAATCATTTCCCAAAACTCCTAGCACTGTTTTATACACATAAAAACTACCTATTATTAAAATAGTTCTATCATTATATATCTTTTTAGAGATGTTTATTGCATCTTCTAATTCTTCTTCATACATGTTTACATCATTTAAATATTTTTTTGCTTCTTTATATAACTTATGTTTAGATAAATATCTTTTTTCACCTGTTCCACTTGTAAAGAAGAAAATTGCATTTTTATCTTCGCATATATTTTTTATAATTGTTTTATAATCTTTTGTTTTTAAAATTGATATAATATATACTTTTTTATTATCTGGATAATATTGATTAATGTTTTGCTGTAAATTTTTTACAGCATTTTCATTATGCCCACCATCAAATATAATTAAAGGGTCTTTACTTAAAGTTTCTAGTCTTGCTCTATGCATTACTGTTTTTAATCCACTATATATTGCTTCATCTTTAATGTTATAACCTTTTTCTTTTAATATATCAATAATCTCTAATACTTCTGCTGCATTATATATCTGGCATTTACCCTTCAAATTTAATTCTATACTTTTATAACTTTTATAATCAAATTTCTGCAAATCAATATCATATGAATAATTTGTTACATCTTCTTTTTGTATTACATGTAATTTGCTATTTTTGTTTTTACATTCTTCTTCTATAACTTGCATTACATCATTTTGTTTTACAACTACTGTATCAGAATCATTTTTAATAATTCCAGCCTTATGCTTTGCAATATCTAAAATATCATTACCCAATATATCCACATGATCGTATCCAATATTTCCAATTACTGCAATTTCTGCACAGGCTATATTAGTACAATCTGTTAATCCACCAAGTCCTGTTTCTAAAATTACCAAATCACATTTTTGTTTTGCAAAATATATAAGTGCAAGTGAAGTAATTACTTCAAACCATTTTACTGGAACTTTATGGGATTTATTGTATTCTTCTATTACTTTTGACAATGGAATTAATATTTCTTTTACTTCTTCATCTGATATTTGTCTATCATTAATCCATATACCATCATTAAATTTTATTAAATGTGGAGATATAAATTTGCCGTAGCTTGTATTCTGTATTATTTAAAATACTTGCAAGCATTTCGCATATACTACCTTTTCCATTTGTTCCTGAAACATGTATGAATTTTGTTTGTTTTTCTGGATTATCAAACCTTTCCATTATATATCTCATAGCATCTAAATTTGGATCTTTGGTAAATTTATCAAATGTATCTAAATATTCATCAATATCGATCTCTTCTTCTTTATATAAATATTTTTTAGCAAATGGTCTCAGTGCCTTTTCAAGTAAGAATATTGTAATTACCTGAATTGGAAGCATTATAGCTTCTGTCGTAAATCTAGATGCAATTACTGCAAGATATGCTTTTCCATATAACACATTTAAAAATACTGCTTCTAATAATATTTTTATTACACCCAATACAATAACACTACTAACTATTAATTGAATAATAAATTTAAAATCTTTTCTTTCTTCTCCTGGTTTTTTATATAAGAAAATTCCATAAACAAATCCCATTAAAGCAGATGATATTGTAAATCCTGGAAAATATGGTCCAAATGGGAAAAGAAGTGCACCAATTAAATCCGCAAGTCCTGCAATTATTGCGGAATATTTAGGTCCGTAAATAGATTCCTGCTAGCATCATTGGAATAAAACTAAAACTAATTACCAAAAATGTTGATTTAATTGATAAAAATCTTGATAAAACTAATAAAATGCTTAAAAGCATTGCAGATAAAATAATTTTCTTGCCTTTTGTTAATGTTAATTTTGTCATAATAAAAAGCCCCCTATCCTTTTTGGAGCTTCCACGTTCAATAAAGATTAATTCTTTGTTTAATAGCGGAATGCGAAAACAAGTCAGCAAAGCCAATCTGTTTTGGCTCTTTCGTTTACTAACAACTTCCCGTTTAGTAACACTTAACTACTTACTTTCTACTCTATTTTGTCTAATTTTATCAAAAAATATCGTGATTTTCAATACATATTTAAAAAAATAGTGAAAAAGGGGCCAGGCTCCTTTTTCACTATTTTTTTCTTCTATAAATTTGATTTTTATAATTATATCATTATAATTATATCACAAAAAAATATAATTTTAATATAATATTTTAGGTGATTTAATGGAAACTTTACGTTTAGGGTCCACTGGACCAATTGTAGAACTTTTGCAAAGTACTTTAATGAAATTGGGTTTTTATAGTAGTACTATAGATGGAAACTTTGGCAGATTAACTCAAGATGCAGTAATTAGATTTCAAAGAAATTTTGGTCTTACTCCTGATGGTATTGTTGGGACTTTAACATGCAATGCTTTATTTCCATATGTAAATGGAAGAACTACTTATATTATTCAAAGAAATGACACATTATATAGCATTGCAAGAAAGTATAATACTACTGTAGACAGAATTAAATTTGCAAATTTAAATATTAATCCAAATAATTTACAAATAGGACAAAGAATTATAGTTCCCTTTGGAAATATTGTACCTACTAATATAAGTTATAGTTCAAATATTTTAGAATTAAATATTAATGCTCTCTCTAGCATTTATCCATTTTTGCAAATTGGCTCGATAGGTTCTAGCGTTCTTAATAATTCAATTCCATATATAAGAATAGGAACTGGAGATACGGAAGTATTTTACAGTGCTGCAATTCATGCAAATGAATGGATTACTTCTCCTTTACTTATGAAATTTGTTGAAAACTTTTGCTTAGCTTATGTTAACAATACTACAATTTATGGTTATAATGCTAGAAATATTTTTGAAAATACTTCAATATATATAGTACCAATGTGTAATCCAGATGGTGTTAATTTAGTTACCGGCCAAATTAAACCTAGAAGTAGCATATATAATCAAGCAAGAACAATTTCAAATAATTATCCATCTATTCCTTTCCCAAGTGGTTGGAAAGCAAATATTAATGGTGTGGATTTAAAAATATACCAACCAGTTTGCAAAGTCTTGTAAATCTTCAATTACACGACTTTGCGATTTTGATTGTTTTCATTTATTATTTCTTCAATTTTGATAAATTCATCTAGATTTTCATTAATAGAGTTAAGTTTTGAAAAATTAAAATATATGTA
>CANQWF010000050.1 GCA_947627485.1 uncultured Clostridia bacterium
CGAATGTTACAGAAGCAACAGCTTTCATTCTGTTTTCTGAATTTACTTTTCTTAAACGTACATCTGTTATTTGCATTTTGTGTGCACCGCCTTCCAATGATTTAAATATTATACATGTTTTATTATGTACAATTATTATATTCGTCAAAAAATGTTTTTTTCCTTCTTTATTTTACAAGATTATTTTTTTATTTTCTTAAATGGTAAAATTATAGTTTTATTTATATAATAAAATTTTAAAATTCATCTATTTATAAGGATTTTTTAGCAAGTATTATATTTGATATAAATAGATTTTCTTGTACTGGTTAGACACATTTTTTTATTTTTATCATACTTATATATTGTTTAGATTTATTAATTTTATGCAAATATATTGAATTTTTTTTATTTTACATATATAATTTCTTTCGTAAAAGAAAGGTGTTGTGACAAAAATGATTAATTTTAATACAAATATAGAAAATTTAAAAAAATATAAACATATACATATGATTGGTATTGGTGGAATAAGTATGAGTGGTATAGCCGAAATTCTTCGTAATTTTCGGAATATTTGTTACTGGTTCTGATGTTACCAGAAGTAAAATAACTGATAGATTATCAAGTCATGGAATTTATGTTTCAATAGGTCATGAAACTAATTTAGTAAAAAAGGCTGATCTTGTTGTTTACTCTGCAGCTATAAAACAAGATGATCCTGAACTTGTTGAAGCAAGAAATAATAATATTACTGCTGTTGAAAGATCTGATTTTGTTCGGATATCTTACTAGAATATACAAAGATACTATTGGTATAGCAGGAACACATGGAAAGACAACAACTACTTCAATGATTTCTTTATGTTTTATAGAAGCTGGACTTGACCCTACTATTCAAGTTGGAGCAATATTAAAAGAAATAAACGGAAATAACAGAGTTGGAAATAGTGATTATTTTATATTGGAATCATGTGAATATGTGGAAAGTTTTTTAAAGTTTAGTCCTAAATCTACAATAGTCTTAAATATAGATAATGACCATTTAGATTATTTTAAAAATTTAGATAATATTAAGAAAGCTTTTTCAAAATATGTAGCACTTCTTCCTTATGATGGATTATTAGTACTAAATGCAGACGACCCTAATTGTTTAGAACTTCGCTCTTCTACAGATGCAAAAGTTGTTACATTTGCTATTGAAAACGATAAGGCTAACTTTATAGCAAGAAACATAGTTTTTGATGATAATGGATTTGCAAAATTTGACGTTTATCATAATAATAACTACTTCACAGAAATGAAGTTATCTATACCTGGAAAGCATAATGTTTTAAATGCATTATCTTGTATTGCACTTTGCTATGAATATGGTATTAATAAATATGATATAAAGTCTGCTTTATTAAAATTTAAAGGAGCAAATCGTAGATTTGAATTAGTTGGATCATATCAAAATATATCAGTTTATGACGACTATGCACACCATCCTAGTGAAATACTTGCTACGTACAATGCATTAAAAAATAAAAAATATCGTCAATCTTGGATAATATTCCAACCACATACATATAGTAGAACACAAAATCTTCTAGATGATTTTGCTAAGGTGCTTACAAATTTTGATAATATTATAATAACAGATATATATGCAGCAAGGGAATCTAATACATACAATATATCTTCTAAAGATTTAGTAGATAAAATACATTCTCTTGGTAAAACTGCTATTTATATTTCGTCTTTTGATGATATAGCAAATTTCGTAAAAGAAAGAGCTTGTCCAAATGATATTGTTCTTACTGTTGGTGCAGGTACAGTTACAGAGATTGGTAAAAAAATACTAACATAAATATATTATAAAATTATACCCCAACTATTATAATCAGTAGTTGGGGTTTATATTTTATATTTTAAATTTATCTAACCATACAAATTGCAATCACAACTATACCTATTATTATTCTATATATTGCAAATATTTTAAAGCTTCCTTTTTTTAGGTAATCAAGTAAGAATTTTATTACCATTATTCCTACAATAAAACTCATGATAACACCCATCGCAAAAGCTATAATTCCAGAAATGTCTGCTATCAAAAAATATTCTATAAAGTCTTTTAATTTAAAAATTGTTGCTGCTAATACTATTGGAGCAGATAGCATAAACGAATATTTTGCAACTGCTTCTCTTTTTACTCCTAAGGCCCTCCCTGCAGTCATTGTAATTCCTGATCTTGATACTCCAGGTATAAATGCCAAAGCTTGAGATAAACCTATTAAAAAAGTTTGTTTAAATGTCATATCTTTATATTCTGTTTCTTTTTTTGCATATTTATCAACTAAATATAATATTACACCCATAACTATTAATGCTATTGCTATTATAAGTGGTTTAGTTAATATGCTTTCAGCATATTTATCTAGTACAAAACCTATAATTCCACCTGGTATTGTAGCAATTACTATATACCAAAACATTTTGCCTTCAGTGCTCTTTTCTTTTTTTACGATCATTTTGTATCCGCCAATTATTAACTCTATCCAATCTTTAAAGAAAAATATACCTATTGCAAGCAAAGTTCCAAAATGTAATGCCACATCAAATGATTCTGGAATATTCCAATTAAAAATCCATGGAATAAGAAATAAATGTGCAGAACTTGATATTGGTAAAAGTTCTGTAAGTCCCTGAACTATTCCTAATATAATTGATTGTATTATTGTCATAACAATTTCTCCCCTTCCCTAAAATATATATTGTAATTCATCTATATTTTTTAATGTTTGTTTTATATATTTTGCAGTAGTAAGTGGTGCAACTTTTCCTGGTAATCCTAATGCTTCAATTGTTTTAATGTTATACTCTTTAGCTTTTTCAATATCTATTCCACCAGGTTTAGATGCTAATTCTATTAATTTAACATCTTTATTTTTATCCTTTAAAAATTTTAATTTTTCATCATTTAATATTACTGCAGGTACAGTATTAAAAATTATATCATATTTATTTAAATTTTCAATCAAATTATTTATATGAATTTCTTTATATCCATATGCTTTAATCCATGCCAAATCTTTTTCTTTTCTAGCCATACAACTAACATTAGCTCCTAAGTCTTTTAATCGTTTAGATAATAATTTTGCTATTCTACCAAATCCTAATACTAAACATTTGCTATCATTAATAGTAAAATCGGTATTCTCCATAGCTACTTGAATAGCACCTTCCACAGTTGGTATTACATTTAAAATTGTAAGGCTTTCATAATCCATTAAATCAATTATTTTTATTTTGTTTTTATAAAATTCTTCTTTTAATTCTTTTTTTATAGAACCTGCTATCAATGTTTTGTTTGCTAGATCATTTAATACAGAGCTTATTAATATCTCTTTGCTACTAAATGGACTATTTATATAAACTCCATCTTTAGAAAATGGTATTCCACTTATTATACAATTACAATATTTAGACATTTCTTCTATTGTTTCACATTTTATAATTTTGCAATTATAATAATCAATATTTTCTATTCCATATGTATAAATTGTATATCCATCTTCTGCAAGCATTTTGCTTAAAAATACAATTCTTAAATCCCCACCTAATATACCTATATTTTTACTCAAAGTATCACTTCTTTCTTTATTTATATATTAGATACTATTTAAGAATTGTATTTTTATAACCTATATATTAAATTTTTTCTTTTCGTTTTTAGAGTTTCTCTTTTCATCTAATATTTTTGTAAGACTATATGTGTCATCTAAATAATCTGAAATTTCTTGTTCTTTTTTTGATTCTGAATATTCTAAATCTTTTTCTGGTTTTATTATTTGGTCCTTTACAGAGAAAAATATTGGTTCTTCTAATGCCATTTCATAAAATTTATTACTAACTTCCGTTGCTTTATTTAAAAACATTACTGACTTACTTTTTTCATTTTTAATCATATATATTTTTGCTAATTGATAAAATGATTTAATTTCAGTTTCTCCATACATACTTTGCATAAAATTTTTCTCTGCTTCGTTAATATCTCTATATAATAATGAAATTTGACCTAATCTATAATATGCATTATATAAATTGCTATCTATTTCGACCGCTTTAGAAAAAGAATCTATTGCAAGTGAAAATTCATTTATTCTGACATATGCTATTCCCAAATTATAATATAACTCTGCATTTTCTGGATTACATTTAATAGCTCTAATATAAACATTAATTGCTTCTTTAAACTTTTCTTTTTCTAAAAATAACTCTCCAAGCATTATATTTGCTTCATTAAAGTCTGGTTTTTTCTTTGATAGTATTTCTAACATTTCTATTGCTTCATCTTTTTTACCTAATTCATTTAATAACTTTGATATTTTAAAATATGATTTGTAATCATTACTTCTAATATCTAACACTTTTACATATTCATCAATTGCTTTTCTCATTCCACCTTCTTCTTGATATATCTCTGCAAGCATCTTGTGTCCATTATAACTTTTATCATATTTTATAATTAAATTTATTAAAATATCTTTAGACTTTTTCCTATTGCCTAACATAAGTAAAATTTTACTTGCTCCAATACTTAGCAATTCACTAAAATTTAATCCCTTTATCTCTAATATTAATACTAATGCTGGAATTATTATACAAAGCACATAAGTAATAAAAGTAAAAAATGCCCCATTAAGTATATTAAATATGATTTGTATAAAATTAAGCAATATACCTATTGCCTGGCTTATTAATATAAAAAGATATGTAGTATCATTCTTTTTTACAAGTTTAAATATAAATACATATATAAACAGTAAAAGCGATATTAAACTAAATAGTATTTTTCCAATCATTTATATTCTCCTTAAACTGCAAATTTTTTATTATAATTATCTATTGATTTTTGTATAATTCTTTCTGCTTCTTCTCTTCCAGATGCTTTTTCTACAACGGTTTCTTTTTTCTCTAATTGTTTATATACTTCAAAAAAATGCATTATTTCAGACGAAATGTGTCTTGGTAGTTCTTCTATATCTTTATACATATTCAAAAATGGATCTTTTTTTGCAATAGCAATTATTTTTTCATCATTTTGCTCTGAATCTATCATATTTATTACTCCTACTGGATAGCATTCTACCAATGTCATTGGATCTATATTTTCCTGACATAATACTAAAACATCTAATGGATCATTATCATCTGCATATGTTCTTGGAATAAATCCATAGTTTGCTGGATAATGCGTTGCAGTATATAATACTCTGTCTAATCTTAACATTCCTGTTTCTTTATCTAATTCATATTTATTTTTTCCGCCCTTTGTTATTTCAATAACAGCCATAAATTCATCTTTATTTATTCTTTCTTTTTTTATATCATGCCATATATTCATTAATAATTCCCTCCATCTTTAATTATAACTAATATATATTTTAATTCATTTTTAATAAAATGTCCATATTCAATTTTGTTTTTTACATTTTTTAGAAAATTTATCAATAAAGCATTGACAAAGACAAAAAAATTATTTAAAATAATATGCGTGACCTAAATGGTGGATGTAGCTCAGTTGGTTAGAGCGCTGGTTTGTGGCACCAGAGGCCGTGGGTTCAAGTCCCATCTTCCACCCCACAAACCAAAAATAAAATATTGGGGTGTAGCCAAGTGGTAAGGCACCAGACTTTGACTCTGGCATGCGGCGGTTCGAATCCTCCCACCCCAGCCAAAAAATCTCTCAAATAAATTTGAGAGATTTTTTATAGTCTTTAAAATTTATTCAGCTTTTGCTAAAATTATAATTCTTGATTTTGCATCATCTGTACATGTTGATAATGTGATTTCAGCTACTCCTTTTGTATCTCTAGTATAAAAACTTGTGTCCTGTTCTGTAGTTTCAAATTTTTGATAAATCTTATAAGATAACTGTGTTCCTGAATTATCTTTTATCAAAATTTTATCTCCTACAGATAATTTTTTATTATCTGAAAAGAATTGTCCATTTCTGTAATTATGTCCAACAATTACAACATTTCCTGGTTGATTTAATTGTGGATTACTTGGATATAATACTGC
The DNA here is from genome assembly GCA_947627485.1 of uncultured Clostridia bacterium. Taxonomy (GTDB): domain Bacteria; phylum Bacillota; class Clostridia; order TANB77; family CAG-508; genus CAG-452. The sequence goes on from CANQWF010000050.1 coordinate 6,052, forward strand.
AACAGCAGTATTTAATGACTCTGGTGTAACAGTATCTAAAATAGGTTGCTTTACATTAGTTTTTGGAATAGTTATATAACCAAGCATTACAAATTCTTTATAATATACTTTGTGCTTTCCAGAACCTGTAGATGAATCTTCCTTTGGTGCTTCTATTTGCTCAGAATGTGAATCTTCTTCATTGCCATTATCTCCTACTTGCCTATCGAATTCTTCTATTGCTTCTATTGCATTTTTTTCCTCCATATTAGGTTTTATAACATAATTATAAACTAAAAATCCTACACCTACTATTATAGCAATTATTAATATAACTAATAAAATTGTTAAGGCATTTCCATATTTATTTGTCGTCATACTTAACACCTCCAATGTATCCTATATATATTATAACACATTATAACGTTTTTTCATATACATTATGAGCAAATTTTTACTCCAAGTTTTTTTCCACCTAATATATGAAAATGTAAGTGTTGTACTTCTTGTCCTCCATCTTCTCCACAATTTACAATTACTCTAAATCCATTTTTATCTATTCCTTCTTGCTTTGCTATTTTATTTATAACTGTATAGATTTTTCCTATTAATAGTTCATCGTCTTCTTTTAACTCTACTAAAGATGCAATGTGCTTTTTAGGTATTACTAAAATGTGAATTGGTGCTTGTGGATTTATATCTCTAAAAGCTATAATTTCACTATCTTCGTATACTATATTTGAAGGTATTTCTTTTTTTATAATTTTACAAAATATACAATCTTCCATTTTATCTCTCCTTTTTTACTCTAGTATTGCTTTAATACGTCTTACACCTGCTGATGATGATTCTTCTTTTTTTATTTTAAAATGTCCTAACTTACTTGTATTATCAACGTGTGGTCCTCCACATAGTTCTAATGATACGTCACCTATTTTATATACTGTAACAATATCTCCATATTTATCAATAAACATAGCTTCTGCCCCTAATGCAAGTGCTTCATCTTTTTTCATTTCAAGTCTTTCTACTGGTATTGCTTGCTCTATATATTTATTTACTAATTCTTCTGCTTGTTGTTTTTGTTCGTCTGTCATTTTTTCTGGATGCGAAAAATCAAATCTCATTCTTTCTGCAGTAATATTACTTCCTTTTTGATGAACATGAGGTCCTAAAACTTTTTTTAGAGCAGCATTTAATAAATGTGTTGCTGTGTGATATTTAGTTTCCATTTCCCCAGTTGATGCAAGTCCGCCTTTAAATTTACCTATTGAACCTTCTCTTGATTTTTCTTGATGTTCTTTAAATTTTTGTTTAAATCCCTCTATATCCACTTTTAAATTCAACTCATTTGCAAGTTCCTCTGTAAGTTCTATTGGGAATCCGAAAGTATCGTATAATCTAAATGCTATATCTTTATTAATTAAGTCTCCATCAAGATTATTAACTACTTTTTCAAATTCTTTTAATCCTTTTTCCAAAGTTCTATTAAACTTAATTTTTTCATTTTTCAATGTTTCTAATATATCATTTTTGTTCTTTTCAAGTTCATTATAATATTTAGAATATTTATTTATAATTAAAGTTGCTAATTCTTTTTCCCAATCAGAATTAATATCTATATTTAACTTTTTAGCATATCTTATCATTCTTCTAATTAATCTTCTTAGTATATATCCTTGGTCGGTATTAGATGGTTTTATGCCTGCTTCATCGCCTGATATCATTACTATTGCTCTTATATGATCTGCAATAATTCTCATGCTTCTTGCATATTGCTCGTCATCATAAGATAGACCTGATATTTGTTCTATCTTCTCTATAACATCTTTCCAAACTGATGATTTATAGTTATCTGTATATCCTTCTAATATTGCCGTTACCCTTTCAACACCTAATCCTGTATCAACATTTTTGTTTTTTAATGGAGTAAACTTTCCTCCTTCTTCATGATTATACTGCATAAAAACATTATTCCATATCTCAACCCAGTTTTCATCTTCTGGATCAAATTTTTCTGGAACATCACTTGTACTTCTCCAAAAGAATATTTCTGTATCTGGTCCGCATGGTCCAAGAAGTTCCATATTAGGCCACCAGTTATGTTCTTCGCCTAAAAATGCAATTCTTTCTTCTTTAATTCCTAATGACTTCCAAATATCGGCTGATTCTGTATCTGCTGGTACAATTTTATTTCCTTTAAATACAGTTACAGCTAACTTTTCTACTGGTATATTTAATTGTTTAGTTAAAAATTCGAAACTCCAAGATATTGATTCTTTTTTAAAATAATCACCTAACGACCAATTTCCTAGCATTTCAAAAAAAGTATGATGTGTTGTATCCCCTATAGAATCTAAGTCGTTTGTTCTAAAACATTTTTGAACATCTGCAAGTCTTGTTCCTTGTGGATGTGGCTCACCTTTTAAATATGGAACTAAAGGTTGCATTCCAGCAGTATTAAATAAACATGTTGGATCATTTTCTGGTATTATTGGCGCACTTGGAATTATTTTATGACCTTTACTCTCAAAAAATTTTAAATATGTATCTTTTAAATCTATATTATTCATGTATTCCCTCCTAAACGTATATATTATATATATTTTTGCTAGTATTTACAAGTACTTTTGATATTTTATTTAAATATTTAATATATACACACATAAAAATACACCTACTATTTTTAGTAAGTGTATTTATTTTCAAAAATTATTTCGGAATTTCTAATTGGTATGGATTATCGATTGTACCATTTCCACTAGCGATTTTAATTTCTGGTATCAGTTTGAAGCAAGGACGGAACCCCTTTGTAACCGGAGTAGCTGAACCCTCATTCCATGACGCATAAGTATTAAAAAGCCAACCATTACATTCCTCTTCCGGGAAAACTATTAAACCAGTAACAAAATTATCGGGACTTTCCTGGAATTTAAAGGGTTGAAATAGCCAATAACTCGAAATCAAAGTATCAGCAGATATAGAAGCCAATTGAGCAATATCGGTAACTGATTCAGGTTCGAAACGCATCTTTGTACTCATTTCATCGCTATAGTCGTAAACAACCCCTTCTCCACCAACCTCCTCGGGATCCGCGGGATCTGATCCAACGCATCTAGCCATAGTTGCAAATGAATTATTTAAATAAGATTGAGCTTTTTCATATAATAAAGTCTCAGGATGTTTCCAATATTCTTCAGTTAGGGTAATTTTCATTTCATCCACCACATCAGCAGTTATTATTTGTATTCCATAATCTGTACTGTGTTCTTTGTTATATTCATCGTCATATAACACTATGCAAGGTATTGTTTCTTGTGTTCCATCTCCTTTTTTGTATACATAATTTACATACTGCCCTGCTTTTAATTCTGCTACTGTTGCTGG
>CANQWF010000051.1 GCA_947627485.1 uncultured Clostridia bacterium
AACAAAGAAATATAAGTGTCGCAATTTTTCATGGCACTTTGTGCCGAGCGAAGCGATGGAATGGAGGTTATTATGAATAAAACTAGTATGATACACATAAGAGTTCAACCTGAAATAAAACAAGAAGCCGAAGAAATACTTAATAATTTAGGTATGACTACAACAGAAGCAGTAAATATTTATTTAAAGCAAATTATTCTTCATTGTGGTCTACCATTTAAGGTTAGTATTCCAAAATTTAGTGATGAAATGATAGAAAGCATTGCAGAAGCTGAAGAAATAATGAAACATCCTGAAAATTATAAAAGTTATAAAAATTTAGCTGAAATAATGGAGGATTTAGATAATGAGTAAACAATTTGAAATAAAATTGACAACAAAATTTAAAAAGCAACTAAAAATAATAAGAAAGCAACCCAACTTTAATTATAATGAACTAGATAAAGTTATTAATATGCTATCAAGTGACGAAATATTGCCAGAAAAATATAAAAATCATTTATTAAATCCTAAAATGAAACGGTATATGGGAATGTCACATACAACCCGATATATTACTAGAATATAAGAAAAATGACAAAGAACTAATCTTATTACTACTAGGAATTGGTTCTCATTCTAATTTATTCAAATAAACAGGGGTAAATCCCTAACCATCAGCACTATTAAAGTTTTATTATATTACAATTTATATATCATTAATATCTTCTGATGACGTATTAAGTTTAAATAATTTTTTAATTTTAATTATAAATGTGTTAATAAAAGAAAAGATATTTTTTGTATTATCAACAAGCACAAGGGAATTGTTTATATCTTCAAATAAATTGATTTCTCCATATTCTTCTATGTATGATTTTTTTTCTTCAATCATACTCATCATATTGCGGTAAAATTCATTATAAAATGTATAGTCATCTGATGAACCAATTATGTTTTTATAATTATAGAGTTTATTATTAAAATCTTTTATATCATCTAAATTTCTAATATTATTGAAATCTGATTTAAAGCAGTTATTCATAATTAAATTCTGAGTTTTAAAGAATACTGATTTAATATCTTCCTTAGTTTCATTTATTAGCTTATTTAATAATTTAATTTCTCCTATTTTATCTGTATATTGCAATTCATTTGAATAATAGTTTAAGTTATTTTCTAATAGCAGTAATTTATCAAAATTTTTTGAAATTTGTGAATATGTTTTATTATTGGTTTTTATTATAAGTGTATTTTTAAAAATATCATTACTATTTAATGTACTATGATATAAAGGATATGTTCCAGTAAAATATGCTATTTGATTTAGAAGAGCACACTCCAGAGGATAATAATTAGGACTAATAGTATTTATTGATATTCCATAGTATGTTTCATTAACAGGTTTCATAGTATTTGCTTCTGATGCCATAAGCTGTACTGCAGCTTCGTTTATAGCAAGTCCCGAATTAGATGAAGGGGTGTATAATCCCATTCTAGATACATTATTGTTATCACGGACTTCTTGAATACAATGTATACATTCATGAACAGCAAGTGTAGACATTTCATCAATATTTGTAGTTTCATTAAAATATATAGAGTTATCTTTATAAAAATATTTAGCACCAGATGAATCTTTTGGCATTTTTGCAACATACATAGTAAGCCTTGCAAGAGACTCAAAGAGCTCGCTTTTATTTAGATTGTGTTCAGGAAAAGCGAGACATAGTTTACTTGCAACATTAATTGCAATTGTATTTACTTTTAAGGTATCTAATTTTTCTATAATTTCGATACCTTCTTTTTTCAATTTAGAATAAGTGCTCAATCTAGGTAACTCCTTTATTCTTTAGTATATAAATATATTATATTATATTATATAATATAAACAACTAAAAAATATTTCACCAAGATTAAACTTATATTACATTTGTATTACAAAAAAAGTTTATAACTGGAAATATATATTATTAAAAAGTTGTTCTATGCACTTTGTTTTACTACTTTTAATATATTAAATTCTTTTTCCTTATATGCTTCGTACTTATTCATAGCATTATTTAATAACTTTTTGTATGCTATAGAATTTGATCTGTATTTTATTTTGCAAAATGCTTGTATAATAGTAGTGTTTATTATTTCTCTATTGTATTTGACTATATCTGGATTTATTATAATTTTATTTTTTGAACATTTGTAGAACTCGTTATTTAATCTTTTTATAGAATAATCCTCTGGAGCAAATTTTAATATATGTCTTGCAACTTCCATAGCATATTCTATTTCTGTTTCAGCGATTGTATTATATAGCTTTTGAATAGCTAAATTTATTATATCTATATTTTCTGTATTTTTGTATATTTTAGGTAAAAACAAGTCAATTTCATTTTCTTTTTTATTTAGATTGATTGAAGTGTTATTTGTATATTTTATATTTAGCTTTAGACTATTTCCTAAAACACTTACAGCCAAGTATGTTTGCGTATTTATTGTTTTTTTGAATTTTAATATGCCCATATTTACCCCCTAATATACGAAAATCTGATTGTCAAAATAATGTTCGCCTTATGGTAAAATTATTTTATAATTAAGTTTAAAAAATGTCAATAGTTTTTTATATAAATGTTGAAAAATTTTTTTAATACTGATAAAATTGACTAAACAAATAAATTGTTGTTTGTGAGTGGAAAATTCTAGGGACTGTCCCTAAAAATCACCAATTTTGGGGATTTTTGGGACTGTCCTGAATTTTCCGAATACGGAACAAACAACAATTTATAAGAGAGAATATTAAATAGGGGGGAAACCAAAATGGAAAAATGTTTATTATTAGGAAATGGAGGAAGAGAAGCAGTATTAGCAGAGTACATTAGTAAAGGATATGAGCTTTATACAGTTTGTCCATACGAAAATCCAAGCATAATAGGATATGTAAAAAAATCAAATGGCAAATATATAGTAGATGATCCGTTCAATAAAGATGTAGTAAGAAATTTTATTAAAGAAAATGGAATTGATGCATGTGTAATTAGTAGCGATAATTTATTACAAGATGGGTTAATAGATGTCGCAAGAGAATTGGGATTAAAAACATTTGGCCCAACATCAAAAGGTGCAAAAATCGAATGGAGTAAATCATATAGCTTAGATATTGTAGAAAAACTTGCACCAAATATGATAATAAAAAATTACAATATAACAGATGCTGTTGAATTAAAAAATATTATTGATAATTATGAAGATGATAGTTTTGTTGTAAAACCAGAAGGACTAACAGGTGGAAAAGGCGTAAAAGTTGGAGGAGTACATTTTAAAGGAAAAGAAGAAGGCTATGAGTATGCTAAAAGCTGTTTGGAAACAAGCGGAAATGTAATAATTCAAGATAAAGTTGAAGGAAGAGAATTTACAGTAATGGCTTTAACAGATGGAGAAAACATAGTTGTTACACCAATTACATTTGATTATCCATATAGATTTGATGAAGATAAAGGACCAGGAACAGGGGGAATGGGTTGCCTAAGTTTTGAAGATGGAATGCTACCTTTCTTGGAGCAATCAGATGTTGATGAATGTGCAGAGCTTATAAAAAATACATTAAAATATGTAAATAAGGATTCAATAGAGTTTAATGGAGTAATATATGGTGGATTCTTTAAAACAAAGAATGGAATAAAATTTATTGAGTTTAATGCCAGATTTGGTGATCCAGAAGCTTTAAATGTACTAAATTCATTAGAAACACCATTTACAGAAGTAATGAAAAATATATTTAATAAAACATTAAGTAAGGACAATTGTAAATTTAAAAAGAATTATACATTTACTGTATATGTAGTAACAAAAGAGTATGCAGTAGAAAGTAGAAAAGAACCATTGGAATTTACATTAAATAAAGACGAAATAGAGAAACAAGGAGTAAAGATATATTTTGCAAATACCAGAAATGTACAAGGAAATACATATTCATCAGTTAGTAACTCAAGACTATTTGGACTTACATGTTCTGCAAATACTTTAGAAGAAGCAAAAGAAAAAGTTTACAATTCTATGAAAGGAAATCTTGATGAGAAGTTAGATTATAGAAAAGATATTGGAAATATGTATGAACACTAAATGATTTTAGATTGTTTCTCAAAAGAAATACACTTTTAAATATAAAATAATCCAGAATAAAATATAAGTTTTATTCTGGATTATAAATTTTTTTCAATAAATATATTTGGCTCTAGGTTGTTTTCATTTTCTTTTTCGGGTTCTGTTTTAATATAGTCAATTACTGCATCATTAGTATTATCTATAAGCTCTGTATATTCATAAATATATGAAAAGAATAATGGAGATAATGCACAAGTATTATCATAACTAATATCAGTTTCATAAATATCTTCGTCTTGCATAGATTCTTTAGAAACAATAGTATCTTCTTTATCTATGCTAGATTCATTAATTGGTTTAGGCACTATTTTATCAGTTAATTTAGGTACGCCATTTTTTACAATCGTTTCTTCTTTTGTAGGTTGTACTACTTTATCATCTTGTACTAAACCTAAGTCATCATTTTGTAAAACTTGAGATTTATTATTTTGTTGTACAGATTCAAAGATTTTATTAGATGCTCTTTTTTCTAAACTTTCTTCCTTAGACAATTCTGTATGCAGAGGCATGTTTGTTTTAGTAGTTGAATCTTTTTGTAATGAATCGTTTTCATTAGATGAGTTTTCTGCGTTCTTTTGTAAACTAGCATCTTCAGTAGATAAATTTTTCACATCAATTTGAGTCTGTGCTATTTCATTAATTAATTGATTTGAATTTATTTGCATAGATTTTGTTGTATCAGTTGAATTGTTTATATCTGTTTGTAAAGGTTCATCTTCATCAGATAAATCTTGTTGTAAAGTCATAGGCTTTTCGTCTAAAGGAGTAATATTAATAGTTTGATTATGCAATGTTAAAGGTATTTCTACTCCAGAATTAATCATATCTTCTATAGGTGTAGGTTTATCTTCTATAATGTTATTAAAAGTTTTTGCTTTTTGAGATTTTGAATATATTACTTGGATATACCTATTAAAAAAATCATTAGATGTTTGTTTATTTGTAGGTAGTAGTAAGTTAAAATAACTAATTATTGCATATGTTTTTATATCATCTATATTAGTAAATTCTTCAAATGTTAAAGAATTACTAGAAGTATCTATTTTAGGTTTTGGTAATTTATTTAAATATGTTGGTGAATAGCTTAAATATACAGTCTTTAATATTAAGTCTTTATACTTATCATTGAATTTAATATTCCTATTTTTATAAACCCAATTAAACATTTCATTGACATTATTGTAAGAAATAGGTATAGATAGTAGAGCGTTAACAGCACTATTCTGAACAGATAAATTTGAGTAAGGCTTATTATTATATTCTTCAATTAATTCGTCTGTATTATCTGGCTCAAGTTCTTCTCTTGCAATTGACATTAAGAATTCATCAGACACAAAACGTTTAACTTCTGATTGGTGTTTAATAAAATCATATATAGTAAATTTATTATTAATAGAATATTTATCTTCCCAACGATTTAGTTCATATTTAAGTTCATCAAATGTACCGGTTTTTTTGGTTACATATACAAGATCACGAAAAGCTTCTTCTTGTTTAAAAGAATTTTGTTCTAGATTTTTTTCTCTTGTATATGATTTGATTCTTTTTTGATACATATCTAAAAATCCAGATACAGGATATTTTTCTTTCCATTTTTTAATTTTCTTTTTTAATAAATCATAGTCATTAGTATTTTTTATTGTCAAATACAATTCTCTTAGAGCTTTTGATTGATTTTGTATTGCTTTTTCTTCTTTTATTTTTAATTGATCTAAAATATATTTTGTAATAGAAGAGTAATATTGATTTAGAAGATATTCAATTCTTTTTTTGAAACTAGATTTAGAAGCTGAGCTTGGCATATCTAAAAGTTTTTTATATTTATTTTTCCATGATTGAATTCTATAATCTAACAAATTAATATCTTGATATTGGGTAGCTTCAGCAATAATCTGAAGAAGTTCAAAATATGCTTGATCTTCTAATTTACTTAAATCTTCCTTTTTTATATCTTTAGAACTACTCATAAAAACCTCCTTTAAGGTTATATATTATTATATCATATTTAGTAAAAAAGTAAAGGTTATTAAAATTCAATTTATCTATTTAAAATAAAATAAGATTATGATAAAATTAATAAAAATAATTAAGGAGATAATTCCATGGTAAAAAGAAATGAAACAAAAAAAATATTTGTAGGAGATATACAAATAGGTGGACAAAATAAAGTAGTAATACAATCAATGACTAATACAAAAACAAAAGATGTAAAATCAACTGTTGAACAAATTTTAAAACTAGAAGATGCAGGTTGTGAAATTATCAGAGTTGCATGTTTAGATATAGATGATGCGAAAGCTATAGCGGAAATAAAAAAGCAGATACATATTCCAATAGTTTCAGACATACATTTTGATTATAGGATTGCATTAGAAGCAGCAAAAGCGGGGGTTAATAAAATAAGAATTAATCCAGGAAATATCGGCTCAAATGATAGAGTAAAAGCTGTTGTAGATATATGTAAAGAAAAACATATTCCAATTAGAATAGGTGTAAATAGTGGTTCTCTTCCAAAAGATATTTTAGAAAGAGATGGAGGACCGACAGCAAAAGGTATGGTAGAGGCTGGACTTAGGCATATAAAAATATTAGAAGATTTAGAATTTTATGATATAGCTTTATCATTAAAAGCATCCTCATTAGACTTATGTATTGATGCATATACTGAATCAGCAAATACAATAAAATATCCATTACATTTGGGAGTAACACATGCAGGAACAGAATTTAGTGGTACAGTAAGCTCTAGTATAGGACTTGGAACTTTATTAAGACAGGGAATAGGGGATACAGTAAGAGTATCTTTATCTGCAGATCCAGTAAAAGAAATAAAAGTTGCTAAAGAAATTTTAAAAGATTGCAATTTATATAAATCTCCAACATTAATTGCTTGTCCTACATGTGGAAGAATACAATATGATTTAATACCAATTGCAAATGAGATAGAAGATTTTCTTCAAACTATAAAAGCAGATATAACAGTAGCAGTAATGGGATGCCGGAGTAAATGGTCCAAATGAAGCAAGACATGCAGATATAGGAATTGCAGGAGGAATAAAAGAAGGATTATTATTTAAAAAAGGTGAAATTATAAGAAAAGTTAAACAAGAAGACATTGTTAAGACATTAAAAGAAGAAATATTAAAAATGATATAATAAATTGTTATTTGTAGTATTGAATTTATTTAGGTATTTTTCTTGGAAACGGGTCGCCGAAGGCGGCGACCCCTACAAATATTAACGTGTATTGTAGGGGACGCACCCCTGGGCGTCCCGCTCTCAAAAATTTTCATTCTACAAACAACAATTTATAGAATAGGAAGTAATATGGAAATAATTATAGGTAAAACAGCAGGTTTTTGTTTTGGAGTAGCAAATGCTGTAAATAAAACTATAGAAAAATTAAATGAATGTAATGAAATATATTGTTTGGGAGAGCTAGTACATAACAAACAAGTAATAGAAGAAATACAAAGAAAAGGACTTAATGTTATTGATAATATAGAACAAGCCAAACAAAATGTAATAATAAGAGCACATGGAGCAGAAAAACAAATTTATAATAAAGCACAAAATAAAGGGATAAGAATAATAGATTTAACTTGCCCAAAGGTGTTAAAAATACATAAAATTGCAGAAGAATATTCAAAAAAAGGATATTACATTTTGATAATAGGGAAAAGCACTCATCCAGAAACTATTGGAACAATTAGTTATTGTGGTAATAATGTTTGTGTAATTGAGACTGAAAAAGATATACAAGATGCATTAAAAAGTTTGCATGATTCTAAAATAAAAAAAGTGATTATTATAGCTCAGACAACTTTTAGTTTAGATAAGTTTGATAAGTTTGCAGATTTAATTAAAGAAGACTTAAAAAATAAAAATATTGAATTAGAAGTAAAAAGAACAATATGTGATGCAACAAAATTAAGACAAGAAGAAACAAAAGAAATAGCAAGTAAAGTAGATATGATGATTATAATTGGTGGAAAACATAGTTCAAATACTAATAAATTATATGAAATATCTAAAATACATTGTAAAAACAGCTTATTAATAGAAGACAGTGAAGAATTAGTTATAGAACAAATAAAAAAATATAATAAAATCGGTGTGATGGCTGGTGCCTCAACTCCACAAAAAAGTATTGATTCAGTAGTTGAAATTTTAAATAAACTATGTTAAAATTAAAGTGATATATTGTAAGAGAAAGGGAAATATAATAATGAATCAAATTTTGATTGATGAAAAATTATATGTAACACCAGAATTAAAAAGAAAGAAAAAATTTTTTAGAATTGAATTTTTTATTTCTGTTTTTTTGTTATGCGTTTTATCCTCTTATGCAATATATGCAGAATATGATAGGAACAAGAGTGAACAAGTTTCACAAGAAATATTAGATGGAATAGAATTCCAAGATGGTACTGAAACAATAGAAGAAGAAGTAACAGTTGTAATATTAAATGCTATACCAGAAGAAGATGAAGTTGCACAAACACAAACTGTTCAAACCGAAGTACCAGTTGATGTTCCAGAAGAACAAAAATCTATAGCAAGTGATGGAACAGTATATTATACGATTGGGGTAATAAATATACCATCAATTAATGTTAATTATCCAATTTTATCTACATATTCAGATGCTCTATTAAAAATTTCACCATGTAAATTCCATGGACCAAATCCTAACGAGGTAGGAAATTTATGTATTGCTGGGCATAATTATAAGAATTCTAAATTTTTTAGTAAAGTTCCAACTTTAAAAAATGGTGATAAAGTAGAGATAACAGATTTAGGCGGAAATACTGTAAAATATGCGGTATATGATAAATATATAGTAAATCCAGATGAACTAGAATGTACGAGTCAGCTAACAAATGGAAAAAAGGAAGTAACCTTAATAACTTGTACAAACGATAATAAAAAAAGATATATAATAAAAGCAAGAGAAGTATAGTATAAAAGTCAAGAGTAACAAACTAAAAAAATCTTCATAAAATATATAAAAATATATTTATGGAGGTTTTTTATGGCTAAGATATTAGTTTTTAATAATGATACGGATAGAATGGAAACATACTATAGACAAGAAAGCGATGCAATGCCATATAATGCAAACAGAACTTTAACAGTAGGTGAATTTAGGGGCTCAAGTGGAAGTCCTACCTTATGGACTACAAAAAGGGCAATGCAAAGTTTTAATACTA
>CANQWF010000052.1 GCA_947627485.1 uncultured Clostridia bacterium
CTATTTAAATTTATTTTAAAGCCCACGCCCGTTGTTCTACCGCCAAAATTTTGAAAAAATTTTGTGTGGAATTTTTGCGAAGCTTTCTTGAATAGGGAAAATCTGTGATTTTTCCTATTCAAGAACAAAGGGCGGTCAAGGACCGCTTTGTTTTTGTATAAGAAATAAAAAAATACATATAATAAAATCGTTGGAAGATATTGTATGTAAAAATTCATTATGATATAATTGACAAAGTTAAAGTATATAACAAATAAAAGAAAGGGGATTGTTATGTCAGAATACGAAAGTTTAAAAGAAAAATTATTTAACAAAAAAGTATGTGGATGGGAAACTATTAGTGAAGAAAAAAAACAAAAAATCAACACATTTGGAGATGAATATATAGACTTTTTAAATAGAGCAAAAACAGAAAGAGAAGCCGTAGAATATGCAAAAGAAATTTTGCAAAAAAATGGTTTTATAGACTTAAGAGAAAAAATGGTTTTAGAACCAGGTGATAAAGTATACTATATAAATAGAGAAAAAAGTATATATATAGCAGTAATAGGAACAGATACTTTAGAGACAGGTTTAAATATAATAGGAGCACATATTGACTCACCAAGATTAGATTTAAAACCAAATCCGCTATATGAAGACACAGGATTTGCATATTTAAAAACACATTATTATGGGGGAATAAAAAAATATCAATGGACGACAATTCCGCTTGCTATTCATGGAGTAATTGTTAAAACAAATGGAGAGAAAATAAAATTAAATATAGGAGAAGAAGAAACTGATCCAATATTTACTATAACAGATTTATTACCACACTTAGCACAAGACCAACTGGAAAAGAAATTAAAGGATGGAATATCAGGAGAAGATTTAAATCTTCTTATAGGAAGCATTCCTTATGGAGATGACAAAACATCTGAAAAAGTAAAATTAAATATATTAAAAATATTAAATGAAAAATACGGAATAACAGAAAAAGACCTTCTAAGCTCAGAAATAGAATTAGTACCTGCATTTAAAGCAAGAAGCTTGGGATTTGACAGAAGTATGGTAGCAGGATATGGTCAAGACGATAGAGTATGTGCATATGCAGAAATAAAAGCAATGCTTTCTGTACACAATCCTAAAAAAACAGCAGTATGCATATTATCAGACAAAGAAGAAATAGGAAGTATGGGCAACACAGGAATGGAATCACATGTATTTGATACATTCATTGCAGAATTATTAAACAAAAGAGGAGAAAACAGACCTAATTTATTAGACAAAGTATTCTGTAACTCAAGAATGTTATCAGCAGATGTAGATGCAGCATTAGATCCAATATATGCATCAGTATCAGAAAAGAATAATGCATCATTATTAGGATGTGGTGTAGAATTTAATAAATACACAGGAGTAAGAGGTAAATCTGGATCATCAGATGCAAATGCAGAATATGTAGCAGAAATAAGAGCAATATTAGAAGCAAACAATATAGCATATCAAATAGGAGAACTTGGAAAAGTAGATGTAGGTGGAGGAGGAACCATCGCATACATTCTAGCAAACAAAGGAATAGACGTAATAGACTGTGGAGTACCAGTATTATCAATGCACTCACCATACGAAGTAACAAGTAAATTTGATATATACGAAAGCTACAGAATATACGAAGCATTCATGAAATAAATTCAATAAAAGGGGACAGACCCCTTTTGTTGAAAATTAAATATAGAATATGGGGGGAAGTTCATTCGTTGAAATTAAAATTCAACGAAAGGGGTCTGTCCCCTTTTGTTGAATTTTGGGGGTATATAAATAATTTTATGAGAAAGGATTGATTAAAATATGCCACGTTCAGCAAGGATAATTAGTAGAACAGGATTTTACCATGTTATAATAAGAGGAGTAAATAAAGAGAATATTTTTATTGATGATGAAGATAGAAGAAATTTTTTACATTTATTAAAATATTATAAAACAGAATTAAAATGTAGAATACATGCATATTGCTTAATGAGTAATCATGTACATATATTAATTGAAGATAATAATAATAAATTAGGAGAATTGATGAAAAACATTACATCTGTGTATGCAGGGGAATTCAATAAAAAATATAATAGAATTGGACATTTATTCCAAGATAGATTTAAAAGCCAAAATATAGAAAATCAAAATTATTTATTAACAGTAATTAGATATATAAATAGAAACCCAGAAAAGGCAAAAATTTGCAAAGCAGAAAAGTATAAATGGAGTAGTTACAATGAGATTATATATGGCTCGAAAATTGTAGAAAGAGATTTTGTCTTGAGCCTTTATAGTGATAATAAATTTTATGCAATAAATGAATTTAAGAATCAAATTACAGTAGATTATAATGATGTATTAGATTCTGCTTATATAAATGATAAAATTTCAGATAAAGAAGCAACAGAATTGTTAGAACATATTATAAAAACTAAACAAATACCAGAGATTAAGAAAGAAAATTTATCAGAAGTAGTATATAAAATACAAAAAATAAAAAATATGAGCAAAGAACAAATATTTAGAATATTAGGAATTAATAAAAATCAATTTTATTATATGTCAAAAAAATAATAATAAAAATTCAACAAAAGGGGTCTGTCCCCTTTTGTTGAATTTTACAAATTATATAAATTATTGTCTATGCATAGTTTTGCTCTTGCTGCTGTTTTTTCGTCTGATGCAAGTGCATTTTTTAAAAATTCAGGATGTGATATTAAGAATTTTCTCATTGTTTCATCTGGATTTTCATAGAAATTTTTTAGCAATTCGTATTGATTTCCATTTATTATATTCATGTCAAGTGCTTTTTGGAATAGACTTTCATCTATATTTATTATTGATAACGACTTTACATTTTCTTTTTCTAGTTTTTCTTTTCCACCTTGCATTCTGTCTACGACTACTGTGCTCCAAACAATTTCTGCTCCTAAGCTCTTGATTGCAGGAATCCAAGCTCTTAAATAACTAGAAGCTTCTGTTATTAAGTCGGCTACATGTAACACTTTAGCATTTTTTACTTCTAATTTATTTATTCCAATTTCAAAATTGCTATCATTTACTACTATACTTAAATCTTTATATATAGTAATATGTGGTTTTGAAAGTTTATTTGCAATTATATTAGAGAAAAACCAATCTCTTCTTTCACCACCCGAAATATAGTCTATTTCGTCTACATTGATATTTTCTTTAATAAATTTGATCATTTCATCAATTACGTTCTTATATATTTCGTTTTGATTATAATGTTCAAAAGTTTTTTCAAAAACTTTTTTAGGAAGATCTTCTGTATTTCCTTTTTCATAATCAATAAAATTTAATAATTCAACTGCATCTTGCTGACTGCCATAAAGAAAATGTGTGTTTATGTAATAAGGACCTATTTTACCAGAAGTATACCAAAATGGATTGTTATCTGGACAAATTTTTAATGCATTTGTTTCAAACAAATATGATACTAAATTACTCATATAATTACCTCCAATTATTTTCTTAAATAATAAAACAAAAATACAAGAAAGTCAAATAAAAATATTGAAAAATTTGTAGATAAATGATAATATAAATAAAAAAATAGAAGGGAGAAAAAAAGTGACAGTTTTATTAAAGAATGGTAAATTGATTGATTATAAAACTAATACAAATGATGATTTCGATATTTTTATTGAAAATGGAATTATCAAAAAGATATCTAAAAAAATTGATATTCAAGCAGACGAAGTTATTGATTGTACAAACTTATTTATTATACCAGGTATGATAGATGTTCATTGTCATTTAAGGGAACCTGGATTTGAACATAAAGAAACTATAGAAACAGGAATGAAAAGCGCTGCCAAAGGTGGTTTTACTTCTATTTGCCCAATGCCAAATACAAAACCAGCTTGTGATAGTGTTTTTATTTTGCAAAAGATACAGACAGAAGCTAAAAGAGTGGGAGTTTGCAATGTATTTCCATATGCAAGTGTAACAGTAGGAGAAAAAGGGGAAGAATTAACAGATTTTGAAGAATTAAGAAAAGCAGGAGCAATTGCTTTTTCAGATGATGGTATGCCAGTAGTAAGTAGCAAGATTATGAGAGAAGCAATAATTAAATCAAATGAATTAGGAACATTTGTTGCATCACACTGTGAAGATAAAGAACTTGGAAAAGGTGCAATAAATAAAGGAAAAATATCAGAAAAGTTAAATGTAGAAGGTGTATACCCAGAGGCAGAAATATTAATGGCTGCAAGAGAAATAGAACTTGCTGAAACAAACAAAAAACATGTACATATATGCCATATAAGTACAAAAGAAAGTGTTAATATGATAAGAGATGCTAAAAAAAGAGGAGTAAATGTAACATGTGAGACATGTCCACATTATTACAGCTTTACAGAAGATGAAGTGTTAGTATCTGGGACAAATGCAAAGATGAATCCACCTCTTAGAACAAAAGAAGACTTAGATGCAATAGTAGAAGGACTAAGAGATGGAACAATTGATAATATAATAACAGACCATGCTCCACATTCTGCTGAGGAAAAAAATCAAGAATTATCAAAAGCACCAAATGGAATAATAGGATTTGAAACAGCACTTAGTGCAACTATAACGAATTTGGTGGATAAAGGATATATTTCATATTTAGACATGGTAAGATTAACAAGTTATAATCCAGCAAAATTATTAGGAATTGATAGAGGAGTAATAGAAGAAGGAAAACATGCCGATATAACAATATTTGACCCGAATAAAGAATATACATATACAAAAGAAAGCATAGTATCAAAATCAAAAAACACACCATTTATAGGAAAAAAACTAAAAGGAGAGGTAAGATACACAATAGTAAATGGAAAAGTAGTTTACAAAGTTTAAAATATAAATTATAAGGTTATAAGGAGAATGATAAATATGGAAAATGCAATGGACAAATTAATTAAAAAAATTAAGGAGACAAAAAATCCTACAGTTATGGGATTGGATCCAAGGTATGATATGATACCAGAAAGTATTAAATCTAAATATACAAAAGATGTAGAAGGCGCTTGCAAAGCAATTCTAGAATTTAATAAAGGATTAATAGATAGCGTATGTGATATAGTACCTGCTGTAAAGCCTCAGATTGCTTTTTACGAGATGTTTGGGGTAGAAGGTATAAAAGTATTTAATGAAACATGTAAATATGCTAAAAATAAAGGCATGTGCGTAATAGCAGATGTAAAAAGAGGAGATATAGGTTCAACTGCTGCAGGATATTCAAATGCATTTTTAGGTAAAACTCCAATAGGAGATGAAAAAGTATCAATATATGATGTTGACTTTGTAACAGTAAATCCATATCTAGGGATTGATGGAGTAAAACCATTTATAGATGACTGCAAAGAATACGGAAAAGGAATATTTGTTTTAGTAAAAACATCTAACAAATCATCAGGAGAATTACAGGATTTAAAATTAGAAGATGGAACTACAATATATGAAAAAGTAGCAAGTTTAGTAAGCACTTGGGGAGAAGAATTAGTTGGAGAATATGGATATAGTAGTGTAGGGGCAGTAGTTGGAGCAACATATCCTATTCAAATAAAAGAGCTAAGAGAAATTATGCCAAAAACATTTTTCTTAATACCTGGATATGGTGCTCAACGGTGGAAAAGCAGAAGATATAGCTCAAGGATTTAAAGATGGAATAGGTGGAATTGTAAATGCTTCAAGAAGCCTAATGACTGCATACAAATCAGACAGATGGAAAGACATGTATTCAGAAGAAGAATATGGAAAGGCAACGAGAGCAGAAGCAATAAGAATGAGAGATGAATTAAATACAGAAATTTTAAAATAAGTCAATATGGCAAATTAAATTTTGGAAAGGAGAATAATATGCCAGTACAATTACATGCTAAATTAATTAAAAAAGAGCAATTAAAACCAGACATATTTAAGTTTTCTTTGTCAGCTAAAGAGATTGTAGATACAGCAAAACCAGGTCAATTTATAGAAATAAGAGTTACAGAAGGAATTGATCCATTTTTAAGAAGACCGATAAGTATATATAACATGGATAAGGAAAATGGAATTTTAGAGATAATATTTAGAGTTCAAGGAAGAGGAACAGAAATCTTATCAAGAAAAAAAGAAGAAGATTTAGTTGATATAGTGGGCCCATTAGGATACGGAACATTTAAATATGAAGAATATAAAAATATAGCTATACTTCGGTGGAGGAATAGGAGTATTTCCTTTATACGAACTTGCTAAAAATGCTTCAAAATGTATTACAGTAAATACATATCTAGGATTTAGAAATAAAGAAGCGGTATTATTAGAAGATGAATTTAAAAAGGTATCAAACAAATTAGTAATTACAACAGATGATGGAAGTTATAAAATACATGGATTTGCAATAAATGAGCTTAAAAAAGATTTAGAAGAGAAAAAAATAGAAGCAATATTTGCATGTGGACCTTTGACATTACTTAAAGCTGCCCAAAGTCTAGCAAAAGAAAAAAATATTCCATGTCAAATATCATTAGAAGAAAAAATGGGATGTGGACTTGGAGTATGTCTTGGATGCGCAGTAGAGGTAGCAGATGGTGGATATGAACATGTATGCAAACAAGGGCCAGTATTTGATAGTAATAAAGTAATTATTTAAAAATAGGATTTAGGGGTCTGTCCCCTTTTTCCTAGTAAGAGGAGTTGAATTTATGAATACAGAAGTTAATTTTGCAGGTATTAAAATGAAAAATCCTGTAACAGTTGCATCAGGTACATTTGGATATGGAAGAGAATATAGTCAGTTTTTTGATTTAAGTAATCTTCGGTGGAATTATTACAAAAGGTACATCTTTAAAGCCAAGAGATGGTAACAAACCATCTAGAGTATATGAAACCCCAAGTGGTATGCTCAATAGCATTGGACTTCAAAATCCAGGGGTAGAATATTTTATGGAGTACGATTTGCCTTGGCTTAGGACTCAGGATGTTGCAGTTATTGTAAATGCATGTGGAAGCACAATAGAAGACTATGTTGAGCTATGCAAAATATTAAATAAAGCAGATATAGACGGAGTAGAACTTAATTTATCTTGCCCAAATGTTAAAGCAGGATGTTTAGCGTTTGGAACAACTTATGAAGGTGTGAAAGAAGTTACAAGTAAGGTAAGGGAAGTTTTAGACAAGCCTCTAATAGTAAAGCTTACTCCAAATGTAACAGATATAACACTTACGGCAAAAGCTGCCGAAGATGCTGGAGCAGATGCTGTATCATTAATTAATACATTACTCGCAATGAGTATTAATATAAATACAAGAAAACCATATCTTGCAAATAATACAGGTGGATTATCTGGACCAGCTATAAGACCAATTGCAGTTAGAATGGTATATCAGGTATCCAAAGCTGTAAATATTCCAGTACTTGGAATGGGTGGAATTATAAATGGTGATGATGCAGTAGAATTTATGCTTGCAGGTGCATCAGCTGTATCTATTGGTGCTGGTAATTTTATAGATCCATATACAAGTGTAAACACAGTAAAAGGTATTGAAGAATATATGAAAAAGCACAATATAGAAAACATAAATGATATTGTAGGAAAAGTGGAAATGAATTAGACAAGATTTTAAAAGGAGAAAAATATCTAGTATATGGAGTAGCTTTTGGAGTTGCAAAGGAGACTATTAATACTATGAATAAAACATACGGATTTGATACAGATATAAAAAAATAATAGAGTAATGCTCATTTGCAAAAATCTACATAATGTAGTATAATTAATTTAACTTACAGTAAGTAAGAATTTTAGGAAAGGAGAGTTTCATTATGAAGCGGATAATGAGTTGTTTTCTAATTATTACTCTAATTGTTGTAATATGGATGGGGGTATATAACGCCAGAGATCAAAGTTTTGAAGAAAAGTATGCAACAAAATTAGAGTTGATGTTATCAAATTTCCAGCAAGCCTATGAGTATAGAGGGGAAGTAAAAGAAATAAAAGAACTCTATCTTGAGGGACTTCTTACAGAGAAGAAATCAAATAAAAAATTAAAAGAAGTCTTATCAAAATTAGAAGATATGTTTCCTGGATTTGAAGATAATATTAGAAAAGACCCTAGATTAGGAGATATTCCATCTCCTGATGAAGAAGCTAATGTTTTGGTAAATCAAATAGATTACCAAATTAATGAAACAAGAAAAGCCTTAGAAAAAGTGGGAAATTAAATTCTCACTTTTTTCTTGTTGTATAGGAAAAATCAAAGATTTTTCTATACAAAAAAATGCTATAATCGCTATCGCCTTTGAGATTTGCTCATTTTATTTGCAAACTTTGGATCTGGCGAGAACAAAGGGCGGTCAAAGACCGCTGTTGTTCAAACAATACTTAATCTTAAAATTTTCTACCAGTTATTCTTTCATAAGCTTCAATGTATTTATTTCTTGTTGTTTTAATAACATCTTCAGGAAGACACTCTGGGGGATTATTTCTATATCCATTATCTTTTAGCCAATCTCTTAAATATTGTTTATCAAAACTTTTTTGGCTTCTACCTACTTCATAGTCATCTGCTGGCCAAAATCTGCTTGAATCTGGGGTTAATACTTCATCACCCAAAACAAGATTTCCATTTTCATCTAAACCAAATTCGAATTTAGTATCAGCAATAATTATACCTTTTGAAAGTGCATAATCAGCACATTTTTTATAAATATCTATTGTAGCTTTTTTTACCTTTTCAGCTAAATCCTTACCTAAAATTTCGATGCACTTTTCAAAAGAAATATTTTCATCATGGTCACCTAAATCTGCTTTTGTTGAAGGAGTAAATATAGGTTCATCTAGTTTTTGACATTCTTTTAAACCTTCAGGTAATTTGATATCACAAATAGTACCTTTTTCTTGATATTCTGCCCATCCAGAACCTGTAATATATCCTCTAACTATACACTCAACAGGAAGCATTTTTAATTTTTTAACAAGCATACTTCTATCTCTAAACTCTTCCTTTTTAAATTCTTCTGGAAACTCGTCATAATTAGTTGTAATTATATGATTTGGAACAATATCCGAAACATAATCAAACCAAAATTCCGAAATTTTATTTAAAACTTTACCTTTATCATCTACAGGATTTGGCATAATAAAATCAAATGCAGAAATCCTATCAGAAACAACAAGCATAAGCTTATCATCATCAACTTCATATATTTCACGAACTTTACCACTACTAATCTTTTTCATAATAACCTCCATTCCATCGCTTCGCTCGGCACAAAGTGCCATGAAAAATTGCGACACTTATATTTCTTTGTT
>CANQWF010000053.1 GCA_947627485.1 uncultured Clostridia bacterium
TGTAGAATGAAAAATTTTGAGGGCGGGACGCCCAGGGGTGCGTCCCCTACAATACACGTTAATATTTGTAGGGGTCGTCGCCTTCGGCGACCCGTTTTCAAGAGAAATACCTAAATAAATTCAATACTACAAACACAATTTATGGGGGAAACAAATGATTAAGAGAAGTATATTTTTATTAATTATAATATATTCAATTATAATTCCAAATTCATATGCAACAGACGAAATAATTTCATCTCAAATTGATTCATTAAATTTATCATCATTTATAGATGAAGGACAAAAATATACAGAAGATGTTTTTCCAGATATTAGTTTAAACGATTTGTTAAATTCAGCAATTCGAGGTGAAATTGACAATAAAGGGATATACAAAGGAATCTTATCAATATTTGGAGATGAAATTATATCAAGCATTTCTTTATTAGGAAGCATATTGATAATTATAATAATACATAGTATATTAAAAAATTTTACAGAAAATATAAGTAATAATGAAGGTATAGGTCAAATTGCTTATTATGTAGAATATATTCTGATTGTTACATTAATTATGGCCAATTTTTCTAATATTATAAGTATGATAAAAGAATCTATTTCTAATTTAGTAGGCTTTGTAAATTCATTAGTCCCTATTTTACTTGCATTAATGTCTGCTACTGGTAATGTAGCATCAGTTGCTTTAATACAACCATTAATAATATTTTCAATAATATTTATTGCAAATATAATTACATTATTTGTATTACCTATTTGTTTGATTGCAACAGCATTAGGAATAATATCAAATTTATCAGAAAGAATTCAAATAGTAAAACTATCTAAATTTTTAAAGTCTGGTATAGTTTGGTTTTTAGGAGTTGTAATAACTATATTTGTAAGCATATTATCTTTAGAAGGTGGTCTAACAAGTAATGTGGATGGACTTGCAGCAAAAGGTATAAAATCAGCTACATCTACTCTTATACCAGTAGTTGGTAAGGCACTAGGAGAATCAGTAGATATGGTAATACGGCTCTACATCTCTTCTAAAAAATTCTATTGGAATTGTTGGAATGGTTGTAATAATAGGTATATGTATTATGCCAATAATTAAGCTTACAATATTAACTGTTACATATCATTTTGCATCTGCAATATGTGAACCATTGGCTGATAAAAAAATTGTCTCATTACTTGAACAAATGGGAGAAACTTTTAAAATACTTCTAGGTATAATGTTTTTTGTTGCAGTTTTACTTATTACAGGATTAGCTATGTGTATAAAGATATCTAATAATGGAATGATGTATAGGTAGGTGAAATATAAGTTTGATAGACTTTATAAATTCTTGGGCTAAAGGAATAATATTAGCAGTAATAATTGCTACTATAATTGAAATTATTTTACCTGAAGGAAATAATAAAAAATATGTTAAAACAATTATAGGAATTTATATGTTATTTGTAATTGTTTATCCATTAATTACAAAGATTTCGAACAAAAATATTAATTTAGAGTCAATTATAGAAAATACAAACAATAAGATGAGTGAATATAAAACAAACAGTATAGAATTACAAACTAATGCATATATAGAAGAAACATATAAACAAAAACTAGAAGATGATATAAGTAAAAAAATAAATGAAAAAGGATATAGTATTAATTCTTTAGATATAAATATAAAAACACAAAATGATGAAACATATGGAGAGATAAATAGTATTTATATGCAGATATATAAAACAGAACAAAATAACGAAAATCACACAGAAAATACAATTAATAATATAGAGAATGTTGAAGTGAAAATTTCGAATACAGTTAAAAATGATATAAAAAAAGAAAGTATTTCTGCTGATGATATAAAAAATATAAAAGAATATATAAGTACAACATATATGATTGAAGCAGAAAAAATACATATTAACGAGTAGGTGATATTATGTTTAATGATAAAATTAATAATTTGAAAGCTATAATAAAAAAACAAACCAATGGTAATAACAAAAGGAAAATAGAAAACCTAGTATTGTTTTTAATACTTCTGATAATAACAGTAATAGCAATAAATACAATATGGGGAAATAAAAAAGAAGATGTAAAACAAGAAGATACTAACAGTTCATATAAACAATTAGCAGAATCTATAGATAATAGTAATAATCAACAATTTGATGAATATAATTTAGAGCAAAGCTTAGAGGACATACTATCTAAAATTGCTGGAGTTGGAAAAGTACAGGTATTAGTTACATATTCAGAAACTAGTGAAGTTGTTGCAATGTATAACGAAAAAAATACATCCAGTAATACAGAAGAAACAGATACTAATGGTGGGGTAAGAAAGATTGAAGAAACAGATACTAATAAAGAAATAATATTTGAAGATAAAGATGGAGAAAAAACTCCTATTACACAAAAAGTAGTAATGCCTAAAATAGAAGGTGCTATTATAACTGCAGAAGGTGCGAATAATGCAAACATTAAAACAAATATAATTCAAGCTGTTTCCGCTGCAACAGGTTTATCAGCATATCGAATTCAAGTATTTGAAATGTCTAATTAATATATTTTTATAAAGAGTAATTAAATTGCTCGAATGGAGGTTTTTATGAAAGTTTTAAAAAGAAATCAATTAATTGTTTTAGTAGTTTCGCTAATGTTAATAACAGCAGGATATTTAAATTTTACAACTAATCAAGAAAATATTCAAACAAGCACAATTGCTGATAGAGATGATGAAAGTATTGGAGATGCACAACTTGTAAGTACAATACCAAATGAAAACGAGGAAAATATGGTAGAGAATCTTCTAAGTGAAGAAGCAAGTTCTAATGAAACAGAAAGCAAAAATATGGTAGTTGAAAATGAAACACCAACAAGTAGTGTAGTAGATAATGAAGAATCAAATAATGAAAGTGAATCAGAAGATTATTATTTTACAACATCAAAGTTAGAAAGAAATACTATGTATTCTGAACTTTTAGAAACATATCAAGAAATGTATAATAATACAAATTCAAGTTCTGATCAAAAATCAGAAGCACTTTCTAAGATAAATGAGATTAATAATAAGAAAAATGCAATAATGATAGCAGAAAACCTAATATTAGCAAAAGGATTTGAAGATGCAGTTATATTTGCAAACGAAGGAAGTATTAGTGTAATTATAAAAACCGATGAATTAAAAGATGAACAAGTTGCACAAGTTCAAAATATAGTATCTAGAGAATTAAATACAGGAGCAGATACAATACATATTAGCAATAAATATTAATAGAACATCAGTGGGCCTTCTTTTGTGTCAGACTTTTAAAATATTTACAAATAACTTGTAAATATTTTTTTTATTGATATAATATATAATAGTATGAAATTTTATTAATAAATTTTAAAGGAGGAAAATATAGTGGTTAAAAAAGTTGCTATAATTACAAATGGTGGAGATTGTCCTGGACTAAATGCAGTAATTCGTGCAATAGTAAAAACAGCCGAAAGTCATGGAGTAGAATGTTATGGTTATATAGAAGGGTATAAGGGCCTTTTAAAAAACGATTATATAAAGCTTGAATCAAATGGAAGCGCATCAGGTTTGCTTCATAGAGGTGGAACAATAATTGGTGCATCAAATAGTACAAACTTATTTAATTATCCTGTAGAAGAAGATGGTAAAATAGTATATAAAGATTTATCATATAAGGCAGTAGAAAATGTAAGACAAGCAGGATTTGATTGTATATTTACTTTAGGTGGAGATGGAACACAAAAATCTGCAAGAGATTTTACATTAAGAGGTTTAAATATTATAGGAGTACCAAAAACAATAGATAATGATGTTGCACATTCAGAAATCACTTTTGGATACAACACAGCAGTATCTGTTGCAACAGAAGCCCTAGACAGATTACATTCAACTGCAGAATCACATCACAGAATAATGACACTAGAAGTTATGGGAAGATATGCAGGGTGGATAGCATTAGAATCTGCAATTGCAGGAGGAGCAGATGCTGCAATAATTCCAGAAATACCATATGATATAAATAAAATAGTTGAGAAAATAAATAGAAGAAAAAATGAAGGGAAAAAATTCAGCATTATTGTAGTATCAGAGGGAGCAAAACCAAAAGATGGAGAAATGATTGTAAAGAAAACACTAAATGATGGTAGTGGACTTGATAATGTAAGACTTGGTGGAATTGGAGAAAAACTTTCAAGAGATTTAGAAGAATTAACAGGAATGGTTTCTAGAAACACAGTTCTAGGGTATGTTCAAAGAGGTGGAACACCAACTGCTTATGATAGAGTATTATCTACTAAATATGGTTCAAAAGCTATGGAACTTGCATTAGAAGGTAAATTTAATGTACTTGTAACATTAAAGAATGGTAAATTAGATTCAGTTCCACTAGAAGATGTTGTTGGTAAAAATAAAGAAATTGGTGCCCGTTCAGGTGGAACAGAAAGCACAAATATAAAAAGGGTAACAATGGATGATGATTTAGTAAAAGTAGCAAGAGATTTAGATATTTGTTTAGGAGATTAAAATTTATATTAAGAGAGGATTTAAATTGAACAGAGAAGAAATATTGAGTAAAATTAAAGATACAATTTTAAATAATTTAAAAGTAGATATTATTATATTATTTGGTAGTTATGCAAGAGAAACGGAACGATATGATAGTGATATAGATATTGCAATAAAGCCTACAAATAAAATAGATAAAGAACAACTTTTAGAATTACAAACGACCATAGAAGAAAAAATAAATATAGATGTACATATGATTAATTTATGTACGATTGAAGATGATTTTAGATATGATATTCTTATTACAGGAAAACCTTTATATATAAAAGATAATGATACATTTTGGGAGTATAATTTTAAGATATATAGTGATTATTTAGAATTAAATGAGAATAGAAAAATAATACTAGATAAATTGAAAGAAGGAGGAACCTTGTATGGAAAATGAGTTAGTTATACTTAACAAATATAGTATTATAGAGCGTTGTATTAATAGAATAAATGAAATATATGATAATGATTTTAATAATTTAAATGATTATAATAAACAAGATGCAATTGTATTAAATATTCAAAGAGCATGCCAAGCAGCAATAGATATAGGAATGTATATAATATCGTCAAGAAAATTAGGAATACCTCAATCTAACAAAGGTACATTTACAATATTGGAAGAAAATAAAATAATCACTTCAGAAGTAGCAAAAAATATGAGAAACATGTTAAGATTTAGAAATATAGCAATTCATGAATACCAAGAATTAGATTTAAATGTAATTAAAGATGTTATAGAAAATCACTTAAATGATTTGCAAAACTTTGCAAAAGAAGTGTTAAAGCAATGTGTGAAGGGAGAATAGAATGATAAACTATAAGGAAGAAATAGCAACTAAAATAGCAAAAGTTACAAATTTAAATAAACAAGAATTAGAGCAATATATAGAAGTACCACCAAATAGTGATTTAGGTGATTATGCTTTTCCATGTTTTAAACTTGCAAAAGATTTAAGAAAAGCACCACCAATAATAGCAAATGAAATTAAAGAAAATATTGAAATAGATAATAATATTATAGAAAGAATAGATGTAGTTGGTGGATACTTAAATATATTTATAAATAAAAAAGAATTAGCAAAAACAGTATTAGAAGAAATATCAAAACAAAAAGAAAAATATGGTTCTTCAAATATTGGAGAAGGAAAAACAGCTGTAATAGAATATTCATCACCTAATATTGCAAAGCCTTTTCATATTGGACATTTACGTACAACCGTAATAGGAGGAGCATTATATAAAATATATAATTTCCTTGGGTACAATACAATTGGATTAAACTACTTAGGCGATTGGGGACTTCAATTTGGAAAAGTAATTGCTGGAATTTCTTTATGGAAAAATGAATACGATTTTGAAAATGATGAAATGGGAAGTATATTAAAAACATACATAAGATTTAATCAAGAAGAAAAAGAAAAACCAGAACTTACAGAAATGGCAAGAGATTCTTTTAAAAAACTAGAAAAAGGCGAGCCAGAAATTGTAAAGCAATGGGAACATATTAGAAAAATAAGTATAGAAAATTATTCGAGAACATATAAACTATTAAATTCAAAATTTGACTCATATGATGGAGAAGCATATTACAATGATAAAATGACTCCAATTATAGAAGAATTAAAAGCTAAAGGATTATTAAAAGAATCACAAGGTGCACAAGTTGTAGACTTAGAAGAATATGATATGCCACCATGCATAGTTGTTACATCTGCTGGAACAACTATATATGCAACAAGAGATTTAGCAGCATTAAAAGATAGAATAAACAGATATAATTTTGACAAATTAATTTACGTAGCAGGAAGTGAGCAACAATTACATTTTAAACAAGTATTTAAAGTAATGGAACTAATGGGGTATGGAGATTATGTTGCAAAATGTACGCATGTTCCTTTTGGATTAATAGTAGATAAAGATGGAGAAAAAATAGGTTCTAGAAAAGGAAATTCAGTATTTTTAGAAGATATATTAAATGAATCTATAGATAAAGTAAAAGATATTATAAAAGAGAAAAATCCAGATTTTGAAGACAGAGACGAAATAGCAAGAAAAGTTGGAGTTGGAGCAATAATATTCAATGACTTATCAAACAGTAGAATAAAAGATGAAATATTTGATTGGGATATGCTTCTTAATTTTCAAGGAGAAACAGGCCCATATATACAATATATTTATGTAAGAACTAGAAGCCTACTAAATAAAGCTGGCTATATCCCACAAATACAAGAAATTGACTATAGCAAATTACAAGAAAAAGAAGCAATAAATATATTAAAATTAATATATACATTTAATGAAGTATTACAAAATGCAGCAGATAAAAATGAACCATCAATACTAGCCAGATACTTAATAGATTTAAGTCAAAGCTTTAGCACATTTTATAACGAACACAAAATAATAACAGAAGACAAATTTGTTCAAGGCGCTAGACTGTATTTAAGTTATGCAGTAGGAATAATATTAAAAACAGGAGCAGAGTTACTAGGTATGGAAATGCCAGAAAGAATGTAATCATTATAAAACATATAATTCATAAATAAATTATGAAAACATATAAGGGGCGCATGATTGGCGCCCTATTAAAATTGTATTAATAAAATCTTATAATTAAATTTTGAATACTTAAATCAATTTTATATTTTATAGAATATCTTGGTATATCTAATAATATAATTACTATAAGAATTTTATATTATTGCAAATTTTAATTTTAACTGAAAAGCAATAAAAATTGTCAATAATCGACATAGAATTATAATAAATTGTGAAAAATATATTGCAATTTTAGAACAAAACAATATATAATAGAAAAGTAATAAATTTTGGAGGGATTATACTTTGAGAAGATACTTTGGAACAGATGGCATAAGAAGAATAGCCAATACAGAATTAACACCTGATTTAGTATATAAAGTTGCAAAAGCAGGCGCATATGTTTTAGCTAAACACACAGATCATGCACCAACAATTTTAATTGGTAGAGATACTAGACTTTCCGGAACATTAATAGAAAGTGCTATGACAGCAGGTTTTTTAAGTTATGGTGCAAATGTAAAATTATTAGGTGTTATGCCAACACCAGCAGTAGCTTATTTAACAAAAAAATTAAAAGCAGACGCAAGTGTTGTTATATCTGCATCACATAATACCTTTGAATTTAATGGAGTTAAGTATTTTAGCAATAAAGGTATGAAGATATCTGATGAAATAGAAGAAGAAATAGAAGAAGTTATGGATTCTTCTAAGATTGATGAATTAAATGCAGTACATCATAAAATAGGTATATCTGAAAATGCAACAGATTTAATAGATGAATACATAGTATTTTTCAGAAAGATATTTGAAGATAATATCGAAAAATATAACAATGAAAATTTTGTAGTTGGATTGGATGTTGCAAATGGTGCTACATATAAAATAGCAGAAACAGTGTTTAGAAAATTAGGAATAAATTATAAAATAATAAATAATAATCCAAATGGAATTAATATTAATGATAACTGTGGATCAACTCATCTAGAAGGCTTAAAAAAATTTGTTGTAGAAAATAAATTAAGTTTAGGAATTGCATATGATGGGGATGGAGATAGATGCCTTGCAATAGATGAAAAAGGTAATGAAATAAATGGAGATACACTTCTTGCAATATTTGCTAAATATCTACAGGAAAAAGGAAATCTAAATAAAGATACATTTGTTGCAACAATAATGAGTAATCTAGGATTAAATAAATTTTCTGAAGAAAATAATTTAAATTTAAGACAAACAAAAGTTGGAGATAGATATGTTTTAGAAGAAATGCTAAATAATGGGTACAACTTGGGTGGAGAACAATCAGGTCATATAATAATGCTTGATTATAATCCAACAGGAGATGGAATATTAACATCTTTAATGTTAATTCAAATCTTATTAGAAAAAAAATTATTAGCTTCTCAAGTTTGTAATATAATAGACGTATATCCTCAAGTACTTATAAATGTTAAAGTAGATAATTGTAAAAAGAATGAATACGAAAAAGACAAAGATATACAAGATATGGTAGAAAAAATAAAAAAAGAATTTTCAAATCAAGGAAGAGTGGTTATAAGACCATCTGGTACTGAACCATTAATTAGAGTTATGATAGAAGGAAAAAATATTGATGAAATAACTAAAAAAGCAAAAGATTTAGCAAAACTTATAGAAAATAAATTAAATTAGTACATTAAAGTTAAAATAAAAATACAAAGGAGGAAGGTAAATGTTTATTATTGATGTAACAAACCCATTAACATTAGTTCTATTACTTGCAGCTACAGTATTATTAATTTTTCTAGGAAAAGAAATAAAAAAACCAGTTGCACCAGCTTTAGCTTTAATAGGCTTCTTACTATTAGTATTAATGCATAGTATTCAATTAGGAATTATACCAACAGTAAATTATGATGTATATCGTTCACAATTACTAGGATGCATAACAGTAGACTTAATAATGATATTTGTAACATTCTTTGGATATCTATGGATTGATGATATAGCATGTAAATTCTACAAAAAGAAAAGTTTAGACAACAGTTTAGATTGGTTTTGGAAACAAGTTTAATTAAAAAAGAAAATTTATAGCAAGTTTTATATTTATAAAATGTGACTGGTAAGTGAAAATGTCTCAAAAATTTTTTAGGTTGGTAAGTAAAAATGTCTTAAAAATTTAATATAAA
>CANQWF010000054.1 GCA_947627485.1 uncultured Clostridia bacterium
GGATCGCTGCAGCTGTTGAGAATATTTGTGATTTTTTGGTTGGTATTGTTGTATTTCTTTCTATTAACTTAGTAAATACTCCACCATAAGTTTCAATACCTAAAGATAATGGTGTTACATCTAATAATACTAAATCTTTAACATCTCCAGAAAGAACACCACCTTGAATTGCTGCACCTATTGCAACACATTCATCTGGGTTTATTCCCTTGTTTGGTTCTTTATTTGTTATTTTTTTAACAGCTTCTTGAACTGCTGGAACTCTTGTAGATCCACCAACTAATAATACTTGATCAATCTTGTCTGCTGTAAGTCCTGCATCTTTTAAAGCTTGATTTACTGGTCCTGTTGTAGCATCTATTAAATCACTAATTAATTCTTCGAATTTAGCTCTTGTTAGAGTTACATCTAAATGCTTTGGTCCAGAAGCGTCTGCTGTTATAAATGGTAAGTTAATATTTGTTTGACCAACTCCAGATAATTCTATTTTTGCTTTTTCTGCAGCTTCTTTTAATCTTTGCATAGCCATTTTATCTGTTGACAAATCTATTCCTTGTTCTTTTTTGAATTCTTCTACTAAATATTTAATTATTCTTTCATCAAAGTCATCTCCACCAAGTCTATTATTACCACTTGTTGCTAAAACTTCAAATACTCCATCACCAATATCTAGTATAGATACATCGAATGTTCCTCCACCTAAATCATATACCATAATTTTTTGGTCTTTATCTTCTTTATCCATACCATAAGCAAGTGCTGCTGCTGTTGGCTCGTTTATAATTCTTAAAACATTTAAACCTGCTATTTTACCAGCATCTTTTGTTGCTTGTCTTTGACTATCACTAAAATATGCTGGAACTGTTATAACAGCTTCTGTAACTTTTTGTCCTAAATAATTTTCTGCGTCTGATTTTAATTTTTGAAGAATCATAGCTGAAATTTCTTGTGGTGTAAATTCATCTCCTTCTATTTTAACTTTTTTGTCTGTTCCCATATCTCTTTTAATTGAGATAACTGTATGGTCTGGATTAGTAACTGCTTGACGTTTTGCAATTTGTCCTACTAATCTTTCACCATTTTTTGAAAATGCAACTACTGATGGAGTTGTTCTATTTCCTTCTGGATTTGGAATAACAACTGGTTCTCCACCTTCCATAACTGCTACACATGAATTTGTTGTACCTAAATCGATACCAATAATTTTTGACATATATATGTCCCCTTTCTTTTTTTAGATTTATATATTTTTTAAAATTAATAACTAAATTGAAATAATTGTATTATTAGACAAATCAAAAATGGTAGATTGTGCATTTAAATTAATATTAAAATACCGGAGGCATGCGTGTGCACGTTGAGGATTTTTAATTATTAATTTAAATGTGCAAGATGCCGTTTTTCATTTGTCTAGTTAGCAACTACAACCATAGAATGACGAATAACCTTTGTCCCTATCTTATATCCTTTTCTAAATTCTTCTTTTATTTCTTTTTCACCTAAAGAATCATCTTGCACACTACTTACAGCCTCATGTAATTCTGGATCAAATGTTTTTCCTACTGCTTCTATAGTTTCTACTCCTAATGTTTTAAATGTATCCATAAATTGTTTTAAAACAAGTTCAACACCTTGTTTGTATCCTTCGTCTTCTGTTTTTGCCTCTACTGCTTTTTCCAAATTATCTATTATAGGTAAGAAAGATGAAATTATATCTGCAAGAAGCGAATTATATAACATTTCTCTTTCTTTACTACTTCTTTTTTTATAGTTTTCAAATTCTGCCATTATCCTTTTTAATCTATCTGTTGTCTCTTCTAATTCTTGTTTAGTTTTAGATAATTCATCTAGCTCGTTATCTTGTTCTTTAACTTCTTTCTCTTCTAATTCTTCTTTTTTTTCTTCTGACATTTTATCCTCCTTTATTGTTTCATGGGTACAGTCCCTAGTTCTCTCCATTTAACTTTTTGTTTATATACTTCATTATAGAAATTACTTTTGAATAATTCATTCTTTTTGGTCCAATAATTCCAATTGTTCCTAAATCTTTTCCGCCTACTGTATGTTTAAATGTAACTATACTTAAATCTTTAAGTTCTTCTCTTTCATTTTCTTCTCCAATATATACATTTATATCTTTTGCAAGTCCAGAATTTAAAACTTCAAGCATTTCTTCTTTTGTATCTAATATACTTAAGAAGTTTTTAGCTGTATCAATTTTTTTAAACTCTGGAAAGTCAAATACATTGTTTGCACCTTTTAAATATATCTTGTCTGATTCTTCTATAGCTTTGTTCATTTGCTGTATTATTGGCTTTATTACATTTATCTGATCACTCATTGTAGATAGAATATATTCTTCCATAGGTTTATCTATTTTTTCTAAAGGTTTTCCTCTAAGTTTATTGTTAAAAGTAAAATTCAATCCTTCCACTTGAGTTTGACTTATATCTTCATCATATTTAATAATTGTTTCTTTGATAGCACCATTTTCAGTAAGTATAACAGCCATTAACATTCTTTCGCCTAGAAGTATAAATTTTATATCTTTAATTAAATTATTAGTTGAATTTGGTCCAATTGCAACTGTTGCATAATGAGTGATGTCAGAAATAGTATTTGTTGTAATTTTAGTTAAATCTTCTATCTCGTTTACTTTTGTTTCTAACTGTGTTTTTATATACTGTATTTCTTCTAAACTTATATTTTCGTCATTTAAAAGTTCATCTACATAGAATCTATATCCTTTAACTGATGGTATTCTTCCTGCTGAGGTGTGTGGTTTTTCTAGATATCCCATATTCTCAAGTTCTGCCATATCGTTTCTAATAGTTGCACTACTAAAACCTAAATCATACTTCTCTACTATTGTTCCACTGCTTACTGGTTCTGCTGTGCTTATATATTCTTCAATTACGGCTTGTAAAACCTGCTTTTTTCTATCGTTTAACAATATTTTCACCTCGCCTTTTAGCACTCTTTTTAAGCAACTGCTAATATATTATACCCAATTTTAGCAATTGTCAATACAGTTTGCTAAAAAATTAAATAAAAGGGGACAGACCCCAATTGTTGAAAATTAAAATTCAACAATTGGGGTCTGTCCCCTTTTGTTTAATTTTTATATAAATTCTTGCCATACAATATTTGCAAGGTCTATTCCTTTCGATGTCAGCTTTATATCATCATTATCTATCTCAATTAATTCTTTTTTAACTAATTTATTTAATTGCTCTCTAAATAAATAAATTGGATTGCATGCAAATTTATTTTTAAATTTTGATATTTTCACTCCATCTATTTTTCTTAAAGCCAGTAGCATATATTCTTGCATTTTATCTTGTTTGCTTTGTTTTTCATGTAAAATTTTACTATTTTCAGGCCAGTCGAAGTATTCTTCAAAATCTATTGTATTAGAGTATCTTTTATTTTCAAAATATGAGTGCGCTCCAAGCCCAAAGCCAATGTATTCTTCTTGCTCCCAACAGGCTACATTGTGCTTGGATTCATATCCTGGTTTTGCAAAATTAGATATCTCATAATGTACATATCCATGCTTCTCTAATTCTTCTTTCACTTTCCAATACATTTTTCTTTCTTCTTCTTCAGTTGGCAAATACAATTCACCTGCATTAATTTTTTCTTCTATTTTTGTTCCTTCTTCTACAATTAGTGAATAAACTGATATATGCTCTGGATTCAAACTTAATACTCTTTCTATATCTTTTTTAATATATAGTAAATTTTGTACCGGAAGACCTATCATTAAATCTACATTTATATTTTTAAATCCAATATCTCTTGCTAAATTATATCCATTTACAAAACTAGAATAACTATGTATTCTACCTACTACTTTTAGTAAATCACTATTTGTAGTTTGCACTCCAAAACTTATTCTATTTATTCCAACATTAAAATAATCTTTTAATTTTTGCTCATCTACTGTTCCTGGATTTACTTCTATTGTAATCTCCGCATTCTTTGCAATATTAAAATTTTCTTTTAGTAGTTGCATTATATCTACAATGTATTTACTTTCAATAAATGATGGAGTTCCCCCACCAAAATATATTGTTTTTATTATATATTCATCTTTACTAATAATTGTTTTATTTATTTCTTGTTTTAATGATTCTATATATTTTTCTATAAGACCTGTTTGGCCTGAAAATGATAAAAAGTCACAATAATGACATTTTCTTTTGCAAAATGGTATATGTACATATATTCCTAGTTCTTTCATTTCTTTCCTTTCTCTGTTTTGCTAACGCACATTTGGCGCATCCAACTAATTTTCATTGGCAATTTTAGATATTTTTTCTAACCTATGGCTTACACCTGATTTTCCAATTGGTTTTGAAAGCATTTTTCCAAGTTCTTCATAACTAGCATCTGGATTTTCTAATCTTAATTTTGCTATCTCTTTTAAATTATCTGGTAATGTATCAAATTGTTTAGTTACTTTTAGTTTCTTTATATCTTCTATTTGTTTTACTGCCGCATTGATTGTTTTATTCAAATTTGCAGTTTCACAATTTACTAGTCTATTTACATTATTTCTAGTATCCTTTATTACTCTTATCTCTTCAAATTTAAGTACAGCTTTTACAGCCCCCATAAGAGCTAAAAATGCAGATATTTCTTCACCATCTTTGATATATAACATATAATTTGTACCTTTTTTTGTTTCTTTCATATCAATTCCGTAATTTGAAATTATTTCTTTTACTTGTTTCTCTTTCTTTTTGGATTTAAAAAGAATTTCTAAATGATAATCTTTATTAGGGTCGTTTATAAAACCTTTTTCTATAAACGACTCCCTAACAAGTAGTCTTGCTAATTGCTCATCTTGTGGCATGTTACTATTATTGTCCCACATTTTCAAATCTAATAATTCTTCTCTTACTTCTGAAGAAAACGACATTTTAATTCTCCTTTTTCTTAAATTTATTTCTGTATTCAATTATTTGTTCTAATTCTACTGTTCCTACTTTAAATAAAATATCCTTTTCATATATTCTGTACATTACATCTGTTTTTACAATACTATCTCTATTTAATTTATTACTTTCATCTTTTTTCAATAATACATTAGCATTGTATTTTAGTTTTTCTAAATTTGATGATATAAGCATTGATAAATATTCTATTGGAATTAATAAATTATTTTCTTCAATAATAACAAATAGATGATCTTTTCCTTCTTTACCATTTTGATATTTATATTTCCTTACAAAAACTATATCTCCTATTGAATATTTATTATATTCTTCTGATTCTTCTTTAATATAGTAATATGCATTTCCTTTATGATATTCTTCTTCGACTGGAAATTCTTTGAATGCTTCTTCTAATGGTTTTACTCTCCCAGATTTTAAAGCAAAATCTAAAAAATCATCTTTTTTCTTTTTCATTTGGTATCACCTCTTGAATATAATACCATATTTTTCCAAACTGTTCAATGCTTTTTTGACAATTTTTTGCATACTATAATTCTATCGTTTCCTGCTAAATCTTTTTTAGAATATATATTTGAATATTTTTTTTTATCTTTTATTAATTCTATTACATCTTCCTTTTGATCATATCCTATCTCTAAAGCTAAATATCCATTAGGTCTTAAATATTTGTATGCTTCATCTATTATTCTTCTATAGATTTCAAGTCCGTCCTTTCCGCCATCTAATGCAATTTTAGGCTCATGCTGAACTTCTTTATCTAAAGTTCTTATTACATCTGATTTTATGTACGGTGGATTTGAAACTATAATATCAAATTTATCATTTATGTTTTCAAATAAATCTGATTCGATAATGTTTATATTTTTCTGCGGGCCAGCAATGCTCACCCCTACAATATTTTTGCAATTTCTTTTGGCAATTTGTAATGCTTCTTTGCTTACATCTGATAATGTAATTTTATAATTTTCTAAAATTTTTGCAATAGAAATTCCTATTGCACCGCTTCCAGTACAAAGGTCTAATATGTTAATATCTTTATTTTTATGTGGGTCGCCGTAGGCTGCGACCCCTACATATATTAATTACTTCTTCTACTAAAGTTTCTGTATCTGGTTGGGGAATTAATACATTTTCATCTACATAGAATTCTAAACCCATAAATTCTTGTTTATTTGTTACATACTGCAAAGGCACTCCATTACATATTTTTTTAATATTACTTTCAAATTCATTTAATAAATTGTCATTTAATTCTTCATTCTCGTGAATTAATAAATATTCTTTATTTTTATTTAAAATGTTCGCCAAAATTATTCTAGTTTTTATTATTGGTTCATCTATATTATTTGCTTTTAATAAATTAATTCCATATTCTAAAACTTCTCTTATATTCATTTTTATACCTTATCTCTTATTTTATTTACATTATCTTAACACAAAAAGGAAGCAAATGCAATTTTGCTTCCTTAAACCTAATTATATTTTTCCACAGTAATAATAAAAAATTGATTTAACATTTTTGCCATCAGTTTTTTCTTTTGTCATTTTTATGCTCCTTTTTATTTTACTTTTATTTCTGTTCCACCCCACTCTACAACAGTGTATCCTGTTCTTTCTGGAGTTTTTAAATTTTGCTCTTGTATTTGTATTGGTTCTTCTAATGCTTTAAATTCCATTACCACTCTTATTACTGTGTCCGGTTTCGGCTCTATTTCTAATGGCATATTGTTATTTATTTCTTCTTCTGTTTGGAATCTTATAAAGTTATATTTATTGCTTTCTAATTTTGGTAACCAATATATTATGAATTCATTTGCTTCTCTTTCGTTTAATCCTAATATTTTTAGTTTTTCTTCTAAAAATGTAATTGTGTCTTTTCCTTTTACAATAAATCCTTCATTCATATTAGGTTCTACTGTATTTTTTCCTTCCCAATAAAGAGCATATAGGTTTCTTCCTGTTTTTGTATCTATTAAATCTCCATTTGGTTTTGCTATCACTTCCCATCCGTTTTCATATTTTGGATATGTATGTGATAAGTTTTCTGGTTTTCCTACCTTTATACTTACTTTGGTCTGTTCTTTAGGGTAAATATAAATTATGGGTTTTTTCTCATAAAAATCATCTGAATTGTTATCTACATTATCATCTGTACCATCAGAATGAACAGTTTTTAAAATTTCAATGACTCTATTTTCTTCAGTTTTAGTTAAAGATTCATTTGATATTACAAAAATAATACTATTTGTGTTTTCTTTTGAATTTAACACCATATATGTTCTTGAATAATAGTTGCTACTTATTTCCCAAAAAGCATAATATAAGTTATCATTCAAATTTTTAAATCCATTACTTAGACTTTCCATTGTAATTCCATAAGAAGAACAAACATCTTCTAAATAGTCTGTTTTTTCATTATATACTCCCTGCCTATCTATACTATTAGAATAATCATACATATAATTATCTTCTTTTCCAAAGCCAAATATTGATATACTTTCATCTTTATTTAATATAGCCTTTACTTTTTGATTGCCTAGCATATAATATCCTTCTTGCCACTCATTTCCATATGTAAAATTCACATTATTGTATGAATATGTATTTTTTGAATCTACTTCATTAACATCACTAGATTTAGAAGCAGAATTAAGTATTTGCCAACCTAAATATACTAATATAAAAAATACTGTTATTAAAAAAATTAATATTATTAATTTTATACTTTTTTTCATTTGTATCACTCCTAATATTTTAGTTCATTTTACTTTTTATCAAATTTTTCTTTTATCATTTTTATATTCCTTTATATTTTTTTAATTTTACTGCTATTATTAATGTGCTTATAATTAATGCAACACTTGATATAATAATACAAGGCATTCCTGTATATGGTAATTTGTTTGTTGCAGTAGTGTTATCTGTTTCTTTATCATCACTCTTTTGTGTTTTATCTTCTTCTGGCGTTTTAGTTGGTTCTTTATTAGTATCCTCTTCAGATAAATTCCATGAAAATCCATCATCTAAATAATTATATAGAGTCTTAGCAGAATTAACAACACTTGCTTGACAAAGTATTACATCTTCGATAGGAAAATATTTACCATTTTCATCATCTAATTTTGCATATACATAGTAATATTTTCCATCCACTAAATCAATATCATTAATTAGAGATTCTGAATAAGTTAATGATAAAGTTTTATTATAAATAGATTTTGCTGATTTTGCATAAGTTAATAACTCTTCCATTGAATTAGTTTCTTTGTTTTTAATAGCTTTCAAAATATTATTATCAGAAACTATTCCTATTTTAACATTTACATTTCGTTCGTTTTCCCCTTTTGTTTCCCAACATGAAAAGAATGTGCCTATATCATCTAAAGATACATCTATTCTATTTCCTCCTAATGGTAATTGGTTTATTCTATTTATTTCTTTTGCTTCTACTACAATCTTTGCTGTAGAAGTATCTTTTTCTAACTCACATATCCAAATGTATATGTTCCCATTTTCTGCAACTATATTATCTAAATTGTTAAATGAACCTACTAACTCTTCATTTGAATTTTCAAAGATTTCTGTTCCATAACCATATATTCGTGTTGTCCAAATTTCATCATCAATACTATCACGATCTGTTACACTTAATTTCTCATCTTTATTATGCGAAAGATGAATATAATATGTATTATCTTTTATTAAACTTACATTTTTCACTTTTATTCTTAAATTATTATGATCTTCATGTTTACCATTTGTTTGTGTAATCCACTCAAAGTCTATATTTTTCATATCTTCAGTTGTTACTTCTTCTGCATGTGAAACAGTTGCAACTCCTATTAATAGTAAAATAAAAATACCTAAAATTATATTTAATTTTTTTAATTTAAACATAAAATTCCTCCTTTTTCTTTTGCTTTAATATTTTTGTTTTATTTTCTCATTTATTATAAGTTTTTGATATTTTATTTGCAACAGTTATTTTTATTTTTAATAATTATTTGTTTACATAGCCAATGGGAGATTTTTCCCCAAGCGAAATCTCCCATTTCGAACAAAGCGACGTAGTCGCCCTTTGTTCTTGAATAGGAAAAATCACAGATTTTCCCTATTCAAGAAAGTTTTGCAAACATTCCACACAAAATTTTTTCAAAATTTTGGCGGTAGAACAACGGGCGTGGGCTTTAAAATAAATTTAAATA
>CANQWF010000055.1 GCA_947627485.1 uncultured Clostridia bacterium
GTTTTTCTTACAACTGTCTACTGTTCATTTACTTTTTTATGAAATTTTTGTTGCATTTCAAATGAAATTTCCGGAAAAACTTATTTTTATATAATGAATATTTATTTTTTATCGATATACAATAATATATTATGAATCAAATTTTATTTCCGAATAATATTAAAAATAATAGAAAAAAAATAAAAAGTTATAAACTAATTTTCTTTATTTCATTAATTGTAATATTTTTTTTACTTTCATATTGCATTTATGCTTATATAGCATCCAATAAAAAAGAAAATATCTCTATGACATTATTAAATATTTATAATATCAAACGATTATATTCAGATAAAGATGATTATACTGTAATGACCTTAAATAATAATCAAAATTTTTTTGTAATTGGTAGTATACAAATTCCAGCAATACAAATTGACTATCCTATACTATCAAATACAAATGATGAATTATTAAAAATAGCACCATGTAAATTTTATGGTCCATATCCAAATGAAGAAGGTAATATGTGTATTGCTGCTCATAATTATGATGATAATCGTTTTTTTAGTAATCTGCACAAATTAATAATTGGAGATGAAATAAAAATATATGATTCTACAAACTCTTTAGTTAATTATTATATTTATGATAAATATGAAACTGATAAAAATGATACTTCATGTACTTCTCAAAATACTTATGGAAAAAGAGAAATCACCTTAGTTACATGTAACAATTTAAATGGTAATAGATTAATTATTAAAGCAAAACAATAAAGGCTATATAATATATAGCCTTTATTAATTATTTCTTATTTTATAAATTATTATAATCTTTTATTTTTTTGTATGCATATATTGCAGATACACCACAAATTGCTATAATAACTATTACTGAATAATCTATTCCTGTATATGGAATACTAGTTGTTGTATTAGTATTATTATTTACATTAGTATTAGTATTAATATCAGTATTTGTATTAACATTTGTGTTCGTATTAGTATTAATATCAATATTTGTATTTGTATTGTTTGCTTCAGGAATTTCTTCAAAATCATTTCCTTCTGTATTGCTGTTAGACATTAAACTATTAAGATCTGGTGTTCCATCTGTTGCAAATACAGTTGTAGTAACTGCTAAAACCAATGCTATAATTGAAATTATACATATTATTAATTCTCTCGTTTTTGACATTTTATCTATCTCCTCTTTCATTTTATAATATTATTATAAATTGTTCTCTTATATTTATACACTATTTTTCAAAAAAATGCAATACTTTTTTTGATTTTTTTTAAATTTATACATTAAATTTGAATAAAACTATATCTCCTTCTTGCATTATATATTCTTTTCCTTCTGATCTAACAAGTCCTTTTTCTCTAGCTGCAGTCATTGAACCTTCTTTTACTAAATCATCATATGATACAATTTCTGCTTTTATAAATCCCCTTTGTATATCAGAATGTATTTTCCCAGCAGCAACAGGTGCCTTTGTTCCTTTTTTTATTGTCCATGCTCTAACTTCTGGCTCTCCTGCTGTTAAAAATGACATTAATCCTAATAATGAATAGCTTTCCTTTATAACTTTGTCTAGTCCTGATTCTTTTAGTCCTAATGCCTCTAACATTTCTTGCTTGTCGTTTTCTTCAAGTCCAGTTAATTCTTCTTCAATTTTTGCACAGAGTGGAATAGCAATTGTATTTTCAGTTTTAGCATATTCTTTTACTTTAATAACATTTTCATCACTTTCTAAATTTCCTAGCTGCTTTTCAGATACATTGCATATATATAAAATAGGTTTTTCTGTAAGAAACATTATTTCTTTTATAATCTCTTGTTCATCTTCATTAAATTCAAGAGTTCTAACAGGTTTTTCCTCCTCCAAATGTTTTTTTATTTTTTCTAAGCAATCAATTTCTGTTTGATATTTTTTATCTGCTTTTAACATTTTTTTTGCTTTATCCAATCTTTTATCTACTGTTTCTATGTCTGCAAATATTAATTCTAAATTTATAGTTTCTATATCTCTTAATGGATTTATACTTCCATCAACATGCACAATATTCGGATTTTCAAAACATCTTACAACTTGTGCAATTGCATCTACTTCTCTTATATGTGCTAAAAACTTATTCCCTAGTCCTTCACCTTTGCTTGCACCTTTTACTAAGCCTGCAATATCTACAAATTCAACAACTGCGTGCGTAGTTTTTTCCGCATTGTACATTTTAGTCAAAACATCTAATCTTTCATCTGGCACAGGAACAACTCCTACATTTGGTTCAATTGTACAAAAAGGATAATTTGCACATTCTGCTCCTGCATTTGTTATACTATTAAACATTGTACTCTTTCCTACATTTGGAAGTCCAACAATTCCTATTTTCATTTTTATACCTCTTTTTTATACTTTAATTATCGCATCTACTGTAACATAAATTTTATATTTTTTCAAGTGTTTTGATTTAAGCTTTAGTAATAATAAATGGCAATAATAAATTTCCGGTTTATTACGCACATTATTTTTTAGAAAAATATTGTAAAAAAAATAAAAATAAACATTATCTAATTTCTTATGAATTAAATAATGTTTATTTCTTTGCTTAGTAAAGAATCATTCAAACCACAGCCACCATCGATATATTGTATTTCGTCTTTGAATATCAATGTGATTACTTATCTCTTCATTGTTGGAATTAATTTCCTCATTTAGATATTCTTCTACATGACTTAATAACTCGGGATTGTCGGATAATTTACCTTCTATTATTGTTATCCAACTCTCAATTTGTTTGTTTGATTCTTTTAAAGTGGCAACCTGCTGTTGGTAATAACTAGTATCGATTTTATTAACCGCTGTACACATTGCACACCATATAGTGACCATAAATGATGCTATTACAAAAAATAACACAGTGATAATTATCATAGCTTTAAATGCCTTACCTTTATGCATCTTCAACATTAAAACCACCCATACAATTGCACATAAAATCATTACTAAGCTTAACATATTGTTTACCTCCTAAAATTAT
Source organism: uncultured Clostridia bacterium (assembly GCA_947627485.1). Lineage (GTDB taxonomy): Bacteria > Bacillota > Clostridia > TANB77 > CAG-508 > CAG-452. Next base: position 3,024 of record CANQWF010000055.1, read on the forward strand.
TATCTGGAGGTTTTACACAGCACCTCCAGAAAAAATGATAAATTTTCTCTGTACTTTGCTGTGTAAAGTACAATAGATTAATTATATTTTAGCATATTTAAAAGTAAAAAGCAAATTTAACATAATATAAGATAGTGCCAATTTTTTTCGGGAAAATTTATTAAAAATATTTCAAGATTTTTAATAAAAAATTATCATCATTACTTGTAATTTTATATCATAAGAAGCTGGGTCGTTAAACTCAGCTTCTTATGATGTCAGGACTTATGGATTTACTCAGAATTCCAGTTTCTTAAGAGTACTGCCAATCTCTCTTTCAATGCTGTCCTTGTTTGCTTCCATGTTATGAATGAAGTCTTCAACGGTATGGTCCATGTTCTCAATAAGAGAATTATATAACCTCTTTGAGGATGAGTCCATTTCCTCTTTGAATGCTTCAATCCTAGAAGTAATATCTACTACTGTAGATTCATCCATAGGAATCTCTGTAAAAATGATTTTAGATCTTCCAGCATTACGGATAAGCAAATGAACATAATCATAAACAGCCCAGCTACCAATAAGCTCTTTGCCAGTAGACATTCCAAAGAAACTGTACGGACAAAGACCATGGTTAAAGAATTTGATGAGAGAAGTTCCGCTGTACTCTACTAAGGTTCCAGAAATTAAGCTGTCGAAATTACTCGTGGCAGAATTGTCAACGACAATACCTTCAAAAGTTAAATCTTTCCGCAATAATGCTGTACCTCTCCAAGATTTCTCTTCGATAAAGTTGAAGTTGTTGCCCTGTTGATAATAACCAGTTACTGCTAATAGCTTGATAATTTCCATATCATCGCTCCTTCCTCTAATATGAGAAAAAATTTTTCTTTAAAGCATATACTCCTGACTATATATTCTTTAAAAAAATGCTAAAAGGTTTATTAACCATACTTTAACAAACAATAGCGTATCATATTTTTATGTAAATTTCAACAATTTGAGCAAAATTCATTAGATATGGAAGATTTTTTCGATAAATAAAAAATCAACCAGATTAATTTCTGATTGATTTTGTATCTTCTGTTTAAAAAAGTTCGAACAGAAATGTCGTTGGAGCGATTTCGAAACAGGTATGTGAAAAATCACATATTTGTTTTTCAATCTTCTTCCTACATAATTCGATTTATTATCTTTAATCTAACATAACTTTTTTTGCTTCGCAAGTATCTTTCGAAAATTCTTATTAAAAAATTGTCAAATTTTTATTATACTTATATTATTTTTAATTAATTATTTTTCATAGTAATCTTTTTTCTCTATTAATAGTATATATTTTAAAAAGGAATATTTCTAAAACTTTTTATATTCTTATACCATATTTTTCGAAATCTTTTAATAATTTTTTAACACCATATTTTTCTCTATTAAGCACATGACCATTCATACCAACATTTTGTCCTCCTATGATATTTACTTCCTTATCATCAATAAAAAAACATTCTTCTGGCTTTAAATTATATTTTTCAAATAATCTTAAATAAATTTCTTTATTAGGTTTTAGCATTTTCTCTTGAGCAGAAATTAAGTAACCGTCTATATACTTGTCTATGTATCTTTTTTGAAGTTCAAAACAATCTGCTTCATCTGTATTAGACAACACATAAATATTATAACCATTTTCTTTTAACTTTATTGCAATTTCACAAATATCATCATTTAAAACTAAATATTCTGTATAATGATAAATAAATTCTTTACATATATTCCTTAATCTTTTAGGTAATCTTTTTGACACACTTTCAAATACCTCTTCTTTTGTAATTGTTCCTTCATCTAGTCTTTCCCATTCATCTGATGTACAAATAATTTCTAGTAAATTTAAATCTTCTTCATTATCAGTAAAATTTTTTAATAAATTTCTTGGTTTCCATTCAATTAAAACTTGTCCTAAATCAAAAACTACATTTTTTATCATATAAAATATCCTCACTCTAATTTTTATATTTATAAATATTTTATTATATTTTTTGTCTACAATTTTTTTCATTTAATTTACAATATTCAGATACATCGTTTGATAAAACATTGTATTTATCTACAGCTTTTTGCTCCGCACGATTGATACAAATATCAATCAATTTACTAAAGTATATCATAAATCTAATAAATTGTAAGAATATAAATACCATTTTTAAGTAATTTAATATTTTCAAAAAAAAATTGACGTTTTATGTAAAATATGGTAAGATATAAATATACTATTATTTAGAAGCCAATAAGTCAAGTAACTTGGAGGTTTCTAAACCTCCAAGAAAATTTAAGGAGGTAATAATATGATTAGAAAGAAACTCTTATCCGTACTTCATCCACTATTAAATGACATGTCAGTGCCAGATGATGTTTATGGTCGCATAATGAGAGAGTATTCTCCTGCCTGTAAGTGTTCGGCAAAAGTCAAAACTCTTAACTTCTCTGAACTTTGCAAATTAGGGAATAACTGTATTTACAACATGACTATAATTCAAGATGGGGAAATTTTTCATACTGATATTAACAATTACTTTTATGGAGCTTATGAACATATCAGGGCTTGTTATCAGATTAACCCATTTAGTAAAGCTCTTGTTATTGTACGGAATCTTTATAAATACAATTTCTTTAGAGTTTTTTGCTATGAGCCTTATGTTTTTGACAATATAATTAATGTGCCACAGATTAGTTGCTTCATATATCTTTTTAGTTATTTTGATATATACAATTCAAATGGTACTTTAGTTGAAAATTTGGATGAGTTGAAAGGAGAAACAGAAGTCATTGCAATTTCCAAACAAACTTTGGAATATCATTATGATGAAGGGCATCATGGAATCCATATCATTTTGAGATGGTGTAAAGGATATTTCTAATCTATAAAAAGTTGACATTGAAGATTATTACTTTAATGTCAGCTTTTTATTAGTTTTAGCCTTATATTTTCATTTCTAACTTAACACTATTAAGCAACTATAATGCAACTTGATTTTGTTCTTCCTTGGTAATCTTTATAGCTTTAGCTATTACAAACATTATAAGATGATATTTAGCAAAATTGATTAAAGTAGTTCTATATTACTCATACATATAGAAATTACTTTGTAACATAGGAATTTGGCTTTGCATAAATCCTAACTCAGTAAGAGTTAATTAAGTACACTTTATAAAAATTTATATTTAAAGACAGCTTTAACAGATATAAAATTATAGGTCTAAAAGTAGTAGAATTAAATTTTTTTAGTTTTAGTTATCGTAGAAATAACTTAAGAAATTATACTAGTAGAACTAATTTGTAGCTAATTCAAAAATAGAGCAGGTTTATAAACTTCTGCTCTATTTTTAAATAAACTAATTTAATGCACCTGACATAATTCTAAATTTTGGAATATTTTTCCATACTTCTTGTAGTTTGTTAAAATTTTCATTAGGATTTAGCATTAAGTTAGCTAAATTATCTAATTCTTTACATTCTTCTTCTGATAATTCGAAATTTTTATCTTGTATATATTTTGGTAAATGCAAGAAGATAATTTCATCATTCATTAACGAATGGAAATCATAAAATAATCCTCTTATTGAAGCTTTTAATCCTAGAGTTGGTGGATCAGAAGAATATAAAATAGTTTCAGGTCTATATTTGTTCTGTCTTACACCTATATAAGCATTTGCACCAAATAAAAATTTATCATAAGGAATATCATTCAAGTCAAATCCAATTTCATGGTCTGGACAATATTCATCTGCATCTACTAATCTCCATCTATTTTCCTTTTCATCATAATATTCAGTAATCCAATGGTCATAACATATTCCATCATAATGTATATATTCTGCAAACCCACTTCTAGCTCTAGCAGGTATTCCTTTAGCTTTTAATATACTTGCTAATAATATAGCTTGACTTCTACATGTAACATGAATTTTGTCTTTTGCTTCTCTTTTTGTAGTATAATTAGGATTTTTTCTTAGTAATTCAGCCACTACACTTTGTGCTGTTGGAAAAATGTCGTCTTCGTATTCTAATCTACTAATTGGGACTTTAGTCATATCTCCCCAAAAACAATCTTTTTTATTTCTAATTTCTTTATCTCTAAAAGCTACTGGATGAATTATTTGCATTCTTTGTAATAAACATAGCTCATCAATATCATTTGGCAATTTTTTTGCAAATTCTTTATAAAATCCTAAATCTGTAAAAGGACTTGTTTGTTTATAGAATTCTAATATTTCTTTTTCCATTAATCATACTTTCCTTTCCCATAGTTTGTGAGGATATGGTTCTTCACCCTCACCTTTATTTTCAAATCCATGATTTTTATAGTATTCGTTTAATTTTTTATTTGTTTTCATACAATCTAGTCTTAAATAATCTACTGCGTTTTTCTTTGCTAAATCTTCTATAAAATTTAATATTTCTGTTCCTAAATTAGGATAGCCAAGTTTAGTTACAAAATGATGTATGTAATATGCTTTTTTATTATCATTCCAATAATTTTCATCTTCTGTTTTCAATAAAAACGTTCCTACAACTTCATTATTTTGTTTTACTACATATAATTTATAGATTTTCATCATCTTTATAAAGTAATTCATATCGTATAACTCTGTATAATACCAATCTCCCCATTGCTCTATTTTATTTTGTTTAAACCAATCACATCTTTGTTGCAATATTTCTAAAATAATTGGTATATCATTTTCAGTAGCTAATTCTATGTTCATTTTTCATTTTCCTTTCATTTTACTTTTTTGTATAATGTATAATATTAAAGCCATTCCAAGATTTCATTCAGTTTTTTTCTAGGTCTTTGTCTTGGGTTTTCATTTGGATAACCTATAGAAATTGCTGAAATTAATTCCATATCTTTATGTCCTACTAATTCTGCTATTTCTTTTTGAGTATAAACAATATCTCTTATCCAAAGAGAACCTAATCCTAAATCTGTTGCTCTTAAACAAATATGTTCTATAGCTCCACCAATTGAAAGTGAATCACCAATAGTCCAATTATTTTCATATTGTTTTAATACTAGTATTAAAATAGGTGCTTCTTTCATTATATTTGCTGTTGCTTTAACACTGCTATTTGCATTATATATTTTTCTTTCTAAACTAACTTTTGATTTTTTTTCTTTTTCTAGCATAATGTCTGCAATTTCGTTTTTTGTATTTTCTTTTACAATAAGAAATTTCCAGTTCTGTCTGTTTTTCGCTGAAGGAGCTATTCTTGCACATTCTATTAAATCCTCGATTATTTCTTTAGAAATATCCGTGTTTTTAAATTTTCTAATACTTCTTCGCTTTTTTATTGTTTCTTTTAATTCCATTATAACCTCCTCTTCTATTTATAATATCATAGCAAGTTACTTTTTACAATGAAGGTATGTAAAATTCTGAAAGATTCATTAACAAATAGATATATTTATGATATACTTAATGTGCCATCCATTATGGTAACTGAAAAATTAAATATAAATGGCTCACATAAATGTATTACTTGAAGTAAAGCTCTTATAGATTATTATAATTATATTAGTTTTCGTAACTAAGGGTTGAATCCAGCAAACAATTTCAAAAAAATCAACCAGATTAATTTCTGATTGATTTTGTATCTTCTGTTCAAAAAAGTTCGAGCAGAAATGTCGTTGGAGCGATTAAGGAGTTTATTTGCGAAAAATCTTCCTCCCAAATTTATCTTAAAAAATAATTCGATTAATCAACTGATATATAAATTATAACATATAAAAAATAAATTTCAATAGCTGTTGTATTTAAAACAAATGTTTGATATAATGTTGCTATATATAATTACAAGGAGTTGATAGTGTGAAAAATAAAAAGTTAAAAAAGAACATGATTAATAACAGTAGCGATTAGAATAAAAAATCAGACTACT
>CANQWF010000056.1 GCA_947627485.1 uncultured Clostridia bacterium
ACAATTAAATCTTCTGGCAATTTCAGATTTATTAATCAAATTTTTCACCTCCTCCATTTGAATTATTGAATTTAATATATCTTTTCTCATAAATTACCAACTCCTTCCATTTTTATTTCTTTTATTTTTAAGAAAAGATATATTAATTATACTAAATTTTTCATCAAAAAAACTGATAGAATTCTATCAATTTTATTTTGAATTTTTCTATCAGTTTTATTTTAACATTTACACATATAATTTTACTTGTTCAATTGTAAGATGACTTGTAAATCCCAAGTATATCTGTTCCATCTGTTCAGCATTAAACTCAGGTTTTGCATATAATTTTACTTCTTCCATAGTAAATCTCATTTCAAATCCTAAGCGGATTTCTTCCATCTGCTTATCATTAAACTCAGATTTTGCATATACTTTTACTTGCTCAATAATAAGTCCATTTTTAAATCCTAAGCGGATTTCTTCCATCTGCTTATCATTAAACTCAAGTTTTGCATATACTTTTACTTGCTTCATTGTAAACTTCGAATGAAATCCTAAGCGGATTTCTTCCATCTGCTCTGAATTAAACTCAGGTTTTGCATATACTAATACTTGCTCCATAGTAAGCTCAAAAAGAAATCCAAAGCGGATTTGATTCATCTGATAAGCATTAAACTCAAGTTTTGCATATACTTTGACTTGCTCCATTGTAAGTCCTTCTTCAAATCCCAAGCGAATTTGTTTCATCTGCCCGCTCTCAAACTCAGGTTTTGCATATACTTTGACTTGCTCCATTGTAAGTCCTTCTTCAAATCCCAAGCGAATTTGTTTCATCTGCCAAACATTAAACTGTATCATTTTTTCTAGAAATTCTTTTTTGATAAATGAATTATTTTTTAATAAAATCTTCCATTTATCAAAATCATCTTCATGAAACAGTTCCATTAATCTGTTTTTAGTTTTTCTCCGCATAATTTATACCTCCATAAAATTTTTTATAGATTTTGATTGATTACTGACCTTAACCAATCTTACTACATTGTGCATGTAAATAATTATATATAATTTTACATAAAATGTCAACTTACGCTTAAATAAATTTATTAAAATTAATTTAAACTTTTTATCTCATTTAACAAATCTTGAAATACTTTATCATCTGCATATCTTATTCTATCGTATTCTATCCAATAATCACTAGCTGTTTTAGCTAATTTTTCTATCTCTTTACTTCTTTCTCCATAATACTCTAAATCTTTTTTTGCTTCCTCCTTATCAAAAACGCCTTCTAAATCATAAAGTTTTGCCTGAAAATCACACTCTAATTTATCAATATGATAACAAAAAACTGCTTCTTTCGTTTTTTTCTCATTAAATTCATTTAATAAATCTTCTATTTCTTGTTCTTTTAATAATCCATTTATTACCTTCTTAACAGATTCCCTTCCTTTATCTAATTTTTGCTCTATTGTAATATTTGATCTAACTGTATAATCAGGCATTAATATTTCTTCTAACTCATGAAGTGTTAACATTTTCAAAATTTTTTCCATATTCAAATCAATATCATATTCGCTATCAATTGCAATTGCTAAAATAAGTGTGCCATAAATATGTTCTGCTACACTCTCTAATCTATTTTTATTAATTTTTACCTCAATCCAGCCTGTTCTTATTTTTTCTTTTAATTTATTGGCTAAAATATAAAAATTTATTATATTATTTGTTTTACTCATATTATCTCCACTCTTTTTATTTTTTTAATATATTTATATCATTTTTTAGATCTAAAAACAAGTAATACAACATATATTTTACATTTTATGTAAAATGTGCTATAATACAAATAGTTGCTTTTATTTAATACGTTATTTGTAAATAATGAAAAAGGAGGTTTGGTTTTTAAGCAACAAAAACAAAATATTTAAATAATTAAGGAGGAAACACAGCTTATGTCATTAAAAAATTATGAATGCTCATCTTATCTATACGACACAGACATCTTAACAAGAATCTTAAAAAATTATGGGAGTCCTTGTTACGTATATGATAAAAAAATCTTAGAAAAACGCTGCAATGATATGAAGAATTTTCAAGATATTCTTGAAAAAGAATTATCTAAAAAGTATCTATGCATTATTCTACCAAAGCTAATAGTAATCCTACTATTCTGCAAATCGTTGAACAATCCGGTTTAAGTGCTGATGCTATGTCACCAGTTGAACTTCTTCTTGATGGAGATGCTGGATTTTCTTCGGATAGAATATTGTATGTATGCAATAATATCTCTGCAGAAGAAATGAAATTTGTTCATGATAAGGGTGTTCTTGTTTGCCTTGATTCTATCTCCCAGGTTGATACTTGGGGAAAGAACTTACCTAATACAGATATAATGGTAAGAATTAACCCTGGCACAGCAGGAGTTGGGCATTCCAAGAAAGTTGAAACGTCAGGTAAAGATACTAAATTTGGTATATCTGAAGCAAATTTACCTGAACTTATTGAGACGGCCAATAAATACCATCTTCGTATTGTTGGAACACATCAACATTTAGGAAGCTTATTCTTAAATGACAAAATTGATGATTATATTGAAGGCGTAAAAACTGGCCTTGATATTGTTAAGAACAACTTTAAAGATATAAAAATCGTCGATTTAGGTGGCGGTTTTGGCGTTCCTTATAATCCAAATACGGAAAAACCTTTAGATTTATTTGCTCTTTCCAATAAACTTATTCCTATACTAAAGGATTTTATTAAATCTTATCCTTCAGTAGATGAATTTAAATTTGAGCCTGGAAGGTATATTCCATGTGAGTCTGGAATAGTTATTGGAACAGTTACAGCTGTTAAGCAGGAATATGGAACGTATTATATTGGAACAGATATCGGAATGAATGCGATGGCTAGAGTTGTATTGCATAAAAAACCAAAAAAAACAACATCAAGAATATATGCTAATATTTGTGGTAATGTATGTGAAAGTGGTGATGTTCTTGGCAAAAAACGTATTGTTGAATTGCCTGAAGTTGGTGACATAGTTGTAGTCTACAACTGTGGTGCTTATGGTTATTCCATGAGCTCCAATTATACTGGTAGGCCACGACCTGCTGAAGTTATGGTTGATGGATCATCAAACATAACTTTAATAAGAAAAAAGGAGGAAATTTCGGATTTAATTATTTAAAAATAATAAACCAATCAATGGAGCATGCAGTGTTTACCGCATGCTCCACTCCTGTTCTTAATATCCAACGTATTCAATATTTTTATTCGCTACTAGTATAGTTTCAAATAATACACCAAAAATAAATAAACCTATTCCAAACAAAAATCCTTTATCAAATGAAACTGATAATGTAAATCTTGATATAAACTTTACTATTAAATAAAATATCAATCCTATAACAGGAATTAATAAAACTAACATCCACCAAGGGCTAACTCCCGATACTTTTAGGTAAGTAATTTCATTGTAGATTGGAATAAGTATTGCCCAACCATGTTTCCCAGCCTTTTTAAATAAAAGCCATCTGATTATTATAGTATATAAGACTAATATTACTAAAACTATTAGTATAGTTTTTACAATACCACTAGCAAGTAATAATCTAATTCCAATTGAAACTTTTTGTGATGTAGGCATTTGCTCTTGTATATCATCAACTATCTCTGTAAGAGTATATCCATTGTCTAATTTTTCTTTTATTTCTTCTACATTTAAATCTTCATTCAATATTTTTTTAGTTTCTTCTGTATCTAACGAACGTAGAATATCTGTACCTTTATTTAGAGTTTGATTATCAATTCCAGACTTATTTATTATCTCTTCTTTATTGTCTTGTATCATTTTTGCTATATCTTGATTTGAATATTTTTCTGATAATTCAGTATACATTTCAAACATTTCTGACGAACTTATACTTGATGAATCTGACAAATATTTTTCTAATTCATTGTATGCAGTATTTATTTCTGCATCATTTGCGTATATAACATTTGTTATACTAATTATTAATATTATTGCTATAAAACTTATTACAAATTTAATTGATTTTGAAAACTTCATTGTTGTAGTCCCCCTTTTTGTGAATCTTAATTTAAAATTTATTTGTTTAAATTTTATACTATAAAAAAATATTTGTAAATATTATTTTGATTATTTAATATTTATTATTTTTATTTTATCTATAGACAATTTATATTTTTTTGTGTATTATAATATTATTAATAAACAACATGATAAGGAGATTATAATGAAAAATTTATTTAAAATTTTTATATTACTATTTTTGATTTTTTTATTTTCTATTACATCTATTAATGCTTCTAATATAGATATGAATCTACAAACTAATAATAGTACTAATGATGTTGATGTAAACGAAAACGAAATTGTTACATTATCTAATGAATCTATTGATAATACTGATACAAATTCTACTGATACAAATACAAGTAATGAACAAAATTTGAATAATCCACGAGTAGTATCCACTACTACAGAAGATGAAGATTTTTTAACAGTAGAAAATGTTTTGTCAATTATAATTATAGTTATTGGTATATTATTAATTTTATTGGCAGGTGCTATTTTAATAAGATTTAAATAAAATAAACTATTAACAACTTTTGTATTTTTATACAAAAGTTGTTTTTTGTTGTATAGGAAAAATCAAAGATTTTTCTATACAACAAAAAATGCTATAATCGCTATCGCCTTTGAGATTTGCTCCTTATAGTCACAAACTCAAATCGGCAAGAACAAAGGGCGACTACGTCGCTTTGTTCCTTGAATAAAAATGCTATAATCGTAATTAGCTTTTGAGATTTGTACATTTTATTCGCAAACTTTGGATCTGGCGAGAAGAAAAGTGTAGCAAAGCAACTTTTCTTGTGAATATTTTTTTTAAAATTGTTCATAATATAAGTAGCTTTTAAAGCATAAATTTAGGAGGTAATTAAAATATGAAAAGAAAATCTATATTATTATTCATATTAGCTTTGTTTATTTTATCTATTAGTACTATGTGTTTTGCAACTGACGCTGGCAATGATATTAAAAATGCCGTAAATGGTGCTACTAATGCTGTTGTAGATGGAGCACAAAATCTTGCAGAAGATGCAAGGAATGGTGTTGGAGAAGCAGAAAATGTAATTGAAAATGGCGCAGAAGATATTGGAAATGCAATAATGGATGGTGCAAATGATATTGAGGATGCAGGAGATAATATTGATGATAATGCCTATACAGCAACAGGAAGTGCTTCAGAAGATTCAGCAACATCTGATAATAATACAAATGCATCAATATGGGTTTGGATTGCTGTTGCAATAGCTGCAGTTGTTATAGTTGGATTAGTATGGTATTATGCATCTCAAAATAATAAACATTAATCATATCAAAATACATTGAACAAAGCGACGTAGTCGCCCTTTGTTCTCGCCGATTTGAGTTTGCGACTATAAGGAGCAAATCTCAAAGGCGATAGCGATTATAGCATTTTTGTTGTATAGAAAAATCTTTGATTTTTCTTATTCAAGAAAAAAGTGAAATTTAGTTTCACTTTTTTTTTTATTATGATATAATTTTATATATTTTCATAGGAAGGATGTATTTGATATGTCTAAAATAATATCTAAAAATCCAACAGCAAAACACAATTATACGATTATAGATACAATTGAAACAGGTATAGTTCTAACAGGAACAGAAATTAAATCAATAAGAAATGGAAAAGCTAACTTAAAAGATAGTTATGCTGCTATAAAAAATGGAGAATTATTTATATATAATTTACATATAAGCCCTTACGAATTTGGAAATATATATAATAAAGATCCGTTAAGAGATAGAAAATTGTTAGTAAATAAAAGAGAAATTAATAAATTAGTGGGTTTAATAAAACAAAAAGGATACACTCTTGTTCCATTAACAATGTACTTTAAAGGAAATTTAGTAAAAATTGAATTGGGTATTGGTAAAGGTAAAAAATTATACGATAAAAGACGTGACATTGCTAAAAAAGATGCAGAAATGAAAATAAGAAGATATGAAAAAGGTTAAATTTAAAATTTAGACTTAACTCTTATTAACACATGTATTATGTGCAAAAGAGTTAAGTCTTTTATTTTGCTTTATTTATGCTTTATTTGAAGAACCAAACACATCTTTTATTTTATGTTCTACTATTTCTGTTATTTTTGCTCTTGCAGGTGTTAAATATTTTCTAGGATCAAATACCGAAGGCTCTTCTATAAATGTTTTTCTTATTTCTGATGTAAATGCTAATCTTAAGTCTGTGTCTACATTTATTTTCGAAACTCCTGAAATACTTGCTGTATGCAAAATTTCATCTGGAACTCCTTTTGCTCCCGGAATTTGTCCACCAAATTTATTACATGTTTCTACTAATTCTGGTATTACTGTTGATGCTCCGTGTAATACTATAGGAGTGTTTGGTATTTTCTCTTTTACTTCTTTTAAAATATCAAATCTTAGTTTTGCCTCTCCTTTAAATTTATATGCGCCATGACTTGTACCTATTGCAATTGCTAAAGAATCGCATCCTGTTCTTTCTACAAATTCTTTTGCTTGCTCTGGATCTGTATATTTTGCATCATCTTCAGAGACATTAACATCATCTTCAATTCCTGCAAGTTGTCCTAATTCTGCTTCTACCACTACTCCTTTTTCATGTGCATATTCTACTACTTTTTTTGTTAATTCTACATTTTCTTCAAAACTGTATTTTGAACCATCTATCATAACTGATGTAAAACCGTTATCAATACACATTTTACATGTTTCAAAATCAGGCCCATGGTCTAAATGTATTGCTATTGGAATACTTGTTTCTTCTACCGCTGCTTCAATCATTTTCATAAGATATTTTATTCTCGCATATTTAATTGCTCCACTTGATGCTTGAAGTATAACTGGTGAATTTTGCCTTTGAGCAGCATCTACTATTCCTTGTATTATTTCCATATTATTTATATTAAAAGCTCCTATTGCAAATCCTTCTTTCATAGATTTTTTAAACATTTCTTTTGTTGTTACTAATGGCATATTATTACCTCCTTAAATTTCATAAATCTATTCTATTTCTTAAATTAAAACTTGTCAATAATTAATTAAATAAAATCCCAACAAAATTATTGGGATTTTATCTAATTAATTATGATTATTCTTGGTTGTTGTCTTCATAGCTACATCTGTAACTTCCACACATTGATTCATCTTCTGGATTACCATTATTGCAATTTGTGCATGGTCTTACAATAATATCTTCTAGTTCACATTTTTGTGTTTTTTCGTTATTAAATGCGCAACTTCCTACTGTGCAATTAATTAATTGTTTCTTTTCCATTTTTAACCTCCTATAAAATATTCTATTAATATTATCTACAAATTAATTTAAAATATTAATAAACTATTTTAAATTCAGTTAAATTTTTAATTAATTTTTAACTATACATTATACTCATCTATCTGACAATTTTTTATTCTAATTACTTCCTCTGGCTCAGTAGGTAATCCATTAAAATACCAATTAGCACTTCTTAAAAAGAATCCGTGAGATACTATAAGAACTGTATCTGCTTTATCTTTATATTCATCTATTACTTTATCTAAAAAATTGAAAACTCTTTTAGTATATGTTTTGCAATCTTCTCCTTTTTCCACTGGTACATTCTTTGTATAATATCTTATTTCGTTAAATATTTCTTGTTCATTGGGTTGTCCTTCATAAATGCCTAAATTTCTTTCAATCAAGTCTTCATCAATTAATATATCTAAATTATGATTTTCATTAATTATTTCAGCTGTTCTAACAGCACGAATTAAAGGAGATGATATTATAACATCTATATGTGTATCTTTTAATTTATCTCGTAATACTTCAGCTTGTTCTTCCCCTTCTTTATTTAATTTTATATCCGTTAAACCTGCTGCCCTTTTTTCCTTGTTCCAATCTGTTTTACCATGTCTTACTATTAATAATTTCATTATATATCTCCTTTCAAATTAATCTCTTTCATCATACGATATAGCTGTATTAATGCTTGAAGTAGTTGCATGCATATATTGTTTTACATATATTTTCTATTTTATTATATTTTTTATTTAAATATTTTGCAATATTTTATTATTCTAATTTCTTCTTTTCATTATTATCAATACATTCTTTAGCTGGTTCTTTAAAACTTAAATACCAACTCATTCCATTTCTATTCTTCTCAATTTCTTCATTTCTCTTTAATAAACTTTCAAAGGTTTTTGGAGCAGGAATAATTACTGGCTGATTTGGTATCCAATTTGCTGGAGTTGAGCCTTCTGTGCATTCTGACATTTGCAGAGCTTCAACAATTCTTATTATTTCTGGAATGAATCTTCCAATATTCAATGGATAAATTAGAATTGTTCTTATTATACCTTTATCATCAATAACAAATACATTTCTTACTGTTTCTGTATTACTTATATCACTTGCTATCATTCCATACTTTCTTGCTATTTCTCCATTTCTATCTGCTATAATAGGAAAAGATACCTTAATTCCAGTTTTGTAATAAATATCATATACCCATGCTAGATGTGAGGCATTGCTAATGTTACCAATATAATTTTAACTATGCACTTTGGGTGAAATTCATATTACTTACCCCTTCTTTTACAATGTTTAATTCTGAAAAATTAAAGTATATGTATATGTTTTTAAACTCATCTAATTCTATTTTATCTATTAATTCAAATAATACTTTTTTACTTGGATTTTC
>CANQWF010000057.1 GCA_947627485.1 uncultured Clostridia bacterium
TCTTTTAAATAGTCTTGAAATAATTCTAATAAAGTAGATTTACCACATCTTCTAATTCCTGTTATTACTTTTATAATCTGCTTATCTTTGAAATTTCTTAATATAGATAAATAGTCTTCTCTTTTTATTCTCTCCATAAAAATTCCTCCAACTAATTTCATTATACTCTTTTTTATTATTATAGTCAAGTTTTTTCAAAATTATGAAAAAGCTTTTGATTTTTGTTAAGTTTTTTCATATAAAACATAATATTATTTCAAAAATACTCATATTAATTGCATAAGGACAACTTTATACTCTAAAATACACACTAATTTTTATATTAACACTTTGCATATGCCTATATTTATCAACGTTTTTTAAAAACTACCATATTGTTACTACCATGTGCACTTATATATTATATCCAAAAGCAACTTCTTGATATGTTTTGTTCCCAAATTTAATTCCTTTTTCTTGTATTAATTTTCCACCCATTTTTTCATAAAATGCTCTTGCTGGATAATTTTCTTTTAAACACCATAATATCATTTTTGTTTTTTTTCTACTTTTTAAATCATTTTTTGCATAATTAAAAAGTGATTTTCCTATTGACTGTCTTTTTAAATTAGATTTTACATACAGTGCTTTTAATTCGCAATCATATCCTTCTATATTTCCTGAAATTAATTTATCATCATATCTGCAAAATCCAACAATTTTGTTATCTAATTCTGCAACTATAAATGAACCTAATTTATAGTCTTTTTTTCTCTCATTTATTCTTTCCTTAGCATTCATTGATTTTAAGTACGTATCATCAATTATACCTTTATATGCAGTCTGCCATCCATCAATTTGTATATTTACAACTGCTTCAATATCTTTTTCTTCTATATTTCTTATATTTATATTCATTTTAAATTTTACCTTTCTATATAAATATTTTTTTGTACATCTTTTACTCCCCCAATATGCATTCACATCTTTTACTTCCCAAATGTACATTTAGGCGTAATCATGCGTCCACAACACGGATTTTGGAATAAATTTACATTTTTTGCGAACATTTGGTTGACTTTTTCTAAAAACTTTTATATAATATGCGATGAAGATGAGATAAGCAGAGTGTGGCGCTATCGTTTATCCTACATAAGAGAGGAGGCGATGCGTATGTTATTGGAACAAGTCTATTTACTTTATATATACATACTTTTAACTGAACTTGCAATAGTAACCGTTGTCACAGTTAGCTTATTTGTAACATTAATTGTTACGATAAGAAAACTAGATAACGAAAAAAAATACATCTCTGCTGGTCGTTAGAGATGTATTCTTAATTATTTAAACACATTTTAACGATACGCCACATATCTGTGGTATCTCATCTTTATATAATTATTATACTTGAACCTATTCAAAATGTCAATTGCTTTTGCAAATTTCATTGTTACTAAGATATTCATCTAATAATGACTGGAATTTATTACTAAATTCTGGTGCTACTTTCTTAAGATTGATTGGTTTTAATTCTTTGTTGGTAAAGCAATGTTTTGTTTCTCCTATTAAAACTGTTTTTTCTGTTTTTTTGTCTATTACTTCGTATCCAACTGTCATTCTTACACCTGTGTATTCTTTTGTATATGGTTTTATTACTATTGTATCTCCAAATGTTACATGATATTTGTACTCGCAATTGACTCCTAATACCGGTATTGTAATTCCGTTTTCTTCTAATACATTAAATGGCATTCCAATTTTCTCAAGCCAAAGACACCTTGCTTCTTCTAAAAATCTTATATAATTAGAATGATGTACTACTCCCATTTTATCTGTTTCATAATAATTTATTTTTCTTTCAAATTTAAAACTCATTTTGTTCCTCCGTTGGTTTTAGATATTAATTTTTATTTTTGTATATTTCAATCATATCTTTCAAACTTAATTTTGTTCCATAATTTAGTATTGCTGATGAGTATATTTTTATTGATATCTTTGCAACTATTATTATACTTACTACTAATATTGCTATAGACCATAGTAACTCATTAGTTGTTGCTGTTCCCATCATTACTCTAAATGGCATACTAAATGGCGACGATATTGGAAGTATTGATGCTATTACATTTACATTGCTACTTGGATTCATCATTGAAAAATATGCTAAATAAAATCCTGCTACTGCTATAATTGCTATTGGTCCATTTGCAGAATTTATATCTTCTGGTTTACTAACCGTAGAACCTGTTAATGCATATAGAAGTGCATAGAAGAAATATCCAAATATAAAGTAAATTATTATTATTACTGCAAGCATTGGTGTTATATTAGTCATATCTAAAATTCCATCTAATGTTCCTTCTGGTAAGAATGATACTGCAGATATAACTCCTACTACCAAAATAGATATTATTTGCAGTAGGCCTACTATTCCTATCCCAATTGTTTTTCCTAATACTATTGTTCTAGGATTAGTAGATGTTATTAGTGTTTCCATTATTTTTGATGTTTTTTCTGTTGTTATTGAGCTCGAAACCTGATAAGCACAAAAGTATATAGCATAGAATAATACTATAGATAATAACATTATTATAAATTGATTACCACTTGCCGCATTTTCATCTGTTTCTATAGTGCTTACATTAAATTGTGTGTTTAGTGCTAGCAATTGATTTTGTGTTAATCCCATTTTTGATATTTGTATGTTTTTATAAATACTTGAAAATGTATTCAATACTTCTTCTGGTATCTCTCCAAAAGAAACCACACTTTCAACATAATAATTTACTAATATTTCATTATCATTTTTGTTAAATACTAAACACGCGTCAATTTCTCCACTATTTATTTGATTTTTTATTTCTTGTTCATCTATATTTTTTTCTTCTATAATAAAATTATATGAAGAGTCTTCAGAATTTAAAGTCTGCAAATTGTTTTCAAATATATTTTCACTATCGACTAATAATATTTTGCTATCCCAGTTATTGTCTCCTTTTATTTTGCTAATAATGTTTGGTATATTAAATCCTACTATTATTAAAATTAATATTATTATCAAAGATATTATAAAGGATTTTCTTTGCAACATATCTTTTATAGTAAATCCAGCTACTGTTATTAAATCTTTCATTTACTTGCACCTACTTTCTCTATAAATATGTCATGTAGACTTGGTTTTTTTAGTTCAAATTTATTTATTTTTATATTGTTTTCTGCAAGCAAATTATATAATTTATATCCTTCTTCTTCATTTTTTATTGATATTTCATAATTATTTTCTTTAGAAAATATTATTTTTAATCCTAAACTTTCAATTAATTTATCTATGTTTTCTAATGCTTGTATCTCCATTTTATTTGATTTATAACTGTTTTTTATTTCATTCAAATTACCTTGAAGAACTGTTTTTCCTTTATTTAATATTACTAAATCTGTACAAAATTCTTCTATTGAATTCATTTGATGGCTAGACATTATTATGTATTTTCCACTATCTATTAGTTCTATTATTACTTCTTTTAACATCTCAGTGTTAATTGGGTCTAATCCACTAAATGGTTCATCTAATACTACTAATTCTGGATTATGCATAATTGCTGTTATAAATTGTACTTTTTGCTGATTTCCTTTAGATAGCTTTTCTGCTGTTTGATATGTGTATTCTTCTAGTTCTAATCTTTTTAGCCAATATTTAATAGATTTATCTGCATCTTGCTTTTTCATTCCTTTTAGTTTTGCAAAATACATAAGCTGATTATATATTTTTGTTTTGGGATATATTCCTCTTTCTTCAGGTAAATATCCAAAATTAACATTTTTTCTCGAAACTTCTTTTCCATTCCACGTTATTGTTCCTGTATCTTTTTTTATAATACCAAGTATCATTCTAATAGTTGTTGTTTTGCCAGCTCCATTTGTTCCAAGTAGTCCAAATGCCCCTGGTTTATCAATTGCAAACGAAAGATTATCTACTGCAAGTTTAAGGCCAAAATTTTTCTTTAAATTGTTTACTTCTAATCCCATTATCCTATCTCCTATCACAATATTTATTATTTATTTAATTATATATATAAATATGCCTATTAACAAGAGTATATAGGCATTTTATATATTATATAGTTTACAATTATATCTTTCCAATTAAATCATAATTTTTTACATCTATTATATCGCATTTTACAAATTTACCGAAGCAAGTTATCTTTTGTGTTTTTTATTATAACTGTTCCGTCTGTTTCTGGTATATCCATATAAGTTCTGCCAATATAAAATTTATTGTCAAATGTTACATTTTCTATTAATACGTCATATGTATTGCCAATATAAGACTTAAGTTTATTATTTGATATTTCCTTTGCTATGCTCATTATTTGATTGTATCTTTTCTTTTTTGTATTGTGATGCACCTGTTCTTTTAATCTAGATGCAGGTGTTCCATCTTCTTTTGAGTACATAAATACTCCTAATTTATCAAAATATCCTTTACTTACAAAATCGTATAATTTATTAAAATCTTCTTGTGTCTCTCCTGGGAACCCAACTATTAAGGATGTTCTTAATACTACATCTGGTATTTTACTTTTTATTTTTATTATTAAATCTTCTATTTGCTTTCCTGTGCTTCTTCTATTCATTCTTTTTAGCACTTGATTTGATATGTGTTGAATTGGTATATCAAAATAATTACATATTTTATCGTTTTGTTTTACTGTTTCAATTAATTCATCTGTAATACATTCTGGATATGCATATAAAAATCTAATCCACTTAAATCCATCTATTCTGCATAGTTCCTTCAATAATTCACTAAGTTTTGACTTTCCATATAAGTCTTCTCCATACCTAGTTGTATCTTGAGCAATTACAATCAGCTCTTCTATGCCCATATTACTTAATCTTTTTGCTTCTTCCAAAATATCTTCCATTGGTCTACTTACATATGGACCTCTTATATTTGGTATAGCACAATATGTACATCTATTACTGCATCCTTCTGCAATTTTTAAATATGCTGTTTTGTCTCCAGTACTTATAACTCTATCCATATATTCTAAATCACAACATATACTTTTATTTTGATTATCATTTATTAAATTATCAATTTTTTTCCATAATTCTTTGTATTCGTCTATTGATATAAATAAGTCTACTTCTGGAATAGTCTTCTCTAACTCTTTTTTATATCTTTGAACTAAGCACCCCATTGCTATTAAGTATTTACACTTGCCACTTTCCTTATACTCCGCCATTTCCAAAATAGTATTTATAGCTTCTTCTTTAGCAGATTCTATAAATCCACATGTGTTTACTATTATAATTTCCGCTTTTTCTACATCATTTACTATTTCAAAATTATTCTTTCTAAATAAACCTATTGTCATTTCTGTATCAATTAAATTCTTAGAACATCCTAATGATACGAATCCTACTTTCATATTTTGTACCTCTTTTAAAAATCTTCATTATTACACATATTTTTTCTTGTCATTTCTAATAAATTTAACTTAGTAAATCCTAATATTTGTGCTTTTGTTCTGTCTTTTTTTAGTTCTTGTGTTAATAATTCTATTACTTTTTCTTTATTATTATCTTCATGCATATCTATATAATCTATAATTATTATTCCACCTATATCCCTTAATCTTAGTTGTTTTGCAATTTCTATAGTTGCCTCCTTATTTACTTTAAGTACAGTATCTTCCAAACTTTTACTTCCTGTATATTTACCAGTATTTACATCTATAGCAGTAAGAGCTTCCGTTCTATCTATTGTTATAAAGCCACCACATTTAAGCCATATTTTTCTATTATCCAATTTTTCTAATTGTTCTTTTAATGAATACATATCTAATAAATCTTCATTTTCTTTTAATTCTAATTTAATTTTATCTGCCATGTTCATAGATTTTAATATTTCATTTACATCTTTATATGTTCTTACATCATTAACTATAACTCTGTTTAAATTTCTATCTACTACGTCTATTAATGTTCTTCTAAGTAATGCTTTATTATCATATACAAGTTTTGGTCCATTTAATTTATGCTCATCATATTGTTTTTTTATATTCTTCCATTTTTTTATTAATTCTTCTAGATCTGTTTTTATACTTTCTTCATCAATATTTATAGCAGAAGTTCTAATTATTGCACCTGTTTTATCTGGTAATGCTTTTTTTACTATTTCAGTTAATCTTATTTTCTCTTTTTCGTCTTCTATTTTTTGTGAAATTGTTATAAAGTCACTATTTGGCATAAATACTATGAATCTTCCTGGAAGGTTTATATGTGTTGAAACTCTTGCTCCCTTTTTTTCTGTTCCATCTCTTTTAACTTGTACTAATATTTTCATATCTTGTTTTATTAAAGAGTTTATATCATAATTTGAAATGTTATTTTCTTTATTATCGTCTATTGCCTCATTTTGTTTTGGTAATATATCTTTTAATCTTATAAATGTATTCCTTTTGTCTCCAATATCTATAAAAGCTGATTGCATACCAGATAATACATTTTGTACTTTTCCACAATATATGTTTCCTTCCAATCTTTGTCTATTATGATGTTCTTCATGTTTTTCAACTAATATTCCATTCTCTACCAGCATAATACTTTTTTTGTCTATTTCCTTATTTATTATAATCTCTAACATTTAAGTCTCCTTTAATTAAATTTATTCATTGCTATATCAATTCCATTTTCTAGAATTTCCAGTATGCTATCCTTGGCTTTTTTTATACTCTCATCCAAAATTACTCTTTCTCTTTTTGGAATTTGTTCTAATACATAATTAATCATATCTTCTTTATATTTTGGAGTTCCTATTCCTACTCGTACTCTTATAAAATCTTCTGTATTTAAATTTTCTACTACAGATTTCATTCCATTATGTGTTCCTGCTCCACCTTTTGCTTTTAATCTTATATCTCCTATACTTAAGTCTATATCATCATAAGTAACAATTATATTTTTATTAGAAATTTTATAAAACTTCTTAAATTTTATAATACTTTCTCCACTTAAATTCATATATGTTTGTGGTTTAACTAAGATTACTTTTTGTTCTTTAATTTCTCCTACACCATAAAAAGCATCAAACTTAGACTTTGACACTTTTATATTAGTTTCTTTAGCTAATTCATTAATTACATCAAATCCCATATTGTGTCTAGTGTTTGAATATTTTTCTTCTGGGTTTCCAAGTCCTACAATTAAATACATACTATCCCCTTTTTTAATTTTTTATTAAACTATTAATAATATACCATAAATAAAGCCATTTGGCAATATTTAGAATTGTGTGATTTTTTGATTATAAAAATTGTAGTTTGTGTTAGGGGAATTCTAGGGACTGTCCCTACAAAATCACCAAATTTGGGGATTTTTGGGACTGTCCTGAATTCTCCAAATAAAAAAACAAACTACAATTTAACAATAAAAATAGACACTAGCCATTTAAAACTAATGTCCACTCTTGTATTTATACTCTGCATGCTTTTCTATTTTAGTATCAGCTACTTTGCATAAAGAATAACACGAAAACCAATGCCGACGTCGCAGTTGACTACGTCATTGAAACCGTCCGCGTAAACAACTGGAACGTTCGAACCATTGCTGACGAAGCCACCGCCACGGCGAGTGGCATATTTTGTGCTTATATTATCAGCTTTATGTCCAGTTTCTGTTGTCCATTCCCACATATTTCCTGCCATATCATATATGTTATATCTCTTAAAATCTTCACTTGCTCCTGTTGATAATTCTAAGTATTTATTTCCTTTATTCCTTGGTGCTGTTCCTTCTGGTATTAGTCCTTTATGATATTTTGAATTAGCTCCAGATACTTCTCCATCTGCTAATTTTGTCCATCCATTATTATATTCAGGTACAGCATATAGTACTTCTAAATTTTCATATTTTGTTGTTTCATTATCATAATAGTTTCCCCAAGTACTTGAATTTGTTATATTCATTTTTCCTTTATCTTTAGATTCTAATATGTTTTTACATATATAATTCCATGCGTGTGAATCTATTAAATAACTGTTTACTGTTGTGTTATTTTTATACATATTTTCTGATACTATTTTTGCATTTGTTTGATTTATAAAGTTCCATGCTGGATATCCTTTTTTACTTACAGGCTTATATTTTACTGTACCATTTTCTACTGTATTTTTTCCATTATTTAATTGATATGTATCCCCATCTTTACTTGCATAGAATGGTGCATTTTCTGGAATTCCTGCTTCGTATCTTGCTACATAAAAACCGCCATTGTCTTCTATGCTTTTACTCTTTATTTCTTTAACTGTTTTATCTCCAACTTTTTCTTCACCATCAATCCATGTTTTACCTATATAATCATTTTGATATTTTGACCAATCAGAATTGCTTTCAGAATCACTTTCAGAATTACTTTCAAATGTAGCTCCAACATAAGCATCTTTTGTGCATGGTATCCATACAAATTCATTTCCTTCTGCGTCTATTATTACAAATCCATCTTCTGTACTTGTCTCTCCTTCTATTTCTGTTGGGGCAAATCCTGCTGGGATTGGGATTGTTTTACCATCCTTCGATGTGTATGTCCATAGTTT
>CANQWF010000058.1 GCA_947627485.1 uncultured Clostridia bacterium
ATACTATTAGTATATTATTCTTTAGCTATAATATAAATCAGTTTTCCATTTATATGGGTTGTTGTGGATATATTTTAATATTTTTAAATATTCCATTTCATTTCTTACAATATGCTCATAATAATTTCTTTGCCATATTTGTTCTTGAAGGCGTGGGCTTCAAAATAAATTTAAATAGTCTGACACAAAAGAAAGCACACTGTTGTTCTATACATTCCTTGTTTATGAATCTTTTTAAACTTGATATTAATATTGAAATTTTGCATTTGTAGGGAATTTGCTGTCTTTAGGAGATTTGCCAATAATTTAAACCATAAAATGTATATTATTAAGCATTATTATATAATTACAAATCTTTATCTCTTCATATATTTTATTTATATTTTTATTAACATCTCTATATGTTCTTTTTCTCACGGGTCGTCGAGGGCGCCGACCCCTACATTTTCTCTACTGTTTTAATTTTTAAGTCTGATTGGTAACCATTTCAAATGAAATTTCCGGTTTCAAAATATTTTTTGGGCATTTTTAAAGCAAAAGAGCGAAGGATTCTTCGCTCTTTTTAACATATGAATTCATACTTATATTAATGTATTAATTCTTATTTTTTATTTACTAAATCTTTTAATGCTTTACCAGCTTTGAAAACTGGAGCTTTTGATGCAGGTATTTTGATTTCTTCTTTAGTTTGTGGGTTTCTACCTTTTCTAGCTGCTCTTTTTCTTACTTCAAAAGATCCAAATCCAACTAATTGAACTTTATCTCCTTTTACTAAAGCTTCTACTACAGTATCAACGAATGCATTTACTGTTGCTTCAGCACCTTTTTTTGTTTCTCCTGTTTTTGCAGCTATTGCTGCGATTAATTCAGCTTTGTTCATTTAAAATTACCTCCTATAAGATTTGTTTTCTTTTAGTAGAATGCTCTACTATTAAAGATTATTCGCCAATTTTAGCTAAAATCCTTCTTTTTTTATTTTAATTTTTTCTAAAACCCTTTTGTTCCCTAAGTTTTCCTCGCGCTCTATCTTTAAAAGTATTGATTTTACTGCATTGTCAGACTATAGCTTGTTTTATACTTTTCTAAATCTTTTATATAGCTTTTGTCCGTACGGTATCATAAAAATCTCTTCTTGTGATAATATTTTTAATCCTAAAATTACTACAACATATATAATTGTTCCTATTAATAATGAACATATTAATAATATATTTTGTGGTACAAATAGATATAATCTATTATATACAATATATGAACATCCTACCATAATAATTGATGCTATTAATGGTTTTATTAAAAATTTATTTATTCCAAATGATATATCTAAATTTCTTTTTAATGATATAAAACATATTATAAATGATAATATATGCGATATTATAGATGATATTATTGCACCTTTTACTCCTATTATAGGTATTAATAATATATTAAAAGCTAACTTTATTACTGCCCCGAAACCAAATGCTATAACTGGTACATTAACTTTTCCTAAACCTTGAAGAGCTCCATTTATTGTTTGCGTTAATACAACAAATATAATAGTCCAAGATGATAATGCAAGCATTTCCCATCCTGATGATGCATTTGGGAATAATAAGTTTAAAATTTGATTAGAAAACAAACTCATATATAGTGTACAAGGAAGTCCTATTAATATAGTAACTAATATTGAAAATTCTATTCTCCTTTTTGCAACATTAATATTCCTTTTTGCAATTTCAGCTGATATTGTCGGTACTAATGCAGTAGAAAAAGCTATATTAAATGAAAACGGAAGTGTTATTAATGTATCTATCTTACCACTAAGAATTCCATATTGCAATGTTGCTTCTTGTTCACTAATAAACTCTTTTAATATTCTTACAACTGTTAAAGCGTCTATAGTTTTAGTGGTAGCAGAAAAAAGCGCACATAACGCTATAGGTATAGATACAGCAAGTATCTTTTTTATTGTTTTCATTACACTATCTTTTTTATACTTTGTTGATAAAATTACTTCTTGCCAAACCTCTTTTTTTCTTTTAATAAAATATCTATATAAATAAAGTAAGCTAAATAATGTTGAAAGTGTTGTAGCAAGAGTTGCTGCCCCTGCCATAAGTACAGTATTACATGAAGATATTGCTGCTATCTGTTCAACTATACATACTGTAAGTATAGTTTTGAATATTTGTTCTAAACTTTGAGAATTTGCAGTTACAGATAAACTTTCTCTACCATTAAAATAACCTCTTAAAACTGATGCAATTGATACAAAAAATACGGATGGGGCGAGAGCTAAAATTGTAATTTCTGCTTCTGGTATCTGCAGATATACATTTGCTATGTAATCTGCTCCAAAAAATAATATGCTACTTCCTATAAATCCCAATAGTCCAAACATAGCAAAAGCTATTTTAAAAATTCTATAAGCTCCTTTGTTATCTCCAATTGCAACTTTGCTAGATACTAATTTAGATATTGCATTTGGTACCCCAATCGAAGAAATTGTTAAAAACAATGAATATATTTGAAAGGCTCCTCCGTAAATAGCATTGCCTCTATCTCCAAATCCTTCTTTATTCGTTAAATATAGTTTATATATTAATCCAACAATTTTTATAATAACTTGCGAAAACATAAGTACTATTACGCCTTCCATAAAACTGTTTTGTTTCTTAGTTTTAATTGTTATTCCCTCCTCTTTCCTATTAATTAAATAAATTGTAGTTTGTAGAAATGTTTAATTGGTTCGTAGGAAAGGTTAATAATTATTTGTTTCTCAGTTACGCGATCCAGCTTTCGTTACATGAAACTGTTGTTGCTTTTAGCAACTTACAGTTTCAGTAACGGAATTCGCGTTGGAAACAAATAATTATAACCTTCCCTAAAGAACCTAAAAACAAATTACAATTTATCTTTTAATCCCTTATTCAATGTATATGAACTTTTTCTATAAAAAGACTTGTTTTTTTCGCGATTTTGTAGGATAATATATATGTATAAAAATATGTTTTGGAGGATTAAAAATTGAAGTATATAGATAAATTTTTAAAAGTATTAAAAACCGATAGAAATACATTTTTTACTTACATATTAACTTTACTTACAGCTTATATAATAGTTGATAGAATTATAGAAATGGTAATACTTATTTTTACAGGAATGTCAGTTTCGTATTGGGGACCAATAAAATATACATTAGCAATGGCATGTCCAGTATTTGCATTTTTATTTTCTTATCCATCTAAATTTTGTAAATCAGATCAAAATAAAAAATCATTTTTTTGTACTTATTGTGTATGCTTATATATAGTAGCTATATCAGCTATTGTACAATGGGCTAACCATTTAGCTTGGGTAGGAATTCTATCTCTTCCAAATTATGAATTTATAATTGCAGAATTTTCTAATTTAATAATAAACGCTTTTACAGCAGTTTCAATATATATACCACTTGTTACTTTTTATAAATTAATAAATTGGTTAAATAGAACAGTTAATGACCCAATTTTCCCAAATAGATATATAGAATCTATTGAAGATTTTGGTGGTCTAGATATATCCGCACCTAGTGGGGCAACTGGTCCTTATAGCTTAGAAATAGAAATATGTAAGGATAGAACAACTGGAAAAGCCGTTAAAGTACCTGAAGAAAGAAGATTTCAACCAACTTTAGTAATAGGTCCTTCTGGAACTGGTAAAACTTCAATGGTTATGGAACCAATGATTGCAAGAGATTTAGAAAAGAAATATTTCTTTAGAGAAATGTCAAAAGAAATGGGTTATACCGCATTAAAAACTAATATTGCTGTTTTAAACAAACCTTATGACAATGATTATTTAAATAAGAACTTTCATTTGTCTATGCTTACACCTGTTGAAGGAAAAGAATTAGTTTATAAAGCATATATGAAAAAGATGATTTACGAAATTAGACCTGATGGAAAAATAATATATAGAGATTTTGGTATAACTGTTGTTACACCAGATGCTGATCATACGGATAGAATAAAACAAGTTGCAAAATGTTTTGATATTCCAGTTATAGAAATAGATCCTACAAATCCAAATTCTATTGGTTTAAATCCATTTATAATTGGAACTCCAGATTTATGTGGTTTAATTATTTCCTTAGTTATCAGAGGATTATATAGTCCAGAAAGTCTTAGTGCTGAACAAGCTTATGCAGAAGACATATCACTTCAAGCAATTCAAAATTTGGTTGTTTTATTAAAAGTAATGTATCCTAAAATGCATGATGGATTAATGCCTAATCTAGAAGATCTTCTAAGATGTTTTACAAATTTTGATTTAGTAGAAGAAATGTGTGAAGAAATGAAAAAAGATCCAGAACTTTCAAAACAGTACTTTTTACAAATTGGATATTTTGAACAGAATTTTTATAAAAATTCTCCAGGAAAACAAGATATGCAAAAATATGTACATTTTGCATCATCTACATTAGACATGCTTCTTAGAGCTTCACAAGCAAGAAATATAATATGCAATAGACACAATAATATAGATTTTGCTGATGTACTTAATAATGGCAAAGTAGTTCTTTTATCTACTAGACCTTACGAAATTGGTGGAGCAGGACATAAAGGCTTTGGTAATTTCTTCTTATTAGTTATGATGTGTGCTGTTGAAATTAATCGTGAAGTTGCAAAAGATAGGATTCCTCATTTTTTATATGTAGATCAATTTGATCAATATGCAACCGATACTCTTTCAGATATGTACACAATATATAGAAAGTTTAAAATAGGTACCATCTTCTCTGCACAAACAATAAGCAGTTTAGGTAAAAAGAAGGATCTACTCCTTGCAAATTCTCCTACTAAAATTTCATTTGGTAATAGCACACCTGAAGAAATGAGTTGGTGGATGCAAGAATTTGGAAAGAGAAAGGAATGGGATGTAAAATATAGTTATAATAAAGCTGATGGTGAATATTCTTCTGATTTGGGAGGTCCATCATGGGATTGGACAGACTTTATAAAACTTGGTAAAATTCAAGGTCTAAAATTTAAAGGAATTGTATATAAAACTAAAGATAAAAAAGGTAAAAATGTTGTTAATGTTGGTAGTGTCGATTTCTTAGAGAGTAAATATAAAACTGTGCATAAACCAAAAAAATATAACTTTAATAAATATATAACTGCAATTAATGATCAAGATACTGATGATGAAAAGCCAAAATGGAATCCTAAAAAAGTAAAATTTACTAAAGATGAACGTGGTGATGTAGATCCTATTCAAACGGACACAACAGATTCATCGTATTTCTTTGATAATGAAGACGCAATTAGCTTTAATTTAGGAAATATTGACAAGAAATAATTAACATAATTTGACAAATTGTTTTAAGAGTTTTATAATATTATATATAGAGTATTTTCTCTATTTTACTAACAGCACTGATTTTTCAGAAAGGAGGGCAAAATAATGGCAGAATTATATGATACCAATGGTCGTAATATTGGAACATACGACAAAAGCGAAAATACTGCCTACATCAGAGGTGAAGGTCGTTTACATGTTGATGAAGACGGTTATGCTCATGATTCAAATGGTAACACCATCGGTAGAATTAATGATAGTGGCTATTATGAGTAAACCCTAAAGGAAAGATGGATATAATTAATATTATGTCCATCTTTCCTTTTTATCCTAATATTTTTAAATTTACTTCTTCCATTTTATATTTGCCAGTTGCCTCATCTATTTTAAATTCTATTAAAGATTTATCAAGTTTTTCACTATTTTGTCTTAAGTCTGTAGTAAATAATAATTTTAAATTTGGTGTTTCTAATTTGTTTGTTACAATTATTTTTAGTATTTCTACCATATGTTTATTATCTTCAGCAACTAATACTAATTGTGGTTTTATTTCAAATCCCGAGTCAAATGTAACAAAGTTCTCATAAAAGTCAACATATAACTTCATTCTATCAATTAATTTATTTTCCCAGTCTTCTTCTCTTCTTATCGTTTCAAAAATAAAATCAATAGATTTTCCGTTTTTAGTTAATTTAACTCCTGCTTGGCATTTAAATATTTTTCCAAGTTTTTTTGCAGTAAGTGTTGGTTTTATAGTGTATTTATCAAATGCATCTACTTTTCTTAAATAAGCAATTATTACTTGATTACCTGCCAATCTTTTCTTTATCATTCCTACAGGTTTTGTATTGTCTGTAGGTTGCCATTTACATTCAATACCTCTAGAATTAAGTAAGTATTTACCCATTTTTTCTAAACAGTATATTCTATAAATACATTTTCCTTCTTCTGATGTAAAATAATATCTAGTTAATATTTTAGATTTAACCAATTGTTCTAATTTGTTATTTAATTTATCTTGAGATTTAATATCCTCACCATTATGTACTAGTATTTGATATATTTGTCTCGAAGTTATAAACTCAAATTTGTTTACTAATTCCATTATTTTAAAATGAATATCTGTAATATGTCCTATGTTTATTTTGTGTATAATTTGATTCATAGATACATATCCATCTTTTCCATCAAATGTTTTTATTTCTCCTTCTCTAATTGCAAATGGAGATACTTCAGTTTTTATTTCATTATCTTCTACCATAATCATGGCCTCCTTTTTTAATATGGGGACATATCTTTCCCTCTTGTATTTTTACATAGACGGGCTATCTGTCCCACCATGCAAATTACTAATATTAGTTCATAGTATTTAACTATTTACAATCACTAATTTAACTTTTTTCTTTTCTGGTATAATTCTCTTAATATAAACATCAACATTTTGTCCATATTTTATATCATCTTTATATTCTGCAAGTCCAACAAGATTTGGTTTTAATTCAATAAATATACCGTTTTTAGATTTTTCAGTCTCCCTAGCTATTCCTTTTACTGTCATTCCCTCATCTAAATCTCTTATATTCTCTTCCCATGTTCCAAGCATCTCTTTATAGCTAAGAATTACTCTATTTGTTTTCCTATCTATAGATTTTATCATAATATTTATCTTTTGTCCAATTTTAAATCTCTCGAAAGGTGATTTTATTCTTGCAACAGATATATCCTCTATATGAACAAGTCCAACTATTCCACCACCTATTTCCACAAAAGCTCCATATGGTCTAATATTTTTTACAATTCCGGCATACACACATTCCTTCTTTTAAGTCATTCCTCATCCAATGCATAGCTTCTTTTCCTACTGCTCTTCTTGATAATATTACAGTATCTTCTTTTGTAACATTTTTAACTTTGAATTGAACAAATTTATCTACTTTACTTGTACATATGTTAGGTTTTGGAAAACCTGTTTCATCAATATTAATTGCATCTACTTCTTCCCTTGGTATGATTCCTGTTATATTATTTCCTAAATCTAAATATAGATTATAATTACTATCACATCTTTTTACTTTAGCTTGCATGATATTTCCATTTATAGCAGCTATATTTAATTCTTCCAATGAAAATGCTTTATTTGCATCATTCCAACCTTCTGGAATAAATTTTTGTTTATATTCCATACACATTTTCTCCTTTTCTTTTGTTAATCTATACTTATTATATATTTAGTATTAATTTTTTTCAATATATTTATCTTAATAAATTATCAATTTCTGATTTTTTTAAATATCTCCATGTGCCAATTTTTAAATCTTTAACACTTATATCTCCAATTTTACTTCTATGAAGACTCAATACTTTTTTATTAATTGCTTCGCACATTCTTCTTATTTGCCTATTTTTTCCTTCATGAATTGTAATTTGAAGCCTACTTGTATTTTTTTCTTCATCTATTTTTAATATTTTAACATTTGCTTTGCTTGTTATAAAATCTCCTATATCAACTCCATTTTTTAATTTTTCTACTTCTTGGTTATCAACCTTTCCAGATACTGTTACATTATATGTTTTATCAATCTCGTGTTTTGGATGTGTTACCTTGTATACAAAATCTCCATCATCTGTTAGGATAATTGCCCCTGATGTGTACATATCTAATCTTCCAACTGGTACAAGTCTCTTGTTTGTTTTTACCAAATCTAGTACAGTCTTTCTTCCGAAATTGATCTTTTACTGTTGTTACATAATCAATTGGTTTATTTAAAAGAATATATGTGTATTCTTGTTTTGATGATTCTATTTTTCTACCATTATATTCTACTTTATCGATTTTAGGATTAATTTTAGTACCTAGCTTTGTTACAATTTCTCCATTAATTTTTATTTTACCATTTTTAATTAACTCTTCACATTTTCTTCTTGATGCAATTCCATTATCTGCTAAAAATTTTTGTAATCTAATTTCTTCCATACTTTTCCTCGTACTTTATTTTTTGTAAAATGTTGTTTGTAAAATGAAAAATTTTGATGGCGGGACGCCCAGGGGTGCGTCCCCTACAATACACGTTAATATTTGTAGGGGTCGCCGCCTTCGGCGACC
>CANQWF010000059.1 GCA_947627485.1 uncultured Clostridia bacterium
CAACAAAAAAAGCCCCGCCTTAGCCGTAGTTAAAAGAATTTTTAAGGACCTGCTCTTACACAGGTGGGTGCCTACCTAAATATTCATGGGCTTCTTACTACTAATTAAAGTGTAAGCTTGCACGCCATATTTACGAGATTCAGCTCCCTTTATCCTTTTGTTGGTTCTAAAAATTCAGTCCTTACGCACTATGCAGGGAAATTTATTAACTTATTCTTATCTTATATTTATATTACCACATCAATACATTTTTATGCAATTTCATTAATTTTTTAAATAAAATATCTTTTTATATTTTAACTATATTAATCTTTTATATTCTCTTTTTTTTGCATTAATTTATATGTTTTTGCTATTTGATTTATTGCAGATTAAATGTTATAATTAATATATATTTTGGAAAAAACAAGGACATTTTTTGATAAATTCCTTGTTTTTTTGTACTTATTTTATTTTATCTTTCATTTTTACTAATATGTTTAATGCATCTATTGGTGTTAATTCATTTAAATTTACTTTATCTATTTCGTGAGCAAGTTCTGCTAATTTATAGTTGTACATGTCAAGTTGTCCTGCTTGTACTCTTTTATTTTCTTTTTCTTGGTTCTTTTTTCCTAATATACTTTTTCTCTCTAAACTTCTTAATATTTCATTAGATCTTTTTACTATATCTTGTGGTACTCCTGCAAGTTTTGCTACATGAACTCCATAACTCTCATCAGTTCCCCCTGGTACTATTTTTCTTAAGAAGATTACATCTTCACCCTTTTCTTTTACTGCTATTGAATAATTTTTTACACCTTCTATTTGTTCTTCTAATTCTGTAAGCTCATGATAATGTGTTGCAAATAATGTTTTTGCTCCACATTTATCTATATTTGATATATATTCTATAACTGCCCAAGCAATAGAAAGTCCATCATATGTAGATGTTCCTCTTCCTATTTCGTCTAATATTACTAGACTATTTGATGTGGCTTCTCTTAATATCTCTGCGACTTCCATCATTTCCACCATAAATGTACTTTGTCCGCATAGCTAGATCATCTGATGCTCCTACTCTTGTAAATATTTTATCTACGACGCCAATTGTAGCTGATGTAGCTGGTACAAAACTCCCTATTTGTGCCATTAATGTAATCAGAGCAACTTGTCTCATATATGTAGATTTACCTGCCATATTAGGTCCAGTAATTATAGATAATCTATCATTTTGTTTGTCTAAATATGTATCATTATCTATAAAAGTACCTGATGGCATAATTTTTTCAATAACTGGATGTCTGCCACCCTTTATATCAATTATTCCATTATTATTGACGTCTGGTTTTGTATAGTTTAAATCTTCTGCTACAATTGCAAACGAAGTTAGTACGTCTAAAATAGATACAATGTTTGATGCTTTTTGAAGTCTTTCTATATTTACTGCAATTTTGTTTCTAATTTCAATAAATAATTTATATTCTAAATCAATTGCTTTTTCTTCTGCACCTAATATCTTGCTTTCTAAATTATTTAGTTCTTCTGTTATGTATCTTTCACAATTTGCAAGTGTTTGTTTTCTAATAAATCTTTCTGGTACCAAATTTAAGTATGATTTTGTTACTTCAAAAAAGTATCCAAATACTTTATTAAATCCAACTTTTAAATTTTTAATTCCAGTTTCTTCTTTTTCTTTTGCTTCTAATTCTATAAGCCAATTTTTTCCTTCTAGTGTTGCCTCTTTTAACTCATCTATTTCTTCATTATATCCTTTTTTTATAATTCCACCTTCTGTTATTGTAATTGGTGGTTCTTCTACAATAGCACTCTCTATTAAATCATGTATGTCAGCAAGCTGATCTAAATTTAAATATAAATTTTGTAATAATTCAGATTTACTGCTTGCTAAAATCTTTTTTAAATATGGTAATTGTTTTAAAGAATTTCTAAGAGAAATCATATCTCTCGCATTTGTATTACCATAAGCTATTTTCCCGAGCTATTCTTTCTATATCATAAATTCTTTTTAAACTATCTATAATATCTCCTCTAAAAATTAAATTGTCTTTTAATTCCTCTACTGCATTTAATCTTTTATTTATTTCAATAACATCTATCAATGGCTCATTTATCCATTTTCTGAGAAGCCTTCCTCCCATAGATGTGTATGTTTTATCTAATACCCAAAGAAGTGTTCCCTTTTTACTTTTATCATTCATTTTTTCTGTTAATTCTAAGTTTCTTCTAGTGGTAAGATTCAAAGACATATATTTTTTTACTGAATATATTTTTATTATATTTATGTGTTCTAATTTTATTTTTTGAGTTTGATTTAAATACTCTAAAAGTCCGTTAATTGCTGGAATTTGTATGTCATTATTGTCTATATTTTTTATTTCTTTATCATTGTCATCCATAAATTTATATGTATGTAATAATGATTCTACATCTGTTTTAAATTTTTCGTCATCAAAACAATTGATATATGCATTAAATCTTAATTTTATTTCATCTATTTCTTGTCTGCAATTAAATAACATTTTGTTTACTATAATTTCTGCAGGATTATATTTAGAAAGTTCATCTAAAAGAAGTGTAAAATTGTTAGTTTCTTCTATTTTTGTTGAAAGAAACGTACCTGTTGTAACATCACAGATAGCAAGTCCAAAATAAATACCTTTTTTATATATTGACATTATATAATTATTTTTCTTTTCATCTAGCATATTTGATTCAATTACAGTCCCAGGAGTTACTACTCTTATTACATCTCTTTTAACAATTCCTTTAGCAGATTTAGGATCTTCTAATTGCTCACATATTGCTACTTTATATCCTTTTTCTATTAATCTTGCTATATAACTTTCAGCTGCATGAAAAGGAACTCCGACACATTGGAGCTCTTTCTTCTTGCCCACAGTCTCTTCCTGTAAGAGTTATTTCTAATTCTCTTGATGCTGTTTTTGCATCATCAAAAAACATTTCATAGAAATCCCCTAATCTATAAAATACAATACAGTCTTTATATTCTTCCTTTATTTCTAAATAATGTTTCATCATGGGTGAAAATTCTGCCATATTTATTATCACTTCCCTTTGTATATTTCCAAATATAACTTAAGCTTCTACTAATTCTCCCTTTAAATACCATCTATGCTGTGATACTATTTTTATATTAATTATTTTTCCAATCAAATCTCTTTTTCCTTCAAAAACAACAACTTTATTAGTATCAGTTCTTCCGGGTTAACATCTTAGGATTATTTTTACTTTGTCCTTCAACTAATATTTTTTGCATAGTTCCAATATATTTTTGATTGTTATTTTCTATATTTTCTTCAAACAGCTCTTTTAGTTTATCAAATCTTTTATGTTTTATTTCTTCTGGAATTTGATTTTCCATTCTATCTGCAACTGTTCCCACTCTTCTTGAATATATAAACATAAAGATTTGTTCAAAATTTACTTTTCTTGCAACATCTAGTGTATCTTCAAAATCTTCATCTGTTTCTCCGAGGAAATCCTACAATAATATCTGTTGAAAACACTGCATCTGGAATCTGAGTTTTTATTTTATCTATTAAGTTTAGATATTGTTCTTTGGTGTATTTTCTATTCATATCTTTTAATACTTTTGTACTTCCAGATTGAAGTGGAACATGTATTAATCTAGATATTTTTTTACTTGATTTTATTGCTTCTATTACATCATCAGTAAAATCCTTTGGATGTGGAGATATAAATCTTATTATTTCTATCCCTTCTATTTTATCAATATCTCTTAATAGATTAGAAAATCCATATCCTTCTTTATCACCTTTATATGAATTAACATTTTGTCCTAAAAGTGTTATCTCCTTAAATCCTTCTTTTGCAAGTTCATTAATTTCGTTTAAAATATCTTCTGGCTTTCTACTTCTTTCTCTTCCTCTTACATAAGGCACTATACAATAACTACAAAAATTATTGCATCCATACATTATTGTTACTGATGCTTGTTTGTTATTGCTTCTTTTAACAGGTAATCCTTCATAAATTTCTCCATCTATATCTATTACATCTTTTACTTTTTCTTTCTTTGTAATAGTTATATATATATCTTCAGGAAGTTTGTGTAGAGTATGTGTTCCAAAAATCACATCTACAAATGGATAACTTTTTTTTATCTTGTTTGTTATATGTTCTTCTTGCATCATGCATCCACCAATTGCAATTATTATATTTTTTTCTTCTTTAATTTTCTTTAGCTCTCCAAGCTTTCCAAATACCTTTTCTTCTGCATTTTCTCTTACACAACATGTATTTATTATATATAAGTCTGCTTCATTTATATCTTTAGACTCTGAATAGCCCATTTTTTCTACCATACCAATAATTTTTTCAGAATCATTTTCATTTAATTTGCACCCCATTGTTAATATATAATATTTTAATACTTTCCCTTCATTTATTTTACTTATTTTTTCTATGTACTCTTTTTGTTCTGTTATTTGTTTTGTTTCCATTTAGTTCTCCTCCAATATACTTGTTATTTTATTATAAACCGACAAAATTATCAAGTATTGGCCAGTAAAAAGTAAGCATTTAAAGTTACTGGTCAGACGTAAAAATTAATACAGTAGAGAAAATGTAGGGGTCGGCGCCCTCGACGACCCGTGATAAAAATAACATATAGAGATGTTAATACTATTTAGTATATTATTCTTTAGCTATAATATAAATCAGTTTTCCAATTATATGGGTTGTTGTAGATATATTTTATTTGTTTTTATTAAATTATATTGGACTATTTTACCATATGATAGCAATTCCAATTTATTAAAATTATCTTTTCATCATTTATAATTTTAGATAATATACATTTTCTGCATTTTGTGCATATTGTTATAAAATAAAAACCATCATTTGAGTAATTATATTCTGGAATTTTTAAATTTTTTCTTTTTAATATTTTATTATTATTCATATTACTATTTTAAACCATTATTTTTTATAAATTTGTCTTTCTTGTATTTTATTTATATTTTTATTAACATCTCTATATGTTCTTTTTATCACGGGTCGTCGGGGGCGCCGACCCCTACATTTTCTCTACTGTATTAATTTTTAGGTCTGACTGGTAACACTTTTTCTATTTGTAATACATTTATATACATATCTTTCTCCAATCTTCCTTCTATTAAAATAAAATCGTCTTTATTGAATGTCCTATATATATAATCTGCCATATTATCATAAGCTTTTATTTTTATAGTATTATTTTTTTGTTTTATTTCAAAACTTATCATAGCAATGTGTTTTTTGCTATTATAATAAAAATAATATTCTGGAATTGTAATTATTTTTCCAAATAAAAAACATATATTCATATCTTTCTCCCCAAAACCATATGTAATAGAGAGTATAAATCTTATACTCTCTATTACATTTTTATATTAAACAAAGCAACGCATCGTCCTTTGTTCTTGAATAGGAAAAATCACAGATTTTCCCTATTCAAGAAAGCTTTGCAAACATTCCACACATAATTTTTTCAAAATTTTAGCCGTATAACAACGTGTGTGGCTTTTAAAATAAATTAAAATAATCTGATACAAAAAAGAAAGCCCAC
Source organism: uncultured Clostridia bacterium (assembly GCA_947627485.1). Classification (GTDB taxonomy): domain Bacteria; phylum Bacillota; class Clostridia; order TANB77; family CAG-508; genus CAG-452. The sequence continues at coordinate 5,594 of CANQWF010000059.1, forward strand.
TGTTTTTCCAAACTACTGTATATTCAGTTTTCTTACTAATACCTCGTCTGCAGATTCATATTTACCAATATTAGGAAGGAATAAGTCCCTTTAATATCTAATATCACAACTGTACACTTCCCTTAAGAAATATAATCTGTGTAAAATATTAGAGCACGACACGAAAACCAATGTTGACGTTGTAGTTGCCTACGGTATTGTTACCGTTCGCGTGTACAACTGGATTGCTCGAACCATTGTTGTTGAAGCTACCGCCACGGATAGCGGCATAAAATTACTTTCGACTTATCCCTAATCATTTACTATAAAGTATTTATTTATAAAATTATGTGTATCAGCATATTTTATATAACCAAAATGTCCGCATAAATATTTTTTTGCTTCTTTTGATGACATTTCTCCATTTTTTATTTTTTCTTTTAATCTTTTTATATTCTTTTTTACTTTTCTTTTTCCAGAATCTCGTAGTTTAAGTCTGTATTCATTAATTTTATATCCACAAAAATTTACACCCTGATTACTTTTAAAAATATTTGTTTTACTATTAAATTTTAATTTTAATTTTTCGTTTATAAATCTTTCTATTTCTATTTTTACTTCTTTTATATCTTCTTTATCTTTCATTAATATAACACTATCATCCATATATCTAAAATAGTATCTTACTTTTAATTTATGTTTAATAAACTGATCTACTTCATTATAATATAAATTTGCAAATAATTGACTTGTTAAATTTCCTATTGGAATTCCACTATCTTTTCTTCCATTATATATTGTTTGTGTTATTATCCATAAAATATCTTCATCTTTTATTTTTCTTTTTATAATGCTAATTAAAATATCTTTATCTATACTTTGAAAATATTTTTCTACATCCATTTTTAGTATATAGTAATTTCCATATTTTTTTTTGCATTCTCTCATTGCTTTTTGTACATCTTGTGACGCTTTATGCATACCTCTACCTTTTATACATGCATAAGATGTGTCTATCATTTGTGGTAAAAATGCTGGTTCTAAAAAATTATCATTTAGCCATCTATGTACTATTCTGTCTATATATCTTGCTGCTTCTATTTTTCTCTTTTTAGGTTCTCTTACATAAAATGTTACATATTTTCCATGTTGATATTTTTTTGTTTTTAATTGTTCATATAACCATTGTATATACTCTTCTTTTTTTAAATTGAATTTTATTACATTTGGTCTATTTTTTTTACCTTTTTCACGTCTTATGTGTGCTTCCATTAGTTTTTCATAAGTTAAAAATTTATTAAATTGATTTCTGACAGTTTTTGGCATAATATTTTATCAATCCACCTAATATCATTCCTATTTCTTTAATTAATGTATTCATAACATAATCAAAACGTTTTTCATCTATCCAATGCATTTTTTTCATTATTCTAAGTAATATTCTTTGCGTATTCAAATCGGCATCTATTTTATTCAAATATACAAGTTTTTTACTCTTATCTATTTTTTCTACATACAAAATATTTTGCAAAGTTTCATACATTAAGTTTTTATATTCTGTTCCAATACTATATTTTTCTGTTCTTGGCAATTGTATTAAAATAATTTCTAACATATATTCAAGATATTTTTCAAATTTCGGTATTAATATTAGAGAAGAATCTTTCTTTTCAAAAAATGTGCTTGCCATAATTATTTTCCTTAAATTAAATTATTTTAACAGGTATCAGTGCTACTTTACATAAAGCACGACACGAAAACCAACGCTGACGTAGTAGTAGCCTACGGTATAGTAACCGTACGCGTGTACAACTGGATAGCTCGAACCAGTGATGCTGAAGCTACCGCCACGGATAGCGGCATACGTTGTACCTAAGTTTGTTCCATCAGTCATTGTTCCTGTTTCTGTTGTCCATTCCCACATGTTTCCTGCCATATCATATATGTTATATGCCTTAAAATCTTCACTTGCTCCTGTTGCAAGTTCTATTAGTTTAGATGTTCCTGTTCCAGTTCTTGCTTTCATTACTTCTTCCGGAATTGATCCTTTATGGTATTTTGCATTTGTTCCACTTATACCTTCTCCATCTGCATATTGTGTCCATTTCCATGGATTATAACACAATTCGTGAACAGCATATAATACGTCTAAATTTTCATATTTTGTTGTTGTATTATTAACATAGTTTCCCCATTCAGTTGAATTTGTTATATTCTTTTTTGCTTTACCTGCTAATATATTTTTACATATATAATTCCATGCGTGTGAGTCTATTAAATAACTATCCACTGTTGAATTATTTGCATACATTGCTTTTGATACTTTTTCTGCATTTGTTTGACTTATCCAATTCCATGCTGGATAGCCTTTTTTACTTACTGATTTATATTCTACTGTACCATTTCCAGTTGTGTTTTTTCCTTTACTATTAGTATTCCATAATTGATATGGATCTTCATCTTTACTTGCATAGAATGGTGCATTACTTGGCACGCCTGCTTCATATCTTGCTACGTAAAAGCCACCATTTGCATCTATGCTGTCACTTTTTATATCTTTAATCTTTTTGCCTTCCACTTCTTCTTCACCATCAGTCCAGTTTTTGTTATCATATTCATATGTTGGCCAACTGGTATCTATAGTTGCACTTTCATACTCTGTTTTTGTGCATGGTATCCATACAAATTCGTTTCCTTCTGCGTCTATTATTACAAATCCTTCTTCTGTACTTGTTTCTC
>CANQWF010000060.1 GCA_947627485.1 uncultured Clostridia bacterium
AAATTACTCTGTATTTCAGAAAATTGCATTTATAAAAACTTAAAAACATTAAAAGAAAAAGGAATAATCGAAAGAGTAGGATCAAACAAAAATGGATATTGGAAAGTTTTGAATTTAAATTAAAAAATATTCTTATTAAAAAAAGACAAATAGTAATTTATAGAGGTGTTAATATAATATGGGAATGTTAAATTTTTTCAACAAAAAAAATAAAGATTTAGATGGAAAAATCGTAGTAGAAAATCCTATACCAAAAGAAGAAAATTTTATGTCAAAATTAAATAATGGGATATTCATTACTGAAGAATTAATTTTCTTTACAAAATATGTTGCTATATGTGAAAAATGGGATGATACATTTAAGGATATATATGAGCCAAAATTTATTAATGAAAGAAAATATAAAGAAGTAAGTAAATATTTTTATGATGAAAAAGACATTGAAAACTTTAAAATTAGAAATTTTGAATACAATAAAGATGAAAAATATAGCTGGATTGATATATATATAGATATTGAGAATGAATATAATAATATTGAAAATAAACATTTTCTAGATTTTGATTTGAATGACTTACAAATTCTTAAAGAACTGAAAGATTATTTATCACCCAAAATTGATAAATATATAGAATATTTAGTTAATAAACAATTAGAAGATAGGGCTACTCAAGCTATATTTAATTTACCATTCTACAATTTGAATCCTAAATATGAATTTAAAAACTCTACTTTTCAAAATTGGGCAGTAGATAATAAATTAACTATTGAAAATGATATTCATCCTAAATTAACCGAGTTTGCTAATAAGATGAAATATTTGTACGAGTATATTAATAAAAATCCACAATTAAATATAATAATCTTTGACATAGAAACAACAGGCACTGATATAGAAAATGATTATGTATTATCTCTTGGAATAATTGATTATCAAGGGAATATTCTCTTTAACGAAATGTTTAAACCACATAAAAAAACTATATGGACAGATGCCTCAATGAAAAATGGAATATGGTATGAAGATGTTGCAGATAAAAAAGAAATATTAGAATATAAAGAGCAAATTCAAAACATTTTTGGAGAAGCCGATATGATTATTGGATATAATCATGAAGAATTTGATATTCCAATTTTAAATAATAAAAAGAATAAATTAAATATTAGTATGAAAAAAGATGTAATATTAATAGATGTAATGAAAATTGTTTCAAATATGATCGGACCAAAAAATAGTATATTTCATGATTATAATTTTGTTAAATTAGTTGATGCGTATGAACATTTTGTTAGAAAAAAATTTGATGTTCATAATTGTATTTCAGATGCAAATGCTACTCTAGAAGTATTTAAAAATTTAGTATAATGACAAAAATACAAATTGTATGAGCAAGTGAAAATATTCACAATCACTTACTTTTTTAACATACTTTAGCTAGTTAAATAGCAATTTTTATTTATGAAAGGACTATCTATAATGAAAAAAATGCAAGAAGATGAATTTGATGAAATAGAACCTACAACAAAACCAGGAGAACAATGTTCACATGAAGTGGTGAAATTATATATATTGGGATCTCATACTGATTATGGTTGTGTAAAGTGTAAAATGAAATCACTAATTTTAGAAGATTTTAAAACACACATAACTAAAAAACAATTTACGTAATAAAAATTAAAAAACGAAAATCACACGAAGTAGGAGAGAGGGGCTTGTTTTCAAAGATTTTGAAAATATAAAAAAATATAATAGATTAAAAAATTCGAAAAATTCTAATATTAAAGTTTCAAAAATTTTAGTATTAGAATTTTTTTACAAAAATAAAATATATTTATAAAATTAATAAATCCGAATTTATAAAAATTTAAAATTTTTGATTTCAAATTTGTTTGTATAATTTTTCAAAAACCGAACATTTGTTATTTGCAAAATTTTTATAATTCATTTCAAATTAATAATAAATTTATTAATATTATTTAAGCTGAAAATCGTTTTTAAGATGTTTTTATATTAAACTAATAAAGTTAATCATCTAATAAATTTAATTGTTTATTTATAACAATTTTAATATTATAATATGATAAATATTAAGATCTAATAAAATCTATGTAATTACTGGCATTACTTAAGTTAAGATGAAAAAAGTAAAAAAACCGGCGCACGAGAATCGATTTTAAGCCATTTTTAAAAATTAGCCATATAGTTTGTTGTCTAAAAAAATAAGTCTATTTTGAAGTGAAGTCCTAAAATCGTTTTTTAGGCGTTTTTTTATTTAAACAATATAAGTTGTTGTTAAAAAATATAAAATCAAATATAAATAATTATAAATGAATATAATTTTAAAATAATGTTGCAAAGATATTGATAAAAAGTAAGGAATAAATAAGAGATAAATTAGCTTAGAATACTGGGTTAAAATATAAAAATAAGCTAGTTTTAAAAAGATAGTATATATTTGTCCTATTCCTATTTGCGCAAAACTTTGATTTTGCGCAATGTTATATATTTCTTTTTATATATTGTATTCTATCTTTCCTACTCCTTTAAATCATTCACATCAAAAGCTCTTATACCATTATTTGCTAAATGTTTAATAGTATTTTTATTATCATCTATAAAAATCATCTCATCAAGACTACAATTATTAAGCATTTGAATAATTCTTACACCATCTAGTTTTGATTCTTGCGTTGTTGTTGATAAAACTTCAATATCTTCTCCATAATATTTACTTACAAAGTTTTGCTTTGCTTTTAAATGAAATGAATATTTCATTCCTGATATACAATAAATTTTTATATTTTTATTCCTTAATTTATTAATAAAATTGTACAGTATCTCTGATTTTACACAAGGTTCTATATCTTCGTAAAAAGTATCAGGATTTTTATAAGCATTTAGGTAAAAACCTAATCTTTTATCTTCACTTTCATTACGATGTTTTATAAAGTCTTTATCTTTATGTATAGCAAGTGTTTCATCAAAATCAAAAAAAGCAATCTTAATATTATCTAAATTAATATCATTTAATCTCATATTTTTTCTCCTATATTTTCCAATTTAATACTAATTTTAAATGTTCAAAATAATTCTTTATTATAATTATTTATTTTTAAAGAAATAATTCATTCTTGCTAAGAATTCTTCATTAGATTTAGTTGTAATAATTTGATCAATTAATTGTTCTGTCATCTCTTGTACAGACATATTTGACATTGCTTTTCTTAATGCAAATACAGTTTCTAACTCTTCTTTTGATAACAATAATTCTTCTTTTCTTGTTCCAGATTTATTTATGTCGATTGCTGGGAATATTCTCTTTTCTGAAAGTTTTCTATCTAGATGTACTTCCATATTTCCTGTTCCCTTAAATTCCTCGAATATTACATCATCCATTCTACTACCTGTATCAACTAATGCTGTAGCAAGTATTGTTAAACTTCCTGCATCCTCTGTATTTCTAGCAGCACCAAAAAATCTTTTTGGTTTATGTAAAGCACTAGGGTCTAACCCACCAGAAAGAGTTCTTCCAGATGTTGGTATAACAAGGTTATATGCCCTTGCAAGTCTTGTTATACTATCTAACAATATTACAACATCTTTATTTTGTTCTGTTAATCTTTTAGCTCTTTCTAAAACCATTTCTGCTACCTTTACATGATGTTCTGGGACTTCATCAAATGTTGAATATATTACATCTCCTTTTATTGATCTCTTCATGTCTGTAACTTCTTCTGGTCTTTCATCTATTAATAATACAATTAATTCAACATCAGGATTATTTGTTGTTATACTATTTGCAATTTTCTTTAATATTGTTGTTTTTCCAGCTTTTGGAGGTGCTACTATCATACCCCTCTGCCCTTTTCCGATTGGAGATAATAAATCCATAAGTCTCATAGTATATTCTGAAGGTACAGTTTCTAAATTTAATCTTTCATTAGGATATATTGGTGTTAAATCGTCAAAATGTGGCCTTTTCATTGCATTTTCAGGATGTTGTCCATTTACTTCTCCAACATAGATTAGAGCTGGAAATTTTTCGCCCTCTTTTGGTGTTCTTTTTATTCCCTTTACCTTATCTCCTGTATCTAATCTAAATCTTTTTATTTGTACTGGAGAAATATAAACATCTTTTGGAGTTGGCAAATAATTTTCACCTCTTAAAAAACCATATCCATCTGGAAGAACTTCTAATATTCCTTCTACAAATTCATCACCTTCATTTGTAAGTTTATAACCACCTTCAGATGAATTAGTCGTAGAAGTATTGTTATTATCTTCTTTTAATAATGAAATTAACTCTTCTTTTTTTAATTTTGATATATTTTTTATACCTCTTTCTTTAGCTTCTGCCTTTAAATCTGTTAAACTTAGATTTTCAAGCTCCATATAATATACCCCCTATTATAAAAATTTATTAATATATATTTATTTATAATCAAATCAAATTACACGGAAAATCAAAAAGAATTAAATAATTAAAAATAAAATGAATAAATTAATAAATATTAATTAGGTAAGAAATAACCTTCCTACCTAACCTTTAATTTCCTTTATCTATATATACTCTTTCATTTGGTAAATACATATCTAATTTTTCTCTAGCTACCTCTTCAATATATTCTTTTGACTTTATATTTGCTTTAGTATCATTTAATGATTCTTGATAAGCTAATTGTTTATTTAATTGTTCTGTATAATATTTTTGAGCAGTTTTATAAGAATTTAAAGTTTTTTGTTGACCTATAAATATATGTATAATATAAGCTATAATAACAAAAAACAATAGTTTTTTAAATATTTTCTTTTCTTTTAGTTGTTTTTTCATCTGTTTCTCTCCTTAAAGCACAATAAAATATATAGATTAATCTATATACTATATATTTCAACAAAATTAAACGAAATCCTTCTTATATTCATTTTTTTTCTTCTTATTAAACAAACTTTTTAAATTTATTTTAAAAACTGACAATATTTTTCTAAAATTAATAAATAAAAAAACTGTTGGCCTTACAATGATTTTCTTAATTATTGAAGTAATAAACTTTATAGGTTTTATGATTATTAGATTAATAAGTTTTTTAAGAAAATTGATAACATACAAATTTACTTTTATAAAAATTTTACTAAATAATAGCATATATATGATACATCCAAGAGTTATTCCTATAAAAATAAAAGCTCTTAACTCTCCATTACTAAATTTAAAAATTGAAAACAAAATTATAAATGCAGTTAAAATCCAAAATACGATATCTTCTATATATGTAACTAAATCATTTGTCTTAAAAGATTTTCTAATAATTCTAAAAAAATCAAATAAAATAGAAATCAAAAAACCATTTAATATAAATATAAAAAATAAATAAACTTGATTTTCCAAAATATCACCTTATTTAAATATTTTTCCAATAAAAGAAGAACCTTTTTTATTTAAATCTTTTTCAGAATAAACCATACTAAAAATTTCACCTTCTACAACAACTTCAGATGTGTCTATGCTTAATTTGTTTATTCTTAAGTTTTCTCCTTTTACATTTAACAAACCTAATTCAGTTTCAACGATTACAACTTGATCATCAAAGCTCAATACATCTAATACACCAGAAATACTAAGTTTTTCTCTGTTTTCTAATACTAAATTTTGAATTACTGTACTATTCAAACTATTTCTTTCTTCTATAGTCATATAACTTCCCCCTTATACTCTTATATAAAACTTTTCACTTTTATATATATATTCAGGTCTTGTCTTATTTAGAACAAAATATATTAAATAAAAGAAGGATAATTAATTTACCCTTCTCATTATCATTATTTATTATGAACTTTAATGTCTAAAGTGTCTCATTTTTGTAAATATCATTGCTATTCCATATTCATTACATTTGTCTATTGATTCTTGATCTCTTTTTGCCCCACCTGGTTGAATTATAGCTGTTATTCCTGCTTCATGAGCTGCTTCTACACAATCTGAAAATGGGAAAAATGCATCTGATGCAAGAACTGCCCCTTTACATACTCCTTCTCCTATTAATTCATTTGCATGTTCAACAGCTTGTTTTGTTGCCCATATTCTATTAACTTGTCCAGGTCCTATACCTACTGATTGTTTGTCTTTTCCAATTGCTATACCGTTTGATTTAACATATTTAACTATTTTCCATGTAAATAATAAATCTTCTAATTCTTTTTCTGTTGGTTTTCTATCAGTTACTACTTCGTATTCATCTAATAGTTTTGAATCTATTGTTTGAAGTATTATACCACCATTTATTTTCTTTATATCAAAAGCATTTTCAGGTTGTTTTACACTTATGCTTGGTAATAATAAAATTCTTAAATTTGGTTTTGTTTTTAGTATTTCTAATGCTTTTTCTTCGTAAGAAGGTGCAACTATTACCTCTAAGAAAATTTCTTTCATTTCATTTGCCATTTCTTCTGTTATTTCACGATTTACAACTACTATTCCACCAAATATTGATGTTTTATCACTACTAAATGCCTTTTGCCATGCTTTATATATGCTTGTTTCATCACTACCAACTCCACAAGGATTTCCATGTTTACATGCAACAACTGTTGGTTCATCAAATTCTTTTAGTAGCTCTAGAGCACCATTTGTGTCGTTAATATTATTAAATGATAGTTCTTTTCCATTTAATTGCTTAGCTATTGTAAGTGATCCTTCGCATTTTCCTACTTCTTTATATAATGCACCTATTTGATGTGGATTTTCACCATATCTCATTTCTTGCACTTTTTCATAAGTTAATGTTAGTTCTTGTGGCAAGCTCTCGTCTTTTCTTTCATCTTTTAAATATTTACAAATCATAGCATCGTAGCTTGCTGTGTGTTCAAATACTTTGTTCATTAAGTAAAATTTTGTATCTATTGATACTTTTCCATTTTGTTTTAATTCTGAAAGGACTTTTTCGTAATCTTTAGGATCTGTTATTACTGTAACATCTTGATAGTTCTTAGCAGCACTTCTAAGCATTGTAGGCCCACCTATATCTATATTTTCTACTGCTTCTTCCCTTTTTACATTATCTTTTAATATAGTTTGTTTAAATGGATATAGATTAACAACAACAAAATCTATTGTATCTACATCTAAATCTTGTAATTGTTTCATATGGTTTGGATTACTTCTCATTGCTAATATTCCCGCATGTACTTTTGGATGAAGAGTTTTAACTCTACCATCTAAACATTCTGGAAATCCAGTTAGCTCAGAAATTTCTATTGCATTTACTCCTTCTTCTTTTAATTTCTTATATGTACCACCTGTTGAAATTATTTCAATTCCCATACCTTCTAATTCTTTTGCAAATTCTACTATTCCTGTTTTATCAGAAACGCTAATTAGTGCTTTCATACCTTATTTCCTCCTTTAAACATGGACGCAGTTTGGTTATTCTTACAGGTATTTCTAACCGACAACGTCCCAACACTTTCTATTAATAAATGTATTATATTACAAAAAATACAATAATACAATATTAATATTCAATATAATTTTGTTTGCAATATTAGATAATGGTTTTCTTTAAAACAATTCTTCAAATGACTTTCAAGAACTGCCTTAAAAATATTGTAATTAAATGTTAAATAGAATATAATAATTAAGTGGGCAGAAAGGAGAGTTATGAAAGATAATTTGCCCATAAGAAAAAAATTAAGATTGCAAGGTTATGATTATTCAGAAAAAGGAATATATTTTGTTACAATATGTATAAAAAATAGAATAGAAATATTAGGGAAAATTAAAAATAATCAAATAAAATTAACTAACGTAGGAATTATTGCACAGAACTATATAAGAACTATAGAAAATATATTTGAACGGTACATTAATAGATGAGTATGTAATTATGCCAAATCATATACATGCTATTATATCAATAGATGGAACAACAGGAATTTCAGTTTCTAGAATAATAAATCAATATAAAGGAATGATTACAAAACAATTAGGATATAGTATATGGCAAAAATCATATTATGACCATATTGTAAGAAATGAAAAAGAATATTATAAAATTAAAAAATATATACAAACTAATATTATTAATTGGGAGCAAGATAAATATTTTTAAGATAATTCTTCGAAGTTGGGCTATACCCCTTTTGGTGGACTTAGTTTTCAGCCCCAGCCCTAGGCATTATATATTTTTTATAAAAAATAACTA
>CANQWF010000061.1 GCA_947627485.1 uncultured Clostridia bacterium
ATAGAGATAATACAATTTTATTATGACATAATCAAATATTAATTTTACTATGACATTATCAAAAATTAATTACATTTAAACACCTAAAATGTTTGATTATTTTTACTTATATGTTATAATTTAATTAAAATTCTAGAATCTGTTAATCTTATTGAAACAGTTTTAATTAATGGAGAAATCCCGCCCATAACAGTAATAAAAAGAGGTAAAGAAATGGAAGTTATAGATGGTAGACAAAGATATGAGACATTATTAAAATTTTATAACAATGAATTTCCATTAAAAATATGTGGGTTGCAAAAATTAAAAGAATTAAGGGGATTGTATTATAAAGACTTACCAAAGAATTTAAGAACAATATTTGAAGAATATAAATTAAAATTGATTATATACACAGCAGATGATCTTTCTATAACTGATGATGATTTAGATTTAGTAAGACGAGACTTATTTAGAAGGCATAATTTTGGAATGACTGCTTTAACGAGAAGTGAAACTGCAAGAGCAAAATATCTTTATGATGATATGACAATAAAATTAGAGCACTTACTTAAAAATGATAAAGAATTTTATAACAAATGTTCCGAGATTTTATTACCAAAAACAAAAAGAAATTTAGATAATAGAGAAAAGATAAACTTATTATTAGTAGCAATAAGAGAAGTGATAATAATGCCATATATTCCAATAATAGATGAAAAAACAATAAGAGTAGGAGAAGCGGTATTTGAAAGATATTATTCAGTATTTATTAACAATCTTAATGAAAAAGAAAAACTGGAAAAAATGGATGAAATCATAAAAATTTTTAACAAGCTATATATTATAAAAGAAAAATTAAACAGCCTAGATAGTTTATTAAAAGATAATATACTGTTTTTTAAAAGTTCATATTGGATGTTTGCCATATTATACAAATTATTTTCAAATGAATTTTATAATTTTAATATAAATCAGTTTTGTCACTATGTTCAAGAAGATGGACAAAAATATTTCAATAATTACAAAAATATAACAGCTGAAAGTATTGAGAGAAGACATGCCTATATGAAAAAGTATATGTGCGAGGAATTAAAACTAGATATAAAAGATTATATATCTGATACAAGAGATAATAAGAAAAAAATTAAATATAAAAGAACAGTTAAATTAAAAAGTAATGAAAATTGGAATGGAATAGGTTCAGAAAGACAAGTAATTACTACTAGAGATACACTAAAAATAGAGGAAATAATTGAACGTATAAAAGAAAATAGGTTTATAGTTCGTCCAGAATTTCAAAGAACTGAGGTAAAAAGCAGAAAAAAGGCATCCAAGATTATAGAAAGTATAATACTAGGAGTGAAACTTCCTCCAATATATGCATATGTTACAAGAGGTGAAGAAGGAGTAGATATATTTACTGTGTTAGATGGACAGCAGAGGTTAATTAGTATTTTAAAATTCATGGGGGAACCAATAACTGATGAAAAATTTAATTATATAAGAACATATAAAAATAAATATGCTCTTTGTGGATTAAAGGATTTGGAAGATTTAAATGGGAAAGTATATGAAGAAGGAGAAAACAGTATAAATAAATTTAAGAGAGAACCTATTGAAAAATGTGAAATTGATGTTATAAGAATAGATAAGCAGGCAAATCCTGAATTTGATTCTGTAGATATGTTTTTAAGATTAAACCAAAATCCCTGTCCAATCAGTGTAAATACATTTGAGATGTGGAATTCATTTGATATAGTAAATAGTATAAATAAAATAAAAGAAGTAGCTAGATACAAGCTTTTTAAACAATATGGGAATAAAATGAAGGAAGAAGAGATAGTAACTACTTTAGCATATATGGATTACAAAGGAATAGATATAGAAAATATAAATAAGTTATTTTCTATATATATGTATTTAGAAAACAAGGATAAAGAAGATGAGCATTATGAAATTAAATTTTCAATACCTAACAAAGATGCAATAACTAATTTCTTGGAAGATATAGAGCCAAATAGTAGCAAAGAGAAAGAATTTATTAAATCAATTAAGGCTGTTAATTATTTTGTTGATAAATTAAAAATTTTATCTGACGGTAATGAAGATTTGTTAATAAAAATTTTTAATCCTCATATAGATATTCCAAGAATGGGAAACAAAAAAGATTTTTATGTTACATGGTTAATATTACAAAAATTAGATACTCACATAATAAAAACATATAGGCAAGAAATTTTACAGGATCTACAACAAGTTTTCAAACAAATGAAAAATATGCCTAAAAATAGGGATGAAAATTCTTTTGTAAATTACTTAAAAGATATAATCAATAAATATTCTAAATATTCAGGAAAAACAATATAGCAAAACAGTTAAATTTAATTAAAAATTATTGAATAATTTATAATGATATAGTTAGATGTAAATAAATTGAAATTAAAATGTATAGTATAGTAATTACAGTAATTTACTAAAAAAGAGAATTAGATAAACAGAATGGGTTGTAAATTATGAGATACAATACATTAAAACATATAAGGGGAGGAATTAATATGGAAAGAAAAGAAGCAATTGATTTATTAAAAAAATATAATAAAGAAGAGTTTCATATAAGACATGCATTAACAGTAGAACAAGTAATGAGATATTTTGCAAAAGAGTTAGGATATGATGAAGATTTTTGGGGAATAGTTCGGATTATTACACGATGTGGATTTTGAATGTTATCCAGAAGAACACTGCATAAAAGCCCCTGAGCTACTAAAAGAAATAGATGCAAGTGAAGAATTAATACATGCGGTATGTAGTCATGGGTATGGAATATGTACAGATATAGAACCTACACACGAAATGGAAAAAATCCTATTTGCCACAGATGAACTTACTGGACTAATTTGGGCAGCCAGCAAAATGAGACCTTCCAAAAGCACGAAAGATATGGAATTATCAAGTTTAAAAAAGAAGTTTAAGGACAAGAAATTTGCAGCAGGTTGCTCAAGGGATATAATAAAAAGAGGTGCTGAACAATTAGGCTGGGAACTTGATGAACTACTTTTAAAAACACTTGATGCAATGAAAGAAGTAGAAGATGAAATAAATAAAGAAATTTGATTAATTATGTGAAATGTGATATAATTTTTATACAACAAACCGGCATTGTCGGATTTTAAGGAGTGAGCAAAATGACAGAACAGGACTTTGCAAGAATGACTACAGAAGAATTGGAAAATTTTTGCAAAGAAAAACAGGAAGAGCTTGATAAAGCTCTGTGGTTTCTTAGAAACCGGAAAATGGCAGAAAAAAATTTCTGCAAAGGGGTCTCCCAATAATAATGGGAGACTTTTTCTATTAAAGAACAAAGTGCGGTCAAAGACCATTTCGCCATTAATTAGTAAAAAGTGCTGTTATTGACTTTATAACTAAAAGGTGGTAATATGTGGTAATACAAAATAAGAGATAAGGAGAAAATAATGCACGAATTGTTAAATGTTTTGGAAGATACATTAATAGATTCAATAAAAATACTACCATTTTTATTAATAGCATATTTAATAATGGAATATATTGAACATAAAACAACAGACAAAACAAAAGAGGCAATCAAAAAATCTGGTAGATTTGGACCATTAATAGGTAGTGTATTGGGAGCATTTCCACAATGCGGATTTTCCGTAACTGCAACAAACTTATATGCAGGAAGAGTTATAACAATTCGGTACACTATTTGCAGTATACCTATCTACTTCTGATGAAATGCTTCCTATATTATTATCAGAAGGAGTATCAGGCTCATTAATACTTAAGATTTTAGGAATCAAAATATTAATAGGAATGATAACTGGTATAATAATTGATCTGATATCAAATAAATTTTATAAAAAGAATGATGAAGAAAACAAAATAGAAAGTATATGTGACCATGATCACTGTCATTGTGAAGAAGGAATATGGAAATCAGCAATAAAACATACAATAAATGTATTTGTATTTATTTTCATAATATCATTATTATTAAATATAATAATTGAATATATAGGAGAAGACAGATTAGCAATGCTAGTATCAAACAAACCAATAATAAGTGCACTATTTGCAGGACTAATTGGATTGATACCAAACTGTGCATCATCAGTAATACTAACAGAACTTTACCTATCAAATGTACTAAACTTAGGAGTGATGATAGGAGGACTATTAATAAATGCAGGAGTAGGATTAATTGTATTATTTAAAGTAAATCATAATCAAAAAGAAAATATAAGAATAGTATTAGGATTATATTTAATAGGCGTAATATCAGCAGTAATATTGCAATATTTAATCGTATAAATTGTTGTTTGTTCCGTATTCGGAAAATTCAGGACAGTCCCAAAAATCCCCAAAATTGGTGATTTTTAGGGACAGTCCCTAGAATTTTCCTCTCACAAACAACAATTTATTTTATTCTAAAATTCTTATTTCCGTATATATTTCCTTGAAAAATTGGAAAAAATAATGTACAATAGTTACAAAATAAAAAAAGGGGCTACTATGAAAAAACTACTGTCTATTATAATTATATTTATAACATTTATTTTCATATATTTTTTACAATCAGACTTTTTTAACTGGTTTAATATAGCTGGAGTAAAACCGAATTTATTTATAATAATTTCATTATTTATAGGTATATTTATAGGAAAAGTATATGGAGCATCTATAGGAATAATACTTGGATTATTATTAGATTTATTTATTGGAAAAGCACTTGGAGTAAATGCTATAGTATTGGCGACAGCAGGATTTATGCGGAGGTATATTTACAAAAAATTTATCAAAAGACAGTAGAATGACAATATTAGTAATGTCAGTTGTAGCAACACTTGTATGCGAAATAATATCATATTTGTTACAAATAATATTATTTGGTGTATCAATTGAAATAGTAAGATTTATAAAAATAATATTAATAGAAATCCTATACAATTCAATGATAATAATAATAATATATCCAATAATAAAAAAAGCAGGAATAACATTGGAAAGAATATTCACACAAAGTAAAATCTTAACAAGGTATTATTAGAGTTAAACCATTCAATATGTAAATTAAAAATTAAAAGGGAGATAAAAAAATATGGATAAAAAAAATGTAAGATATAATATATTAACAGTACTTATCTATATAATAGGTATTATACTACTAATACAGCTATTTAATCTCCAAATAGTTCATGGTGAAGAATATCTAGAAAAATCTAGTTCTAGATTAACAAGAGAAAATGTTATAGTTGCTGCAAGAGGAGATATATTAGACAGAAATGGTAATACCCTTGCGGGAACATTTAATCAATATGATGTAGAAATATACAAAAGTAAAATAGATTCAAAAACTTTAAATGATACATTATTAAAAGTAGCACAAGTATTAGAATCAAACGGAGATAAATATAAAGATGAGTTTCCTATTAAAATAAATCCAACGGAATTTACAATAAGTGATGAAAAACTAAAAAGTTGGTTACAATCTAATAATTTTGATGAAAAAATATCAGCAGAAGAAGTTTTACAAAAATATAAAGAGAAATATGAAATAACCAATAATAATATTGAAGAAGTAAGGAAAATAATAGCTATAAGATATGGGATAGAAACAGAAGGGTACAGTAGTATGAGCTCATACACTATAGCAAAAAATATTAGTACAAAAAGCGTAGCTATATTTGAAGAACAAAATTTAGAATTTCCAGGCATATCAATATCTACATCTTCTATTAGAAAGTATTTAAGAGGAAGTTTAGCATCACATACAATTGGTTATATAGGTGGTATAAATGAAGAAGAATTAAAGAATTCAGAAGGATATTCAATGAATGACTATATAGGGAAAGCTGGAATAGAATATATATTTGAACCGTATTTAAGAGGGAAAAATGGTAAAAAGCAAACAGATATGTCAATAGATGGAGCAACCACAGGAGAATATATAACAGAAGAGGCAATTCAAGGAAATGATGTAGTATTAACAATTGATGCAAATCTTCAATCAACAACAGAAAAGGCTTTAAAAAACAATATAGAAAAAATAAAAACAGGAGGCTTTTACGAAACTAGAAATGTAAAAGCTGGAACAGCGGTTGTATTAGACGTTAAAACTGGAGAAGTCCTTGCAATGGCAAGTTACCCAGATTTTGAACCAGAGCTATTTGTAAATGGAATAAGTACAGAAAAATGGAATGAATACACTCGGAGGAGAAGAAAGTGCATTGGTAAATAGAGCCATTCAGAGTGCATATGCACCAGGGTCTACATTTAAAATGGTATCTGCAATAGCAGGATTAGAATCAGGTGCAATAAATTCAACAGAAACGATATATGATACAGGAATATATCCACATGGATATAACCCAAGATGTTGGATATATTCTAGTTATGGCAGAGGACACGGTGCATTAAATGTATCAGGAGCAATAAAAAATTCATGTAACTATTTCTTTTACGAAGTTATAACCAGAATGGGAATAGAAAATTTAGAAAAATATGCAACATATTTTGGATTAGGACAAAAAACAAATATAGAATTACCAGGAGAAGTATCTGGAACACTTGCAGGAAAAACACTATATGATACATTAGGAAAAACGTGGTACTATGGAAACTCTTTATCTGCAGTTATTGGACAAGCAGAAAACAATTTTACACCTTTGCAAATGGCAAGATATATAGCAATGCTTGCAAACGGTGGGAAAAATGTAAATGTTAGTATTGTAAAAGATATAATAGATGTAAATGGTCAATCAATAGACAAAGAAGAGTTAAAAAAATATATACAAGAAAAATTAAATATAGAAAAAGTAAATAAAGAAGACTTAAATATTAAAAAGTCAAATTTAGATGTGGTCTTAGAAGGAATGAAATCAGTTACAACAGAAACAGGAGGAACAGCATATGGAGTATTTAAAGACTTTGATATTGAAGTAGGTGGAAAAACTGGTTCTGCAGAAGCAGGAGATAAAGTTAATGCATGGTTTGTAGGATTTGCACCATATGACGACCCTGAGATTGCTATTGTAGTAATGGTAGAAAATGGAGCACATGGATCATATACAGCAGAAGTTACAAAAGAAATTGTAAAAGAATATTTTAACTTAAAAGATGAAATAAAAGAAGATGTAACAGCAAAGCCATACACAGAACAGCAAAACAACTAAAATGAGGGACATGCCTCAATCTATGAGGAATGCCTATGACTGGGGCTTGTCCCTCAAACCTTGTAAGAGACATGCCTCAATCTATGAGGAATGCTTATTTATGACTGAGGCTTGTCTCTCAAACATTGTAAGGAACAATCTCAATCTATAAAAAAGAGTGATTAAGAAGAATATAATAAAGAAAGGAAGTATTAACATGAGAAATCCTGTAGGAATAAGCATGAAAAAAGATGAAATAGTAATAAGGATAAGTGAAAAAGCCACACATGATGAAACAATAGAATGTCTTAACAAAAAAATACCAGCATTAAAAAAATTATATAAAACAGAAAAAACGCCAATATTTGTAACAGGAAAGGTATTAAAAAATAAAGAAATAGAAGAAGTTAAAAAAATAATCACAAACGAAATTGAAGTTGAAGTTACATTTGATAGTCCAAAAGTATTAGGATTACATGGAATAAGAAAAGTATTTGAAAAAGATATAGATACATCGGAAACAAAATTTTACAAAGGAAGTTTAAGATCAGGTCAAAAAATAGAATTTGAAGGAAGCCTTGTAATATTAGGGGATTTAAATGGAGGAGCAGAAGCAATAGCAGGAGAAAATATAATTGTATTAGGAGCTCTAAGAGGATTAGCACATGCTGGAGCAAAAGGAAATAAAAAAGCAATTATTGCATGTAATGGAATAGAATGTCCACAACTTAGAATAGCAAACATTGTAAAAGAAATTGAAAAAGAACAATTAGAAGAAGAATATAAATTCGCACATATTGATGACAATAACGAAATTATTTTAGAATAGAATAATTCCTGATTTTGGGGACAGGTCAAAAAACCCAGGGAAAAATGACCTGTCCCCAAAACCAGGAATTTTAAGAATAGGAAAAAGGGGACAGACCCCTTTTTCCTATTCTTATGATAGCAATAGCATAATTAGCGATACAAATAAAAGTTGAT
>CANQWF010000062.1 GCA_947627485.1 uncultured Clostridia bacterium
TTCATAGCAATAACCATTTCTCCATTTTTGTTTACTGCTGTTTTTAAATCTTGTATATTTGTTACTTGTATCATATCCATACATTTCTCTTTACTATACTATAAATAGTATAACATTAATTTTACTATTTTTGAATACATTTCGTTAATTTTATAAAATTATTATTTGTAAATAATTTCATTATATGCAATTTTTTGCTCTATGACATATGAATTTGTATTATTATAAATCCTATTTTTTACCATTTTTATATGGTTTTTTTATCATGTAATTTTTTCGTACATTTTCTTCTAAAATTCTTTAAATACACAAGCAGATAAAAATTCAACATTATTTATTGAATTTTTATCTGCTTTTTTCAACTTTTTCTTTACTTCTGGTCGCACTTTTTCATTATGAAACTGTTGCTACTGTAGGTTTAAATCAAAAGTGTCGGGTATTAAGCTTTTTCTTTACTTCTGGTCGCACTTTTTCATTATGAAATTGTTGCTACTGTAGGTTTAAATCAAAAGTGTCGGGTACTAAGAAAAATTTACACACTAATATCGACAAGACTTTCTTATGAATTACTCTAGTCCCAGTATTTTATGTGGAGTGCTAACGGAATTATCCGTTACTGTTTGTATTTCGATATTAGATCCTAGAGAAACAACGGGGCGAAGGGAATGGTTGCTGCCGCTAGGATCGGCATCTGAGCTGAACAAGTCGATACCGTTAAGGTTAGTATCGCCCACAAGGATCAACTCAAAGTATGCATAGCTAGAGGTGCAATCGACATAGCGCGACGCCAACCAATAATATGTGTTTGTTTTAAATATCATATTGTAAAATTCTTTATTTTTACAATAATTTTCTGGTGTAGAAATAAAATAGTAATATGTTTGTGTACATGTTAAATTTGATGTCGCTGTGTCACTTTCTTTGTTGTCTGTTTTATTTGTTAATTCATTTTCTGTTTTATAAAATGGATCACTTCCTTCGATCCCCGTTTCCTTGACTGTAGTAGTTCCTACTCCTGAGCCTTTTTCTTCTTTATATATTACTGGATAATTTAGACTACTGCCATATGTTTTTGTCTTTCCATATTGTGTATTACTAGTATTCTTGTATTCATCTCTTGCTTTTTTTCCTTCTTCATCAAACCCTGCTTCTATATCTTCTATTGTTATACTTCTTGCCTTTATTCCTAATTTTGTATTACTATATAATTTTTCACAAATATCATTTAATATATATACTCCATTGTTATATCCTTTTGCTCCCTCAAAGTAAATATATCCATTCTTCGAATCTGGCATGTCACTTACTAGGGTTAGGCATCCTTTTGTGTCTACTCCTAATACTCTCCATTTTAAATCGTCTGTTGTTAAATTTGAACTATTACTTGTGCTACCAGTATAATCTTTACCTAATTTAGTACTTTCATATGTTGTTGTTTCTGGTTCTGGTTTATAATCTACGTAGTCTCCTATATTTAAAGTTACATTTTTACTTTCACTTGACACGGAATTACCGTCTTCATTTAACTTCCAATCGCCACTGCTTGTTTGTGGTTCATCACCTTGAACATCACTTTGATTTTCTGATTTTTTTCCTTTTGTGTAATCTTCTAATGAGTCATACCATTTACCATCTACTTTTATTCTTCCACTTGCTAATCTTTGTTCTGCATCTATGTTGGCTTGTGTATCTGCTTTTGCTTGTTTTGCTGTACTGAATAATCCCCCGTTTATTGCTATGGTTACTGTTACTGCTACAAGTATTAGCATTACTATTATTGTTATTACTAATGCTATTAGTGTAATTCCTTTGTTGTCAGAAGTTAGTGTTTTGATTTTTGATTTTGAATTTGTGTATGCCGTTGGAGATGTTTGGGTATGTTCTCCGAAGTGCGGGCGTCCAATGAACGCCCCTACAGTTTCCAATTGGTTTTAATTCCTTTTTATTCATATGTTTTTCTTCCTTTCTTTTGTTTTTTCGTTATGTATATTGTATTTTATACTTTCTCTTTTGTCAATGGTTTTTACTTTTTGTCATATATTTATCATATTTTTGTAGTGCTTTTGTAATAAATTAGAAATGGGTTAACATCTCTATATGTTCTTTCTCTCACGGGTCGTCGAGGCGCCGACCCCTACAGCGTTTGCATTAAATTTGTTCTGATATTCTTTTAGGCCATTTTCTTCGATGTGCTGGTCGCCCAATTTTCTCTACTATTTTGATTTTTTAGTCTGACTGGTAACAGTTAAATTATTGTTTGCAATAAATTTTAATTGGTTCGAAGGAAAGGTTAATATTATTTGTTTCTCAGCCTGCGCGATCCAGCTTTCGTTATATGAAACTGTTGTTGCTTTTAGCAACTTACAGTTTCAGTAACGGAATTCGCGTTGGAAACAAATAATATTAACCTTTCCTAAAGAACCTTATAAAACAAACTATAATTTAACACCAAAATAGACACCAGTAATTAAAAACTGATGTCTGTTATTGTATTTTAAATATTATTTTTTATTCAAAAAATGTTTCAAATTCTTCTGCTGATATTATTTCTTTTTCTAATAATCTTTCTGCAACTGCTTGAAGTTTATCCATATGTGCTAATATTATTTCTTGTGCTCTTTTATATGCTATATCTATTAGTGTTTTTACTTCAGAACCTACTGCATCGTCTATGTTTTCTCCAAATATTTGTCTTTCGTATGGGTCTTTTTGTTTTAAATATACCGGTCCTATGTTTTCACTCATTCCATATACTGTTACCATATCTCTTGCTATGTTTGTTGCTACTTCTATATCATTACTTGCTCCTGTTGAAATATCATTTAATGCAATTTTTTCTGCTGCTCTACCACCAAGTAATGCAACTAATTTCTCTTCCATCTCTGTTCTTGATACATAGTATTTATCTTCATTTGTTTTATACATTGTGTATCCACCTGCAAGTCCTCTTGGTATAATTGATACTTCTTTTACATCAAATTGTGTTTCCAAAAATCTACTTACTATTGCGTGACCTGCTTCATGATATGCTGTAAGTTTTTTATCTTTATCTGAAATAACTCTACTATGTTTTTCGAGTCCAACTGTTACTTTTTTAACAGCATCGTCTATATCTTGCATTTGTATTTTTTTATGTTTTTTTATTGTAGCTATTATTGCTGCTTCGTTAAGCACATTTGCAAGTTCTGCTCCAGTAAATCCTGCTGTATCGTTTGCAATAGATTCAAAGTCAATATCTCTTGCAAATTTTTTATCTTTTCCATGTATCTTAAGTATTGCTTCTCTTCCTTTTGCATCTGGAGTTGCAACTGTTATTTGTCTATCAAATCTACCTGGTCTTAATAGTGCTTTGTCTAACATTTCTGGTCTGTTTGTTGCTGCAAGTACTATTACAGTTTCATTTGTATCAAATCCATCCATTTCAACTAATAATTGATTTAATGTTTGATTGTTTTCGCTTTCTGCACCAGATGCACTTGTTCTTCTTGCTCCTATTGCATCTATTTCATCTATAAATATTATACAAGGTGATATCTTTTTTGCTTTTTCAAATAGTTTCCTTACTCTTGATGCTCCAAGTCCTGCAAACATTTCGATGAATTCTGAACCACTCATTGAAATAAATGGTACTCCTGCTTCTCCTGCTATTGCTTTTGCAATTAAAGTTTTACCTGTACCTGGTTTTCCACAAAGTAATATTCCCCTTGGAATTTTTGCACCCATTTCGTGGAATTTTTTCGGTTCTTTTAAGAAATCTACTATTTCTATTAACTCGTTTTTTTCCTCATCTAATCCTGCAACATCTTTAAATGTTATATGTGTATTTTCGCTTTTATCTGCATCATATACTTTACCTTTGTCTCCCAATCCCTGCATTTTAAATATAAGTATAAATAATATTAATACCATTATTGTTGGTAGTAAAGATAAAACTGTTTCAGATATTTTTACAAATACATTAGCTGGGTTTTGAATTAATTCTATTTCATTTTTATCTTTAACTTGTTCTTGCACTAACTCTATAAATGCTTGAGTACTTGGAATGATTGCAGTTTTTTCTTTTTCCTCATTTTTTAATTTTACTTTAGCTGTTGTACTTCCTACCGACATTTCTATTTTTTCAACTTCCCTATTGTTTATTTTATTTATTAAATCAGTATATGCTAGCTTAGTTTCGTCTTTATTTATATTTGTATTATTTACAAATATAAATACTCCTATTAATATTGCGATGCAGATTACAGCTGTTATCACAAGTATTATATTATATAATTTGTTTTTGTTTTTTTGCTTGTCCTTCATTTTTCCTCCTTTATTGTTTTGGAATTTATTTTTTATTCCTTTTTTAGTTTAAGCCTCGTTACCTTCTGGTGTTCCTTTCGCCTGTCCTTTATTCTCTTTTTCTTTATTGTTTTTTTCATCTTTTTTCTCTTTTTCTGGTTCTTCTTTAGGTTTATCTTTTTCTATTCCATTTTCTTCTTCTATTTTCTTTTGTTCTTCTACTATTTTTCCAACTTCAATTTGTTGTTTTATTAAATCAGATTTTATCATCATCATAGCTGTAATAACATAAATATATGCAATTGCATTATATGCTATCTCAAAATATTTTATTGTAAATCCTGTAAATGTATTTATTAAAATATATAACATATATAAAATTACTGAAAACGACAATCCATATACACTTATATTGAATATTGATTTATACTTAAGTTTAATATTGATTATTCTACTTAATATATATCCAACTAATGATAATAAGAATATATCTAATATAATTTGTATTAGGTATAAAACATATAAGTATAAAAATGCTATTGCTGAAAATACTGTATAAACTTTCATCATATTATTTCCTGATGTAAGTTGCAATATTGTTTCTTTATTAATATCGTTTAAATTATTATTTTGTGCTAATTGCTCGTATGTTACATTACTTTCTACACCATCAACATTTTTTACTATTATTTTATCTTTTAATACTGCTATTACTGTTTGGTAATCGCCTATTTCTTCTATATCTTTTAAATTGTCTTTTTCAGAATCTATAATAATGCCAAAATAACCAGATTCATCGCCTTTTACAAATCTTTTGTTGTCTCCTTCTACTGTTAAAATATTATTTTTAAAACTAAATTCTGGACAATTATTTTGAAAATTTAATATTAAACTGTTAGTAACATTAATTACTTTATATGTTAATGCAGTTGTAATTATAAGAGTAAATAAAAGAACTAATTTTAAAATATATTTTATAGCAACCGAGGTTTTCTCTTCTAAAAAGTATTTATATTCATCAAAATTTATTACTGCCTGTTTTAATCTAATAAAAAATGGTGTTTTTTTTGTTTTCATCTATACATACTCCCTTCTAATTTTTCCATCTACATGTAAAGGATTTACATCTAAATAAACTATATCACTTACTTTTATATTAGAGCCAGTTATATCTATTGCCATATGATACATTCCTACTTTTCCTATTACATCATATTTTTTATCATTAATAGTTACTTTCAAGCATGCTTTTTTTAAGAAACTTTTTATGCTATGTGATAATCCTCTTAATTTATCTACAAATCTAAACATATCAGTATTCATTGTTATATTAAATCCATCCATATATCCTACTTGAATTATAGCTACTTTAGTTTCTTTTTTTGTTTTATAACTATTTAAATATCCAATATTATATCCTTTTGGAACTGTTTTTATTTCTGTTATGTTAGTTTTTAATTGTCCTATTTTTTTTAGTCCTATATTATTTTCTGCATCTACTCTTCCTAAAAAAGCAGAGCCGATTCTTGCACAGTTTAAATGCATTTCTGGATAATTTAAAAATGCTGGTGAATTACATATATGAAATGTTTTTATATCTATGTTATTAAGTTTAAGTGATTCTATTACATTAATAAATCTATTAAATTGTTCTATAGTCCATTTATCATTTTTATAATATGCAAGTGAAAAATGCGAGTATATTCCTTCTATTGAAATATCTGAAAGTTTTTTTATTGATTGTACAATTGTTTTTATATCATTATATAAAAAGCCATATCTTCCAAAACCTGTGTCTATTTTTATATGTGCTCTTATTTTTTTGTCTATATCTTTTGAAATTTTTAGTACTGCATTTGTTGCATCAATAGATCCAATTGTTATTATAATGTCATTTTCTACTAGAGTTTTTATATCTTCTTCTATGCTTGTAGAAGAAAGCATTAAAATATCTTCTTTTATTCCAGATTTTCTAAGTATAATAGCTTCATCAACCGTTGCTACAGCTAATGTTTCTATTCCATTATCAATTAAAAATTTTGAATATTCTACTAATCCTAATCCATAGCCATTACCTTTAACAACACCAATTAATTTGTACTTTTTGCCATTATCATCAAGAATTTCTAATTTTGCTAAATCTTTTATTACTTTAATATTATGCCTTAAATCATTTTTATCAATAATTAATGATTTCATATTTTTTATATTTCTCCTTTTAGTTTTCTTACTATTCCTCTTGCTTTTTTAAATATTTTTTCTGATATTTTATATAGTTTATATACTATAGGTTTAAAGTTTAAATATATCTCTCCAATAAATTCAGTAAATTCAGCATTGAATCCCTTTTTAAATCTATATAACCCATACTGTGGATGTGATTCATCTACAACCCCTGATACACCTCTAAAATCATACATGTCCTTTCCTTGGCTAATTGCGTATTTGATGCCTTCCCATTGAAGAAGATAATTTGGCATTAAATTTCTATGTTCATTACTACTTGCTCCATATAAATACCACACTTTATTTCCATAATCAATATTAAATATACCACTAATTGGCTTGTCTTCATAATAAGCCATAAGTAGTTTTGCATGATTTCCTAATTCATCATACATTTTTTCAAAATATGATAAAGGTCTTATAATAAAATCATCTCTTTTACCTGTTATTTTCATTATTTCATGAAAATCTTTTAGGTCTTCTCTTGTTCCTTCTTTTACTACTACTCCTTTTTTTGATGCTAACCTTACATTGTATCTTGTTTTTTGATGAAATGCCTTAAATATTTCATCTTCTGTTTTTCCTTTTAAATCAAGTCTAAATACATATCTTGGTTGTATTTCTTCGTTAAAGTTTTTTGCATCATCTTTTATACCATAACCTAAATTAGTTACTATCTCTCTAAACTCTTTATCGTCACTTTTTATATCTGGCTCAATTTTTAAAATAAATGCATTGTATTTTTTAGCAAGTTCTTTAAGTCCATCTGTAAGCTTGCCCAAAACTTCTTTATCATGTATGTCACATATTGGACCTCTAGATGAATACATTATATTACCAAAAATAGGTATCTTTCTTATTAGCACACTAATAGACCCAATTATATTTCCATCTTTATCTTCTGCTAAAACTATTTCATTAGTCCAAGATTCTTTAACCTTTCCCCATTCTACAGATTGCTGGAAATTGCATCTATCATGTTTAGTTAAAAATTCGTTATATTTTTCTATATTATCTTTATTTACTAATTTCATAACTTGTCTCCTCGTATTTGTTAACATTTATATTTGCATTCTCAAATATTTTATACCACTTTGTTTATTTTTACAATAGTTATCGATATAAAAATATGATTTTTAGTAATTCTTCGAAGAACGGGTCGCCGGGGGCGTCGACCCCTACATTTTCTCTACTGTTTTAATTTTTAAGTCTGACTGGTAACTATATTTTTTATTTTTTTATTTTTCTCTATGTCAATATTTTTTAAAAATGTCATAAAAAAATATTGAAATTATTTTTTAATTATGTCATAGTGAGCCACTTGAT
>CANQWF010000063.1 GCA_947627485.1 uncultured Clostridia bacterium
CTTCTATTATTCTTAAATCAGCAGGTACATAGTCACCTGTATCTAATACTACAATATCTCCTGGTACAAGCTCTCTTGATGGTATAACTTCTAGTTTTCCATTTCTCATAACTTTCGCAACATGACTGCTTAATTTTTGAAGAGCCTCTAGAGATTTTTCTGCTTTATTTTCCTGTGCTACACCTATAATTGCATTTACTATTACAACAATTAATATAATTATTGTATCTGTAATTCCTTCTCCTTGTGCTACTCCAACTACTCCTGAAACAATTGCAGAAATAATAAGCACGATTATCATAAAATCCTTAAATTGTTCTAAGAATTTTACTATTAAACTTTTTTTCTTTTTTGCTTTTAATTCATTTAATCCATTTTCTTCTTGTCTTTTCTTTACTTCTTCAGTAGATAAACCCTTCTCAATATCTGTTTTTAGATTTGTTATTGTTTCATCTACTGATTTATTAAACCAATTTGTTTTCATAAAATTTTCCTCCCTCAAAAACTTAATATTTCTTTAACTGCATCAAATGTTTCGTTATCTGCAAGTACAATGTCAAAATTATTGTTATATATTTCTAAATTGTTTTCTACATTATGGTCAAGAAAACCAATTGCCAAAGTTTTATTCCTTTGTTTATTATCTATCATCCTAATATCTTCTACTATATCTCCACAAAGTAAAATGCCATCTTTTTTATCTAGTATTTTTCTTACATCTTTAGGTATTTTTGAATAATCTTTATTTGACGATGCCATTAATTTTTCAGTATCTATATATGTTTTATTTTCTTTAAATTCAAAGAAATTACTAATTAAAAGTATATTATCATATAGCACTCCTTCTTTTTCTAAAAATCTTTTAATTAGATTTCCAACACCAGCGGACATTATAACTACAGGAATATTTTTTTCATATAAATTATGCAGAAATCCTTTTACTCCATCTCTTAATTTTAGGTTTGCATTTTGCAAAGAATCATCTATTATTTTTTCCGATACTAAATATTTTGATAGTAGTGTAAATGTTTTAGTTGCCCATTCTTTCATAATCTTTCTTTTTTCTTCTTTTTCTATAGTATAATCTAGTTCCAAAGGTCTGTAATGATTATACGTTTTTATTCTTTCTTCTAAACATTTTCCTCCCAAAAATTTTGGTATTATTCCTAATGATGCATCACTTTCACCTGTTGTAAGAGTTCTATCAAAATCTATTATTGCAAAGAAATTATTTGATTTTTTAAACTGTTCTAATTTTTCTTTATTATTTATATATTTCATTTATACTCCTTATACAAATTAAGACTTTTAAAGAAACATTAAAATAAGTTTCTTTAAAAGTCTTGCTTACCTTTTTTAGGTTTACTAACCAGTATAAAACGAGATTGTTGATTAGTAAGTTTCAAGCTACTCCCTTTCAAAAGAACAAAGCGACGTAGTCGCCCTTTGTTCTCGCCGATTTGAGTTTGCGACTATAAGGAGCAAATCTCAAAGGCGATAGCGATTATAGCATTTTTGTTGTATAGAAAAATCTTTGATTTTTCCTATACAACAAAAAAGCTTTTATATTTATTTTACATTAATATTATATTTCATTATTTTATTTTGTCAAGGAATTTTTAATTCTTTTGTTTTATTCCTAATTTTTCTTTAATCGCTAACTGTAAAAGCCCGAGAAAAATTAACATTATTTCTTTCGGCTAAATCATTCATCCATTTAGGAATGGTTAATGTTTTCTTTACAGATTTATTTTGTACGGCTTCTCTAAATAGTGGCATATTTACTTCTATTAAAACAGCTCTTTCGTTAGATTTTAATTTTATATCATTTAATTTTGAAGGTTCACTTAGTTTTTCCTTTTCATCTTCTGAGCAAGCTATATATAATCCTAATGCATCTTTTGCCATATATAAGGCTTCTTCATCTGTTTTTGCACAAGATATACAGCCTGGCAAATCTGGAAATGTAATAGAAATACCATCTTCTGCATACTCAAAAATTGCAGGATAAATATAATAATCTTTTTTCATTTTTTATCCTCCTATAATCATCTAAAGTAATTTTATTTTTGCTAGTTTTTCAATACTTTTCACAGTACCTATTGGTAAATCTTTTTTTGGATGTGGTACTATTACTTTTCCAGTTTTATATGGATGCTTAAGCATGATGACTTCCTGTTGCTTTATTATAAGGATACCAACCATCCTTTAAAAGTATTTTAATTATTTCTTTAGAAGAATAACCTTTCAATAAAATTACTCCTTATTATATATTTTAGTACGTATCTTTGTACGTGTCAAGTATTTTTGGAAATTTTTAGGATAAAAAAATGATAGATTTAAATTAACTTATTTTAATCTATCATTTTTATTCAAACATGTCAATATATTTTTTACATTTTTTTACAATTTATTATGAATTCTACTATTTCTTCTCCTAAAATGTCTTCTTTATTTGTGTATCCATGGTCAGTGTCTTTTATATAACCAATATCGAAGTTATTGTTGTTTATTTTTTCTTTCAAAAAGCCTGATAATTCATCTAAATCTTGTATAACTAAATCCTTTTCACCCCATCTTAAAAACAATGGAATATTTATATTGTTTAGTTCTTCAAAATTGTATTCTTTATCGCTAAATCTTGCAAAATCTATATCTTTATTGTCTCTATAATATCTTAAATATGTCTTAACACTTATTGGATGATCAAACGTGTCACGTGGCATTAAATCCATCTGTTCATGATTTTTTTCTTTTTCAATTGCTAATTCTAGAGTTTTGTTATATTTATCTATTCCTAAATCATATTTTTGCAAATCAACTAAATCTACCAAAGATAAAAGAATTACTGATTTTATATATTTTAATATATTATCATTTTCTTTTTTTAATTTATTATATGCATATACTATTTTTGTACAACCCAAACTATGCCCTTGTAGATGTATTTTTGTATATCCAAGTTCTATCATCTTTTTTATTGCACCTTTAATATCGTAATAACTATCTAATATATCTTCATATGCGCATCCACCATTTAGAGTTTTTGTGCCATCTATTTTTTTTGTATAACACATAATTTCTGTTCCTCTATTGTTAAATGCAAAATATGCAATACCTGCCTCATTGATTTTTTTTGCAAGTATGTCTTCTCTTTTTTTAAAGCAATTACTTTGCATACCATGTATCGATATCACAACTTCGTCTGTATTTATATTATTGTCTGGTTTTTGTAATAAACCAAATAGCTCAACATCATCTTCTAAATCAAAATATATTTTTTCTAACATATGTATCCTCCAAAACTATATAGTAAATTATTTACATATTTAGCAAAACAATACCTTATAAACCTATATTTTTTATTTCTTCTCCCACAATGTCTTCTATATCTTTTAGGTGACCTGTTCTTTTACCTTTTAGTTTAAAATACTGAATTATTCCATATCCCGGATATTCATTTCCTTCAACTATTACTGGACCTTTATCAGAAAATGCAACATCCCATCCAACATATCTAACTTGCGGAACTTCCAAGGCTGCTTTTTTACACATTTCAAATGCTTCTTTTACATTAGGTATTTTTACTTTACTAAATTCTCTATTAGTAAGTGGATGTAATTTATAGACATTTCCATAATCATCTATTACTTTACTATCAATTTTTCCTTCTTCATTTAAACTAAAATATACATCATTTGTACATCCTATTATTTCAGAATCAAATTGATTTACTCTAAGAGCATTTCCTATAATATATGCTTTATTGTCTTTAACGATTGTAACTACCCTAAATGAATTAACTACTTTTGGATTTATTTCATTTAATTCATCACATTGAATTATTGCTTCTTCCACTAAAAATTGCTTGTTTGCTATTAATTCATCATAAAATTTATCTTTATCCTCTATTTGACTTGTTATTATTTTTTTAATTCCATGCCCGCATTCTCCAAGAGGATCTTTTGCAAATATTATATCATGTTTATTTACAAAATCATTAAATTCTTCTTTCGTACAATTTTTTAAGTTTATATAATCTCTTTTTATATAATCCTTAAAAAATTTATTAAATATTAGTTTATCATGGAATATACATATATATTCATAATTATTAAAATAATGTATTACTTTGTAAAATGACTTTGCCGTTACAAAAGTATCTTTTTCCTTTTTAGTTAAATTTATATAATCTCCCCTATAATAATCTGTATATCCTATTCCTCTTTTAAGAAAATTTCTAAATATATCAAATTTTATATATAGTTTTGATTTATTATTTTCTTTAGAAATAATATCAACTATTGTATTCATTTTTTTAAAATTTAAATCTTTTATCTTTTTAAGCATTCTTTTTGTGCTTTGTTTCATAATACCACCCAAATAAAATATATCACTTTTGACGAAATTTGTCTATATATTTGTTCAATCCATAGATTATTATATATACCTAATTTAGCATTATCTCATTGATAATTGATATAAAATATCCAAAACAAAAGCCACAACATAAAGTTGTGACTTTTCCTTTGGTGGAGATGGAGGGAGTTGAACCCTCGTCCAATAATTTTTCCATACAAACATCTACGAGTGTAGTTTGTTATTATAATTCCTTAATATTACTATTAACAAACAAACAATAATATTAAGTAGTCTTTTTATTACCCATTATTTCCAAGACAAGAAATAATTTTGTTTCCTACTTTAATCGGCGCCTTATCTATAACAGTAGGCTTTACAGTAAGACGACACCGCCATTATTAGGCAGCGTATGCTAATTCATTATCAGCGTTTATATTTATTTTGCTTTTTTTAAGTGGCCAAAGCAACCATCCACTACTCGCAGTTCATATTTCTAAATTACCGTCGAAACCAAATACATCCCCATGTACATATTTTATTATACTATACATTTTATAAGTTTACAACTAATTTTGACTTATATTTAATGGTACATATTGTTAATCTGTAATTTATTGTTACCAGTCAGACTTAAAAAATAAAACAGTAGAGAAAATGTAGGGGTAGCGACCTTAGGCGACCCGTGAGAAAAAGAACATATAGAGATGTTAATACTATTAGTATATTATTCTTTAGTTATAATATAAATCAGTTTTCCATTTATATGGGTTGTTGTGGGGATATATTCTAATATTTTTAAATATTCCTTTTCATTTCTTACAATATGCTCATAATAATTTCTTTGCCATATTTGTTCTTTACATTCCTTGTTTATAAATCTTTTTAAACTTGATATTAATATTGGTATTTTTGCATTTGTAGGAAAATTGGTGCCCTTAGGAGATTTGCCAATAATTTTAACTATAAAATGTATATGATTAGGCATTATTACATAATTACAAATCTTTATATATTTTATTTGTTTTTATTAAATTATATTCAACTATTTTACCATATGATAGCAATTCCAATTTATTAAAATTATCTTGTTCATCATTTATAATTTTAAATAATATACATTTTCTACCTTTTGTGCATATTGTTATAAAATAAAAACCATCATTTGAGTAATTATATTCTGGGATTCTTAAATTTTTTCTTTTTAATATTTTATTATTATTCATATTACTATTTTAAAACATTATTTTTTATAAATTTGTCGTTTCTTGTATTTTATTTATTTATATTTTTATTAACATCTCTATATGTTCTTTTTCTCACGGGCACGCCTGCGGCGCCGACCCCTACATTTTCTCTACTGTATTAATTTTTATGTCTGACTGGTACAATTTATTTATAAAGATTTTATTTTTCTCTTGCACATAATTAAAATATATGCTAATATAATTAAGTAAATACATTTAGGGGTATAGTGTTAATGGTAGCACATCGGTCTCCAAAACCGCCTGTGAGGGTTCGAATCCTTCTACCCCTGCCACAAATATGCGACTTTCGTCGCTAATTAATAGTGAATAGTGAAAAATGAATAATTAAAAAATGTTTTTCTAATTACTTAGAGCATTTTGTATTATTCTTTATTAATTTTTAATCATTTCTATATATACTTTTATCTAATTTTTTTATTTCTTTTGGAGGTCTTATGATTTTTAATTCTTTTAAAAATTTTTCATTTTTTATTTTATTTATTACTATTTTATTAATATTTTCTTTGTGTATATTTATTCCTTTTTTTTCTGATTCTGGATATATCTCTGCCTATACTCCTAACAGTAGTTATAATGGTATTGACATTAGTTCTTCTTCTGGATTTATATGGCCAACGCCAGGATATACAACTATAACATCTAACTTTGGTCCAAGAAAGTCTCCTACCA
This sequence comes from uncultured Clostridia bacterium, assembly GCA_947627485.1. Classification (GTDB taxonomy): domain Bacteria; phylum Bacillota; class Clostridia; order TANB77; family CAG-508; genus CAG-452. The sequence goes on from CANQWF010000063.1 coordinate 6,297, forward strand.
ATAACCGGCTCTTCTTTTCATTATGGTTTGGACATAGGTGCACCTATGGGAACAAATATTATTGCTATTTTTTCTGGTCAAGTAACTTTTACAGGCTTTAATGGTGCAAATGGGTATACAGTTACAATTACAAATGGTAATATTTCTTCATCATATTCTCATGTATCACCTAATTTTATTGTTTATAAAGGTCAATATGTTAATCAAGGTGAAATAGTTGCTAGAGTGGGACCTAAAAATGTATATGGAGTTCCTAATAACCCATATAGAGATTCAAATGGAAATCCTACAAATCGGTTCTACTACTGGTCCGCATCTACATTTAAGCATAAAAAAAGACGGCAAAGCCGTCAATCCTTTAAATTATTATTAGTTACATGTCATCTTCTTCATCATGATTACAATTAGAACAATCATGTCCACAGCATCCGTGTTCTTCGTAGTCGTCTCCCCAGTCTAACTCTATTATATTATTACATTCTGGGCATTCTATCTCATCTTTTAAATCTTCACAATCTACAATAAACTCATTATTGCAATATGGACAAGTAATCGAAAAATCACTTTCTTCGTCTATATATAATTCTTTTTCCATAGATTTTATTTCATTTTCAAGATTTTCTACTTTTTCTTGTAGAACTGCTTGAGTTCCAGCAATTGTTTCCATTCTAGTTGCTGTCATATTTTCTATTCTATTTATTTCATCAAAAAATAGATTGTATAAATTAAATATTTGAACTTTTATATATTCTAAATCTTCTTTATTTTGTATGTTTTCCTCTAAATCGGATAATATTTTTTTAAATTTAACATTTAAATTAGACATTGATTAACCTTCCTTTACCTATTAAATTCTTTCCATATATTCACCAGTTCTTGTATCTATTCTAATTACATCACCTGTATTTACAAATAATGGTACATTTATTGAACAGCCTGTTTCTAATTCTGCTGGTTTTGTCTGTCCTGCTCCTGCTGTGTTTCCAGCAAATCCTGGTTCTGTATATGTAACTTCTAACTCTACAAACATAGGTGGTTCTACTGCAAATACATTTCCTTTAAAAGATAATATTTTTACTGTCATATTTTCTTTTAAGTATTTTAATGTATCCCCTAAATCTTCTTTATTAAGTGGTATTTGATCATATGTTTCGTTATCCATAAAATAATATAACTCTCCATCATTATATAAATACTGCATTTCTTTCTTCTCTATTTCAGCACCTTGCAATTTTTCTGACGGATTAAATGTTTTTTCTAACACTGCTCCTGTTATTACATTTTTTAGCTTTGTTCTAACAAATGCTGCTCCTTTTCCTGGTTTTACATGTTGAAATTCAACAACTTTAAATACCGAACCGTCTAGTTCAAATGTTGTTCCATTTCTAACATCTCCTGCCATATATACTTCTGCCATAATTTATCTCATTCCTTCCTTGCCTTCGCTTCGCTTGTCTGCGGAAGGCACAAATCTTTATTAAAAATTTTTTA
>CANQWF010000064.1 GCA_947627485.1 uncultured Clostridia bacterium
TAGTTATTTTTTATAAAAAATATATAATGCCTAGGGCTGGGGCTGAAAACTAAGTCCACCAAAAGGGGTATAGCCCATAAAAATAACATATAGAGATGTTAATAAAAATATAAATAAAATAAAAACAATAAAAAATCTATTGACAAAAGGAGGAGAGTAAAATACAATATACATAACAAAAAATAGAACAAAATAAGGAGATAAAAACATATGAAAGATAAAGAATTAAAACCAATTGCAAATACTGTAGGGGCGGGCCTTGTGTCCGCCCACAAAGGAATTACTTTAATAGCATTAGTAATAACAATAATAGTAATGCTAATATTAGTAGGTGTATCAGTAAGCATAGCAATAAACGGCGGACTATTTAGCACAGCAAAAAAAGCAGTAACAAAAACAGAAGAATCAAAAGACAGCGAATTAAGATTTATAGCAATGTCAAACGCAGCAACACATAATGAAAAATGGGAATATGAAGTAGAAGGAGAAAAAATACCAATTCCAGCAGGATTTGCCCCAACAGAAATAGAAGGAGAAAACAGCCTAGATGAAGGACTTGTAATAATAGACGCAGAAGGAAACGAATTTGTATGGATACCATGTACAAAAGATGCTTATGATAAAGCTACATTTGAAAGTAATTCTGATTGGTCAAGTTTTCAAACTGATTATACAGGTAAAACGTGGAATGATGGTGAAGAAGAATTGGAAGGAAAAAAGATTAAAGATAAAAAAAGTGACAGCATAGATGCAAATGGTGGTTTTTACGTAGCAAGATACGAATCAGGAATTCCGGAAGATGCAACTGAATTTTATGCAAGTAACGATGGAGATGCATATAAATTAGGTCCTGAAAAAAATACAAACAAATATAAACCAGTAAGTAAAAAAGGAATGCCAGCATGGAACTTTATAAATCAAATAAATGCAAAAACAGTATCAGAAAATATGTATAGTGGAATGAGTTATTTAATAGATTCTCACGCATGGAATTATATATGTAAAAATATATTAAAAGAAAAAACAAAAAAGAATATAACAGATTCACACGATTGGGGAAACTATGTTAATACTCCAAAAGAAAAATATGATAAATTAGATGTACTATATGCAGTACACCGTGGTGACTTTAAACTCTACGCAAGTAAATATTGTAAAGGAGCAATTCCAGCTGAAGTAATTACAAAAAGAGCTGAACCAGATACATCTACATCTACACTAATTGAATTAAGTACAGGAGCAAGTGAAGATTTTAAGGCATATAACATATATGATATGGCGGGAAATGTGTGGGAATTGACAACCGAGACTAGCAACAACTTTGTTACTATCCGTGGCGGTTGCTTCAACTACAGGGGTGAGAGTGGCCCTGTTGTTTTCGCAGATGGTTCTACTCCAGCAGACATCAATTGTGCTCACGTTGGCTTTCGCGTAGTGCTTTATTTGTAGAAAATATTCTATTAGAAAATATGTGTGAAAAACCAAGAAAATGGGGACAGGTCGTTTTTTTCTGGTTTTTTTGACCTGTCCCCAATTCCTTGGTTTTATTTTGCAGCTGCAATTAGTCCTTTAAATAATGGACTTGGTCTATTTGGTCTTGATTTAAACTCTGGATGGAACTGGCTTGCTACAAAGAATGGATGGTCTTTTAATTCAATTATTTCAACTAATCTTCCATCTGGTGATGTTCCACTACAAATAAGTCCGGCTTCTTCCATTTTTTCCTTATAATCATTATTGTACTCATATCTATGTCTGTGTCTTTCTGCTATTTCCTTAGTTCCATATAAACTATATGCCTTACTTTGCTCTTTTAATACACATGGATAACTTCCAAGTCTCATTGTTCCGCCTTTTTTATCTATATTTTTTTGATCATCCATTATATGTATTACGAGATTCTTTGAATTTGCATCAAATTCTTCTGAATTCGCATCTTTTAATCCTAGCACGTCTCTTGCAAATTCTACTACTGCCATTTGCATTCCTAAGCATATACCTAAAAATGGAACTTTATTTTCTCTTGCATATTTTATACATGCAATTTTTCCTTCTATTCCTCTATTACCAAATCCACCTGGAACTAAGATTGCATCATACTGGCTTAATTTTTCTTTTGCATTTTTATCTGTTATTTCCTCTGAATCAACAAATCCAATATCAACTTTAACATCATTTTCAAATCCAGCATGTCTTAAAGACTCTGCAACTGAAAGATATGAATCTTCAAGAGAAACATATTTTCCTACTATTGCAACTTTAACAGTTTTTTCTTTTATGCTTCTAATATGATTTATCATTTTTTCCCATTCTTCGTTTTTTGGCTCTTCTTTATCTAAATTTAAGGCTCTACATACTTCACGTGTTAATCCTTCTTCTTCAAGCATTAGTGGTACTGCATATAGATTATCTACTGTAGCATTTTGTATTACACTTTCTGGTCTTACATTACAATAAAGTGCTATTTTTTCTCTCATTACATCTGGTATAGGTAGTTCTGATCTACATACTAAAATATCTGGTTTTATACCTAATGATTGAAGCTCCTTTACAGAGTGTTGTGTTGGCTTAGATTTTAATTCATTTGATCCAGAAATATATGGAAGTAGTGTTACATGAATATAGATTACATCTCCTTTTGGTTTTTCTATACCCACTTGTCTTATAGCTTCTATAAAAGATAAACCTTCAATATCTCCAATAGTTCCACCTATTTCGGTAATTACTATATCTACATCCTCATTTTCAAAGCTATATATATTTTCTTTTATTTCGTTAGTAATATGAGGTATAACTTGAACTGTTTTTCCTAAATACTCACCTTTTCTTTCTTTTTCTATTACACTAGAATAGATTTTTCCAGTAGTTACACTAGAATTTTTTGTTAAATTCTCATCTATAAATCTTTCATAATGGCCTAAATCTAAATCTGTTTCTGCTCCATCATCTGTTACAAAAACCTCTCCATGTTCAATTGGACTCATTGTCCCTGGATCAACATTTATATATGGATCCATTTTTTGTATTGTAACTTTATATCCTCTATTTTTTAAAAGTCTTCCTAATGATGCTGCAGTTATTCCCTTTCCTAATCCTGATACTACTCCACCTGTAACAAAAATATATTTTGTGTTCATTAAATCTTCCTCCTAATATTGTAAATAATAATTTGTTTTGGTACACGATACCCTGTTTTGTATTAAACAAAAATAGATTTAAAAAAGTTTCCCAAGAAAAGTGGCTTTGCCACACTTTTCTTCTTGCCGATTTTCTATACAACGAAAAAAGGGGTTTTTTTTAAATCTATTATTTTAATATTAATATGTAAATATATTATCATTTTTTGTTTCATTTTGCAAGTGATTTTTTAATATCTTGTAACATTTTTTGTTTTATTACAATTTTTAATGCTATATATATCTTTTTTGTTTATACATTTACTTCTACATTTTCATTACTTATTAAATCTTTATATTTATCTAATACTGGATTTACTCGGCTCTCTATAAAATCTTCTACTTGGTGTTTTGCTCTACCACAAAGATTATCTGGATTAAGTATGTGCAATATTTCCTCTTTTGTTAATCCAAATGTTTCATCTCCGGCTATTCTATCTACTAAATCATTTGGTTTTCCAAATTCTTTTACAACTTTTCCTGCTTCCATTGAATATACTCTTATTTTTTCGTGTAATTCTTGTCTATCTCCACCTTTTAGAACTGCATTCATAAGTATTTCTTCTGTTCCCATGAAAGGTAATTCTTGCATCATATTTGTTTTTATTACATTTTCATATACCACTATGTTTGATGTTATATTAGCATAAAGTATCAATACTGCATCTATTGCTAAAAATGCCTCTGGGATACATATTCTCTTATTTGCTGAATCATCTAATGTTCTTTCTAGCCATTGGCTAGCTACTGTCATTTTTGTATCATTTGCAAGTGTTATTACATGTCTTGAAAGCGAATTTATTCTTTCACTTCTCATTGGATTTCTTTTATATGCCATTGCAGATGAACCTATTTGCCCTTTTTCAAATGGTTCTTCTAGTTCTTTTTCGTGTTGAAGAAGTCTCATATCATTTGCAAATTTTGATGCACTTTCTGCTATTCCAGCCAAACAATTTAATACTATCGAATCTAATTTTCTTGTATATGTTTGTCCAGATACTGCATATACTTTATCAAATCCCATTTTTTTAGCAATTTTTTTATCTATTTGTTTAACTTTTTCTTCATCTTTAAATAACTTCATAAAACTTTCTTGTGTACCCGTGGTACCTTTACAACCTAAAAGTTTCATTCTTGTCTCTACAAACTCTAATTCTTCCAAATCTTCAAGTAAATCTTGAATCCAAAGGGTTGCTCTTTTTCCAACTGTTGTAAGTTGTGCTGGTTGAAAATGTGTATATCCTAAACAAGTTACACCTTTATATTTATCAGCAAAATTTTTTAAATTATTTATTACTGTAACTAATTTTTGTTTTATTATTTTAAGTGCTTCATTCATAAGAATTACATCTGTATTATCTGTTACATAGCATGATGTTGCACCTAAATGTATTATTGGTTTTGCTTTTGGGCATTTTATTCCAAATTCATATACATGTGCCATAACGTCATGTCTACATTCTTTTTCTCTTCGTGCAACAACGTCATAATCAATATTATTTACATTTGCTTTCATCTCATTAATTTGTTCATCTGTAATATCTATTCCTAGTTCTTTTTCTGTTTCTGCCAAAGCAATCCAAAGTTTTCTCCATGTTGAATATTTCGAATTGTTAGACCAATTTTTGTTCATTTCTTTACTCGCATATCTTCCTGAAAGTGGTGTTACATAAATTTCATTATTCATTTTATTTACTTCCTTTCTTTTAATATATAGTAATAAGCCTTAGTTATAGGCATTCCTCATAGATTAAGGCGCATGTCCCTATTGTTATTTACTGATGTCAGTATTTGTGTTTTTCTTTATTTTGTGATTACTAATACCGTTTCTAATTTTGAAAAATCCACTGCTGTTTCAACAATTGCATATCTGTCTGTAATATTTTTTGATTCTATTATTTGTGATATTTTTCCGATTAATATTCCTTTAGGATATATTCCTCCAATTCCTGATGTTTCTATTGAGTCTTCTAATACAATATCTGCATCTGTAGGAATATACATTAGTTTTAAAGTATTGTTACTTCCGAAGTATTCCCTTTACAATAACGCCATCTCTTGATGTGCTAATTGATGCACTCACACTAGTAGATGCATCTATAATTGGCTTTACTTTTGAGGTTTTATTAGTTGTTGATACGATATATCCAACTAATCCTTCTGTTGTAATTACTGGCATATTTTCTTTTATTCCATCGTCACTACCCACATTTATTACCATAGTATCACTTAAATTACTTACATCTTTATTAATTATATATGCCGGAACTGTTGTGTACTCTGCATATTTTTCACTCATATTGTTATAGCTTTTTAGTATTGAATTTTCTGCTTTTATTATTTCGAGTTCTCTTAATGATTCTTCTAACTTACTATTTTCTTCCTTTAATTTTTTATTTTCTTCTTTTAAAGTATTTATATCTTCAAAAAAAGAATTGTTTCCTGCTATTTTATTCTTTAAATATGTTAATCCATTTTGTACTGGCATTACCAATTTACTAAATACATTCTCTACACCTTTTATACTTCCCATATCAATGTTGGTAAGTAATACTAATATAATTAAAACTATTATAGCAATTATAATTCCTATAATTCCTGTTTTTTTATTTTTATACACTTATCAAGCATCCTTTCTAATAGTGATATTTATCTATGTTTTCTTGCGTTTATTAGTACACTTTTTAAATTTTCTAAATCTTCTAATGTTTTTCCTGTACCTTTCACAACACATTCTAATGGATTTTCTGCTATATATACAGGCATTCCTGTTCGTTGACTTAATAATTTATCTAAATTTTTAATTAATGCTCCTCCGCCAGCTAACACTATACCTTTTTCAACTATATCAGACGCAAGTTCTGGAGGTGTTTTTTCTAATGTTGTTTTTACTATTTCTACAATATCATTTATTGAATTTTTCATCGCTTCTTCAATTTGACTTGAATTAATTATTATATTTCTTGGAAGGCCATTGCTTAAATCCCTTCCTCTTATCTCCATACTCATTTCAGTCATAAGCGGTGTTGCACAACCTATTTCTTTTTTGATTTCTTCAGCCGTTGTTTCTCCAATAGCAAGTCCCATTTCTTTTTTTACATAGTCAACTATATTCTCATCTAACTCGTCTCCAGCTATTCTTAGTGAATGACTTACTACCACTCCACCTAATGAAATAACTGCAACTTCTGTAGTTCCCCCACCAATATCTACTATGATATTTCCTGTTGGTTCTGCAACATCTAAATTTGCTCCAATTGCTGCTGCCATAGGTTCTTCAATTAAGTATACTTCTCTTGCTCCAGCTTTTAATACTGATTCTTCTACAGCTCTTTCTTCAACCTCTGTAATTCCTGATGGTACACCTACTACTACTCTTGGTCTTCCTACATTATATCGTTGGCATACTTTAGTAACAATATTTTTTAGCATTAATTGTGTTGCAGTAAAATCTGCAATAACTCCATCTTTTAACGGTCTTACTGCTTTTATGGCTTCTGGAGTTCTACCTAGCATTTCTTTAGCTTCATATCCTGTAGCCAAAATATTACCACTTCTTCTATCTATTGCAACAACAGATGGTTCTTTTAGTATAACTCCCTTGCCTTTTAATGTTACCAATGTATTTGCTGTACCTAAGTCAATACCTATGTCTTTTGATTTTAAACTAAATAAATTCATTTTATTCTTTTTCCTTTCCCATTAAAATACTTTCATATGTCCCATCACCTATTACTACATGATCCAATAGTTCAATTCCCATTATATCTGCACATTCATAAATTCTGTCTGTAATTCTATAATCATCTTGACTAGGTTTTGTATCACCACTTGGATGATTGTGAACAAGTATTATCTTTGGTGCACCTATTTTTACCGCTTCTGAAAGAACTTCTTTTGGTGCTATACTTGCAAAGTTTGTCCCTCCAAAAGACACATTCATTATTCTCATTACAATATTTTTGTTATTAAGAATAATAACTTTTACAATTTCACGTTTCTCATATCTTAATTCTTGCATCACAAGATCTGCAACGTCTTTAGTATTTTTTATTTTTATCTTATTACTATGAATAGGTTTTGATATTCTTTTTGTTAATTCTCCAATTGCTTTTAATTGAATTGCTTTTACTTTTCCTATTCCCTTTATCTTCATAAATTCTTCTATTGATGTATTACATAAAAATTTTAAATCTTCTTTATTATTAGCTTTATTTAGATTTAATACTTTTTGTGCAATTGATACAGAATTTTCTTCTTTTGTACCACTTTTAATTATTATAGCCAAAAGTTCGCTATTCGATAACATTTCTGGTCCATATAATTCTAATTTTTCGTATGGTCTTTCTGATATTGGGAGTTCCTTCATTCTTAATTTCATAATAACATCCTTTCAAAATAAATTTACCCCCAACAAAATTTATTTATAAATTTTGTACTTTGCTTTTTTCATAATTTATCTCATTCCTTCCTTGCCTTCGCTTCGCTTGTCTGCGGAAGGCACAAATCTTTATTAAAAATTTTTTA
>CANQWF010000065.1 GCA_947627485.1 uncultured Clostridia bacterium
GCAGACTTAAGAAGAGCAAGAGCAGCAGCTATAAATATAGTACCTAATTCAACAGGTGCTGCAAAAGCAATCGGATTAGTTATACCAGAATTGAATGGTAAATTAATAGGATCAGCCCAAAGAGTTCCAGTACCAACAGGATCAACAACAATATTAGTAGCTGTTGTAAAAGGAGAAGATATAACAGTAGAAAAAATAAACGAAGCAATGAAATCTAAGTCAAGTGAATCTTTTGGATATACTGAAGAACCACTAGTATCTTCAGATATTATAGGAATTACCTATGGTTCTTTATTTGACGCAACACAAACAATGGTAACAAAAATTTCTGACGGATTATATCAAGTTCAAGTAGTTGCATGGTATGATAACGAAAATTCATATACAAGTCAAATGGTAAGAACAATAAAATATTTTGCAGAATTAGAACAATAAAATATATTATAAGGTAATTAATATAAAAATACTTTAACTGTAGGGGTTGCCGCCCTCGGTAGCCTGGGGGCGCCTTAAGGGTAGCGACCCCTACAAAAGTAAAAGGAGAGAATATTATGAATAAAAAAACAGTAAGAGACATAGATGTAAAAGGAAAGAAAGTGTTGGTTAGGTGTGATTTTAATGTGCCACTAGATAAAGAAACAGGGGAAATTACAGACAATAGAAGAATAAGAGCAGCACTTCCAACAATACAATATTTATTAGATAACAAAGCAAAAGTAATACTATGTTCACATTTAGGAAGACCAAAAGGAGAAGTAAATTCTAAATATTCATTAAAACCAGTAGCAGAGGAATTATCAAAATTATTAGGAAAAGAGGTAAAACTTGCAAAAGATGTTATAGGAGAAGATGCAAAAGCCCTTGTATCAAATATTCAAGAAGGAGAAATCGTTCTTTTAGAAAATGTTAGGTTCCATAGCGAAGAAGAAAAAAATGATTCTGAATTTTCAAAAGCACTTGCAAGTTTTGGAGAAATATATGTAAATGATGCTTTTGGTACAGCTCATAGAGCACATAGTTCAACAGCGGGAGTTGCAAATTATTTGCCAGCAGTTTCAGGTTTCTTAATTGAGAAAGAATTAGAATTTCTAGGGGGAGCTTTAGAAAATCCTGAAAAACCATTTGTTGCAATACTTGGTGGAGCAAAAGTATCAGATAAGATTGGAGTAATCGAAAATTTAATAGATAAAGTAGATACGTTAATAATAGGTGGAGGCATGGCTTATACATTCTTTAAAGCTCAAGGATTAAATGTAGGAACATCATTGATTGAAGAAGATAAAATAGATTTAGCTAAAAGTATTTTAGAAAATGCAAAAACAAAGGGTGTAAAACTTTTATTACCAGTAGACAATAAAGTGGCTAAAGAGTTTTCTAATGATAGTGAATATTTAGAAGTAGCATCAAACGAAATCCCAGATGGATATATGGGATTAGATATAGGTACAAAAACAATAGAATGTTTTAAGGAAGTATTAAAGAATGCAAAAACTGTTGTATGGAATGGACCTTTAGGAGTATTTGAGTTTGAAAATTTTGCGCATGGAACAAATGAAGTCGCAAAAATTTTAGCAAATTTAAATGCAACAACAATAATAGGTGGAGGAGATTCTGCAGCTGCAATTGAAAAATTGGGTCTAGCAGATAAAATGACACATATATCAACAGGTGGTGGAGCTTCACTCGAATTTTTAGAAGGTAAGGTTTTGCCAGGAATAGACTGCCTTCAAAACAAATAAGAGCATCCTAGCGACTTGTAGGTGCTAATTAAAATGCACCATACACTAATTTTGATTTATTTTATATATAAATGAAAACATGTAGGGGTCGCACCCTTGGGCGACCCGAAAAAGAGAAAAATGAAAGGGAGATTAATTCTATGAGAAAAAAAGTGATCGCAGGGAATTGGAAAATGAACAAATTACCAAATGAAGCTATGAATTTTATTTCAGAACTTGCACCACTTGTAAAGAGTGCAGAAAATGAAGTAGTTTTATGCGTACCATATACAGATTTATTTTATAGTTTATTGCATGTTCAGGATACTAATATAAAAATAGGAGCACAAAATATGCATTACGAAGAAAGTGGAGCATATACTGGAGAGATTTCTGGAGAAATGCTAAAATCTATAGGAGTAGAATATGTAATAATTGGACACTCAGAAAGAAGAGCATATTTTGGAGAAACTGATGAGACAGTAAATAAAAAACTAAAAAAAGCTCTTAGTTTGGGACTAAAACCAATTGTATGTATTGGAGAAAGTTTAGAACAAAGAGAATCTGGAGAAGCAAAAGATATTGTAACCATGCAAACAAAGCTAGCATTAGAGGGACTTGAAAGTGACGCGGTAGAAAAAACAATTATAGCTTATGAACCAATATGGGCAATTGGTACAGGAAAAACAGCTACAAAAGAAGATGCAAACGAAACAATTAAATGGATTAGAGAAGAAATTGAAAAAATATATGGAAAAAAAGTATCAGATAGTGTTATAATACTATATGGCGGAAGTGTAAAATCATCAAATGCTAAAGATTTATTCGAAATGTCTGATATAGATGGTGGTCTAGTAGGCGGAGCAAGCCTTGATGCTCAAGAATTGGCAAAGATAATAAATTATAAATAAATTTTACTAAAGGAAGATGAGGAAAGATATAATTATGGATAAAAAATTAACAATGCTTATGATATTAGATGGATATGGAATAAACGAAAGAAAAGATGGGAATGCAGTAAAACTTGCAAACACACCAGTTTTAGATAAACTAATGAAACAAAATCCTACAACAAGAATAAAGACAAGTGGATTGGATGTAGGACTTCCTGATCGGACAAATGGGAAATTCAGAAGTAGGACATACTAATATTGGTGCAGGAAGAATTGTATATCAAGAATTAACAAGAATAACAAAATCAATTGAAGATGGAGATTTCTTTAGTATTCCAGAATTATGCCGGTGCAATTGATAATTGTAAAAAACACAATTCTAAATTACATATAATGGGATTATTATCTGATGGAGGAGTACATAGTCACATCCGTCATTTATATGCATTATTAGAACTTGCAAAAAGAAAAGATTTTGAAGATGTATATGTACATTGCTTTTTAGATGGAAGAGATACACCACCAGCTTCTGCTGAAAGCTATATAGCAGATTTAGAAAATAAGATGGAAGAAAAAGGTGTAGGTAAAATTGCAAGTATAACTGGTAGATTTTATAGCATGGATAGAGATAAAAGATGGGAAAGAGTAAGTAAGGCCTATGATGCCCTAGTAAATGGAATCGGAGAAAAAGAGTCAAGTGCTAGTATAGCAATAGAAAAATCATATCAGAAAGAAGTGTTTGATGAATTTGTTGTACCAACACTTATTTGTAATAATGGTGAACCAATTGCTACAATTTCAGAGAATGACTCAGTTATATTCTTTAATTTTAGACCAGACAGAGCAAGAGAAATTACTAGAAGTTTAGTAGATAAAGAATTTAATGGGTTTGAAAGAAAGTATTTTCCATTATACTATGTGTGCTTTACAAATTACGATGAAACTATAAAAAATGTTCATATAGCTTTTAAAAAAGATGAAATCAAAAATACATTTGGCGAAATAATAAGTAAAAAAGGAATGACACAACTTAGAATTGCTGAAACAGAAAAATATGCACATGTAACTTTCTTCTTTAATGGAGGAGAAGAAAAACAATATCCAGGAGAAGATAGAATATTAATTCCATCTCCAAAAGTAGAAACATATGATTTAAAACCAGAAATGAGTGCAATAGAAGTAACCGACAATGTTGTTCAAGCAATTAATTCTAAAAAATATGATTCTATAATACTAAACTATGCAAATCCGGATATGGTTGGACATACAGGAAATTTAGATGCTGCAATAAAAGCATTAGAAACAATTGATGAGTGTGTAGGAAGAGTTGTAGAAGCGGTAGAAAATAATGGAGGAGTTTTGCTGATTACAGCTGATCATGGAAATTCAGAACAGATGATAGATTACACTACAGGAGAACCACATACAGCACATACAACAAATGTAGTACCATTAGTATTAGTAGGAAAAGATGCAAAATTAAAAGAAGGAAGACTTGCAGATTTAACACCAACAATGCTTGATATTATGGGCATAGAAAAACCTAAAGAAATGACAGGAGAAAGTTTATTAGAAAAAGTAGTGAATGATTAAGAGTGAATAGTGCAAAATTTGCTTTGCAAATTTTGAAAGGGGGCTAAATTTAAAATATGGAGAAAAAAAATATGGAAAATTTAGCAAGGAAATTAAAAAAATATAATTATGAAGAATTAGAAAATATTAGAGATAAAACTAATGAAAGATATGAAATATTGGATGGAGATTTATACTTAATGAGTAGCCCAAGAGGAATACATCAGATGATTTTATTGGAAATTGCAGGACAGTTAAGGGAATTTTTTAAGGACAAACCATGCAAACCATTTGTCGCACCATTTGATGTTGTTTTTAGCAAAAGTAAAGATAGAAAAAAATGGGATACAGTAGTACAGCCAGATATTTTTGTATTATGTGATTTAAATAAATATGAAAAAAACTATGTAAAAGGTGCACCGAATTTTATAATAGAAATAGCATCCCCATCTAACTTAGTACATGATAGATTTAGAAAATATACTTTATATCAAAAACACAGAGTAAATGAATACTGGATAATAGAACCAAATGATAAAAAAATATTTACTTTTGTGTATGATGACAAAGAAGAAATGTATAACACATTTGGAGAATACGATATAACAGATGATGTACCAGTTGCAAGTTTCAAAAATTTAAAGATATCACTTAAAGATTTCTATAAAAAAAATAAGGAATGGATAATAAAAGAAGACGAAGAAGAGTATGAAAATATAGAATAATATATCTTAAGTTTATAATAGGCAGATAGTTAAATATATTTAATTTTATTAAGCTATGTACCTATTGCATATATATAAAATTTTAAAGGAGGAATATTCATGAAGGAATATTTAGCAATTGAAGAAGTAAAAGCATTAGAGGTATTAGACTCTAGAGGAAACCCAACAGTGCAAGTTGAGGTAATTACAGAAGAAGGAACAAATGGAGTAGCAATGGTTCCATCAGGAGCATCAACAGGAAGTTTTGAAGCAGTAGAATTAAGAGATGGAGATAGTTCTAGATATTTAGGAAAAGGTGTTTTAAAAGCAGTTGAAAATGTAAACAAAATAATATCAAAAGAATTAGAAGGAATGAATGTATTTGACCAAGTAGAAATAGACAAAAAATTAATAGAAATAGATGGAACAGAAAACAAAGGAAAACTTGGAGCAAATGCAACACTTGGAGTATCACTTGCTGTAGCAAAAGCAGCAGCAAATTCATTAGGTATGAGTCTATATAGGTACATAGGAGGAGCAAATGCAAAAACAATGCCAGTTCCTATGATGAACATATTAAATGGTGGAAAACATGCAGACAATACTGTAAATATCCAAGAATTTATGATAATGCCGGTTGGAGCAAAAACATTTAATGAATGTTTAAGAATGTCAGCAGAAATATATCATACATTAAAAAAAGTAGTAAAATCAAAAGGTTTATCTACAGGTGTAGGAGATGAAGGTGGATTTGCACCAAATCTATCAAGTGATGAAGAAGCATTAAAACTTATAGTAGAAGCAATTGAAGAGGCTGGATATAAACCAGGTGAAGATGTAGTATTAGCATTAGATGTAGCAAGTACAGAAATGTATGATGAAGCTAAAAAAATAGGTAAAGAAGGAAGCTATTATTTCTGGAAAACAGACGAATTAAAATCAGTAGACGAAATGATAAATTATTTAACTGAACTTTCTACTAAATATCCAATTGTATCTATAGAAGATGGACTTGCAGAAGAGGATTGGGAAGGATGGAAAAAGCTTACAGATACATTAGGAGATAAATTACAATTAGTAGGAGATGACCTATTTGTAACTAATATAAAAAGATTACAAAAAGGATTAGATAACAAAACAGCAAATAGTATATTAATTAAATTAAATCAAATAGGAACATTAACAGAAACATTAGATGCAATAGAACTTGCAAAGAAAAATGGATATACAGCAGTTGTATCACATCGTTCAGGAGAAACAGAAGATACAACACTTGCAGATGTTGCAGTAGCTACAAATGCAGGACAAATAAAAACAGGAGCACCATGTAGAACAGATAGAGTTGCAAAATACAATAGACTATTAAATATAGAAGCAGAATTAGGAGATTTAGCAATATATCCAGGAAGAAAAGCACTAAATAAATAATTAGGTAGGATTTTGGGGACAGACCCCAAAATCCTGTCTTGATTTATTTATATATTGGGGTGTCGCCAAGCGGTAAGGCATCGGACTCTGACTCCGACATTTCGTAGGTTCGAATCCTACCACCCCAGCCAAAAAATAGCAGATTTGTATTACATCAATCTGTTATTTTTCACATAATATAAAATAAATTTAGCTTTATTAGACAATTATATACTATAAAATATATAAGATTTTTATTAAAACAATTAAGAGGTTATAATGAACAAGAAATTTTTAAGAGAAAAATATATAAATATTAGAAAGAATATTAATAAAGAAAATAGAAAAAAGTCTGATAGAAATATATTTGAAAAAGTAATTAATTTAAAAGAATATAAAGAAAGTAATTTGATTTTAATATATGTGTCGTTAAAAAATGAAGTAGATACTCTTAATATTATAAATTATTCTTTAAATATGAATAAAAAAGTAGCTGTGCCAAAATGTGAAGGAGATAATATAGTCTTTTATGAAATCAAAAGTTTAAAAGATTTAGAAGAGGGTAGCTTTGGAATATTAGAACCCAAAACAAATAAACCTGTAACAGATTATAATAATAGTATATGCATTATTCCAGGAGTTGCATTTGATAAATATAATAATAGAATAGGTTATGGAAAAGGATTTTATGATAGATTTTTGGAAAACTATAAAGGTGGAAAAATAGGATTAACATACAAAGAATGTATTTGTGATAAAATTGATAATGATATAAATGATATAAAAATGGATAAAGTTATTTTTAGTTAAATAAATTGTAGTTTGTTTTTTAGGTTCTTTAGGGAAGGTTATAATTATTTGTTTCCAACGCGAATTCCGTTAC
>CANQWF010000066.1 GCA_947627485.1 uncultured Clostridia bacterium
ATATTTGTAGGGGTCGCCGCCTTCGGCGACCCGTTTCCAAGAGAAATACCTAAATAAATTCAATACTACAAACTACATTTTATTTTTTTCTTTTAAATAATAAAGTCCTGACATTATTAATATTATTAAAGACAATAGTTGCGAAATTCTTATATTTCCCATCATCAAACTATCTGTTCTTAATCCCTCTATTATCATTCTTGCAAATGAGTAAATTATTAAATATATAAGTGTTATCTGTCCTTTATATTTTCTTCTATTTGAAATAAAGCTTAAAAATATAAATAATGCAAACGTAACTATTGATTCATATAAAAATGTTGGATGAACTTCTATATATTTACCTGATTCATAAATCCCCATTCTCCAAGGAAGGTTAGTTGTTTCTCCATATGCTTCAATATTAATAAAATTACCCCATCTTCCTATTGCTTGTCCGTAGTGCTAAACATGGAATTATATAATCTAATAAATCTAATAAATTAATTTTTCTTTTTTTACAAAATATATAACAAGTAATAAGTCCACCTATTATTCCACCATATATTGCAAGTCCACCTGCTTTTAAATTAAGCATTTGTGTAGGATTATCTATATAGTATTCTAAATTAAACAATATGTAATAAAGTCTAGCAGATATAATTGACATTGGAATTAAATACAAACTTAAATCTAATATATCCGAAAATTTAATATTAAATCTTTCATCTTTTATTTTTAAAATTATTAAGCTAATTATAAATGCAGACATCATAATAATAGCATACCAATAGATTTCTATATTGCCTATTGAGAATGCTATTCTTGATAACTGTAATTTTAAATTTAATCCTGGAAATGTTATTGTATTCATTTATTTCCCTTTTTTTAAATTGTACTTTGTGAGTGTAAATTTGTTTTTAAATCCGTAGGGGTCGCACCCCTGGGCGACCCGCAATTGTAATTTATTTGATAACTTTTCACACAATTTAAGGCAATTTCTTCGATGTATTTGGGTCGCCGATGGCGGCGACCCCTACAACATTTGCAACAAATTTAATATACAAACAACAATTTATTTACTATTTTTTACTATAGATAATACTGTTTTATCTTTTAGGAATACTTCTTTTAAAATTTCATAAGTATATTCTGGTGTTATTTGTTTGTAGTTTTCTAAATAATCAAAGCTGTTTACACCTTTAAAGTAATCTGTAATAAACATTCTTGCTATATCTGATACATTGTTAAATTCTCTTACATAGCTTCCATATAACATATTTTTTATTCTTTCAAAATCTTCTATATTTAATCCTTCTTTTTTTAATCTATCTATCTCAATCTCTATTTTTTCTAATACTTTATCTGGATTAGTTGACGTACCCGTTATTGCTATATGAGCATAAGTATCAGTAAATTCATATTCTAAAAATGGTTCAGAAACTAATAATTCACTATCATATAATTCCTTATATAGATTAGAACTTTTACCAATAATCATATTTAACAATATTTCTATTGCAATATGCTTTTTAGCAATATCTTCATTTTTTTCTGGAATTTTATCTTTTATTCCAATAACAAATAAAGGCATACTAACCTCCATTGTTTCTTCTATTCTTTTTTCTACTATTTCCTCAGGTTCTGTTTCATATATTCTTTTTATTTCAGCCTGATTCAGCTTTTCTATTAACCTTTTTTTTACTTCTTCTATTAGCTCTTCAGGTTCAAAATCACCACAAAAGCACATAACCATATTAGCTGGATTATAAAATGTATTATAGCACTTATATAAAATATCTTTATCTATTTTATATATAGACTCCACACTTCCTGCTATATCGATTTTAATAGGATTATTTTTATACATATTCTTTATAGCATTCATATATACTACCCAATCTGGATAGTCATCATACATTTTAATTTCTTGAGCAATTATTCCCTTTTCTTTTTCTACATTATCATCTGTAAAATATGGATTTTGAACATAATCCATTAATTCATCGAGTGCAGGATAAAAATTATCTGTAGATTCAAAAAGATATGTTGTATAATTATTTGTAGTATATGCATTTGCATTTACACCTAAAGCAGTTAATGTATCTAAACTGTTTGTGCCATTTTCTTGTTCAAACATTTTATGTTCTAAAAAATGTGCAACACCATCTGGTACTTCTGTAACATTTTCTTCCCCAGGCACAATAAATTTATTATCTATTGAGCCATAGTGTGTTGCCCACATTACATATTTTTTTGTAATACCTTTTTTGGGAATTATCATAACGGTTAGTCCATTATCTAATTTTTCTACATATAATTTTTCTTTAACACTTAAATTTTCTATAACTTGCATAAAAATTATTCTCCTTTTTTATAAATTGTAGTTTGTAGTTTTGAATTTATTTAGGTATTTCTCTTGGAAACGGGTCGCCGAAGGCGGCGACCCCTACAAATATTAACGTGTATTGTAGGGGACACACCCCTGGGCGTCCCGCCCTCAAAATTTTTCATTCTACAAACTACAATTTATTTAATTTCTCAAAAAATATATCGTATTTATTTTTATTTTATCTGCAACATTTTTTACATCTTCTAGTTTTATTTCATTTATTTTTTGTTCATATTCATCAAATGTTGTAAGCATTCCAGACAATTCTTGACCTATATAGTACGTTATTTCTGAGTCTTGTTCATCTTGCGCAGAATGAATACCAGAAATCATGTATTTTTTACTGTTTTCTAAATCTTCTTCTGTAAATTTTCCATCTTTCATATCTTGTAATTGTTCTTTTATTATTTTTAATGCTTTTTCGTAATTTTCTATTTCAATACCACATCTTATATAAATATTATTTTTTTGTCTTACATAATTTGATCTGGCTGTGTATGCAAGACTTGCTTTTTCTCTTACATTTTGAAATAATTTAGATGTTGCGCTTTCACCGAAGTATTACATTGTATATAGATACAGGGAATTTTGAATTGTAATCATTTATTTCTACATCTAATCCTATTACTAATTTACCTTGTGCTATATCCATTTTGTCTTGTATTTCTTGTTCTTGAACTTCTTCTTTATTTTCAGTTTGTTCATTATTTACAATATAATTCGGTTTTCTTTCTTTTAATTTTTTTATATTTTCATTATTTCTCACAATTTCTATTATATCTTTTGTATTTAGTTCTCCTGAAATAAATATATCAATTTTACTTGTACTAATTAAATTAATGTAATAGTTATATAAATTCTCTGAATTAATTTTTTCTAAATCTTGAGTATATCCATATTTATATAATCCATAAGGTTTATCTTTATACATCTCTTCTATGCATCTGTTTAGTGCATATTGATCCTTATTATCAATTTTTGACTCTATTAATCTCTTTATATTATTTTTTTCAGATTCAACATATTCATCTTTAAATTTATTGTTTTCAATAAGTGGATTAAATATTATATCTAATAGTAAATCGATACTATCTTTTGATATGTCTTGTTTACTATTTTCTGGAACAAAATTATTATTTAAAGCTTCTAAATAAAACTTTATTACATGATTGTCTCCTATTTTTTCTATACCACAGTCAAAACTAGCGCCATACATATCTTCCAATTTTTTTGATATGTCTTCTTGGGTTCTTAAATTTTCTGTCCCTCTTTTTAAAACTGCTGGTATAACAGAATCAAATGTAATATTTTCTCTATTTAATGGTAATGTTATAAACACAGCCATTAGATTGGTTTTAAATTTATTTGTATCTATACAATGTAATTTTATACCTTGTTTTATTTCCTCAGTATTATATGACATATTTTCCTCCTCGCATAACAATTGTTTGTATTTTTACCAAATATTTGATTTTTATTCTTTTATTTCAAATAAATTGTTTTTTTTAGGTTCTTTAGGAAAGGTTATAATTATTTGTTTCCAACGCGAATTCCGTTACTAAAACTGTAAGTTGCTAAAAGCAACAACAGTTTCATGTAACGAAAGCTGGATCGCGTAACTGAGAAACAAATAATTATTAACCTTTCCTACAAACCAATTAAACATTTCTACAAACTACAGTTTATATGACTAATTTAACAACTCTCTTACTACTTCGTTTATTGCTTTGCCGTCTGCTGCAGCACCTATTTTTTCCTTTGCTACTTTCATTACTTTTCCCATATCTTTTATAGTCATTGCTCCTGTTTCTGATATAACTTCTTTTACAATAGTTGTTATTTCTTCTTTACTTAATTGTTTTGGTAAATATTCAGATATTATATCAATTTCCTGCTTTACTTGGTCAATTAAATCTTGTCTTCCACTTTTTTCATAATCTACCAAAGAATCTTTTCTTTTTTTAGATTCTTTTGCAATTATCTCTAATACTTGATTATCATCAAGTTCTATTTGCTTATCCTTTTCTACTTGAAGTATCGCAGCTCTAATCATTTGTACAACATTCTTTCTTAAAATTTGTTTTTCCTTCATAGCCTCTTTTAAATCTGACATTAATTTTTCTTTTAACATATATTTACCTCCTTCAAAACTCGAAGAGTTTTGTACTCTTCATTATTAACTATTCATTTATGAGTAAAAGTTCGATATTCCATACCGATAACTTTCCTAATTATAGAACAAAGCGACGTAGTCGCCCTTTGTTCTCGCCGATTTGAGTTTGCGACTATAAGGAGCAAATCTCAAAGGCGATAGCGATTATAGCATTTTTGTTGTATAGAAAAATCTTTGATTTTTCCTATACAACAATAAAAGGCGAAAAGTTTTATTCTTTTAACCTTCCACCTCTAATTACCAATTAAAATTTTCTTTTTCTTGCTGCCTCTGATTTTTTCTTTCTTTTTACGCTAGGTTTTTCGTAGTGTTCTCTTTTTCTAACTTCTTGTAAAACACCATTTCTTACGCATTGTCTTTTAAATCTTCTTAATGCGTCCTCTATATTACCATTGTTAACTTTTATTTCTGACACTTTTATTTCCCTCCCCTCACTACTGCTACTTGTACCTTTATGTGGGATTTTAACTTTAAATATTATATCGCAAAAGTATACGATTGTCAACGCCAATTTCCTTCTTTATACTATTTTTTGTTTTTCCTTTTAGAATAGCCTTGAGCTTTCTTTAATGCTATCTTATCTAAATTTATTTTAAATCTCTCGCCAGATGTTAGCTCGGCGAAAATTTCCTATTTAACAGTAAAAAGGATGCTAATGTAGCACCCCCTTACTTTAAATTACCTATAACTATTCCTATTAATACTACTCCTATTATCGCTGCTATTATTCTTACTATTAAAAATGAAAGCAATTTTATTGCCATTGGAAATCCAAGTGGAAAAAATATTGCAATAATTAATGCATAAATAATGCAAAATATTTTGCTAACTTTTTTTCCTTTTGACTTCCGTATAATAAAAATAATAATGCCAGAAGCTACTGTTAATATTAACAGTATAGCCATTAATAAGGATACTGTTGTTAATAGTTTCGTGTCCATTTTTTACCCCTCCTTAATTAATAATTTAAAAAATAATATTTATTTATTTTATTATACAATATTTTAAGGTGATTGTCAATTTATGTAAATCGTCTATATGCTAATTATTATATCGTGCATAATCGAAAAAATGGCTATCACTTGTGTGATATACCATTTTATTGTTATATATGTACACCATTATTTATCATATTCAAATAAATCTCCTAAAGGTGTTCCTTCATTTAATCTTTTAATTGCTTCTGCAAATAATGGAGCTATAGAAACTACTTTTATTTTATCAATTCTTTTTTCTTCTTCAAGTGGAATTGTGTTTGTTACTACTAATTCCTTAATTGGTGAATTTTTTATTCTTTCAATTGCAGGGCCAACCAAAACTGCATGCGTAGCTCCTGCATATATTTCTTTTACCCCATGCTCTTTTAATATGTTTGCTGCTTCTACTAATGTTCCAGCTGTACTTATTTCATCATCAAATATTACTGCAGTTTTTCCTTCTATATCTCCTATAATATTTGTTGCTACTGCATTATCGTTATTTGACTCTCTTCTTTTATCAATCAATGCAAGTGGACATTCAAAAAATTTAGAATATTTATATGCTTTTTTTGAACTTCCTGCATCTGTTGCAACTACTACCATATCATCTAAATTTTTTGCTTCAAAATACTTTTGTAATAAATATTTTGCTGTTACTCTATCACATATAACATTAAAATATGCTTGGATTGCCGGATTATGTAAATCACATGTGAGTACATGGTTTACTCCTGCTGCTTCTAATAGTGTTGCCATTAATTTTGCTGTTACTGGAACCCTGGATTGATCCTTTTTATCTGATCTTGAATACATAAAATATGGAAGCACTGCTGTTATTCTTCTTGCTCCTGCTCTTTTTGCAGCTTCAATTGTTATAAGCAATTCCATAACTCTTTCATTTACTGGTGGCTCGGTTGTTTGAACTATATATACATCCTGCTCTCTTACTGTTTCTTTTAATTGTACAAAACTATTATCATTTGCAAATTTAAAAGAGTCCTTTTTTCCAACTGGTATTCCTAAATTATCACATATCTCTTTTGTAAATTCTTCTGCCGAATTACAGGCAAAAATTTTAATGTTATTCATTTTAATCCCCCTATCAAAAACTTTTAAAAGTTCTTGTTTTTTTCTAATTCAACTTCTTTTATATTTTTTGTCGGATTTTAACACATACATTTTAGCATTACTTCTTTATGATTTCAATATATTATTTAAAATTATTTCTATTTTTCTTTTAGGTGGGAGAAATTGCCCCGAGCCAAAAGTTTCATTTTTTTTGGATGGGAGAAATTGCCCCGAGCCAAAAGTTTCATTTTTTTTGGATGGGAGAAATTGCCCCGAGCCAAAAGTTTCATTTT
>CANQWF010000067.1 GCA_947627485.1 uncultured Clostridia bacterium
TTGTCCCTCAAACCATGTAAAGGACATTCCTCGAACTATGAGGAATACCCATGACCGAGGTTTGTCCCTCAAACCATGTAAAGGACATTCCTCAAACATTATAATGGGAAAAAAGGGAAAATATGATTTTTAGTGATATAGTAGGAAATGAAAAAAACAA
Source organism: uncultured Clostridia bacterium (assembly GCA_947627485.1). Taxonomy (GTDB): domain Bacteria; phylum Bacillota; class Clostridia; order TANB77; family CAG-508; genus CAG-452. Next base: position 161 of record CANQWF010000067.1, read on the forward strand.
AGAATTACTTAAAAATATAATAAATACGAACAATATTGCACATAGTTATATGTTTATTGGTAAAGATTCTATTGGAAAGCTATTATTTGCAAAAGAATTTGCAAAAGCATTATTATGTGTTAGCCCAAAAAAACCATGTAATGAATGCAAATCATGCATACAGTTTGATACATATAATAATCCTGATTTTACTATAATAGAGCCGGAATCAGGTTCAATTAAAATAGATCAGATAAGGGAACTTACAAAAAAAGTTTATGAAAAACCAGTAGTTGCGAGCAGAAAAGTATATATTATAAATGATAGTAACTATATGACAACAGAAGCTCAAAATAGTTTATTAAAAACACTAGAAGAGCCACCAGAATATGTTACGATTATTTTAATTGCATCTGAAGAAAATCAATTTTTACCAACCATAAAATCAAGATGTACCAAGATATCATTTAATAAACTTACAAACTTGGAATTAAAAAAAATATTAGAAGAAAAGTATAATCATTTAAATATTCCTGAAATAATATTTAAAATTGCAGATGGAAGTGTAAAAAAAGCTATAAACTTAAAAGATAATGAGAATGATTATAAAAAATTAGATAAATTATTTGGAAATTTGGAAAATAGTGATATAATAGATTTAATGCAGGCAAAGGAAGAAATATTTAAAAATAAAGAAGAAATAGACGATATTTTAAGTTATATAAATTTAATCTTTTTTAATAAAATAAAATTAAATAATATATATATAGAATGTATGAAAATAGTTGAAGATACAAAAGACAGATTAAATAAAAATAATAATTTTGATATGACAATTGATAACTTTATTATGACAGTATGGGAGGAAATAAATGGCAAATATTATAGGAGTAAGATTTAAAAAGCCAGGCAAAATATATTTTTTTGATCCAGACGGAAAAAAAATAGAAAAAGGAAGTTTTGTTATAGTAGAAACTTCTATGGGTAAAGAATATGGCGAAGTTGTAATCTCTAACAGAAATATTCCAGATAACAAATTAGAAAAACCACTTAAAAAGATAATAAGAATAGCTAATAATAAAGATAAAAAACAACATGAAGAAAACAAAAAGAAAGAACAAGAAGCTTTAAATATATGTGAAAAAAAAATAAAAGAACATAAATTAAACATGACTTTAACAGATGTTGAATATAAATTTGATAGAAGTAAATTACTTTTCTTTTTCACAGCTGATGGTAGAATAGATTTTAGAGATTTAGTAAAAGATTTAGCAGCAATATTTAAAACAAGAATAGAATTAAGACAAATTAGTGTACGAGATGAAGTAAAAAGACTACGGTGGCAACGGTATGTGTGGAAGAGAATTATGTTGTTGTTCATTTTTAGGTAATTTTGAAACCGTATCAATAAAGATGGCAAAAGAACAAAACATATCACTAAATCCATCAAAAATATCTGGAAACTGTGGAAGGCTAATGTGTTGCTTAAAATATGAACAAGAAGTATACGAAGATAAACTTTCTCGCCTTCCAAAGATAGGAGCAATTGTTAAAACAGAAGATGGAGAAGGTGAGGTTTGCGGAGTAGAAACATTAAAAGAAACTATAAAAGTAAAATTTAAAGATGCAGACGAAACTTTCTTTAAAAAATATGAAGCCAAAGATGTAAAAATTATAAAAGATGTAGAAAAAGAAGAAGATAAATTAGAAGTAGAAAATCCAGAAGATTTAAAAGAATTACAAGAATTAGAAAAACTAGAAGAAATGGATAAAAAAAATAATGATTAGATATTAAATTTTAAAAGGAGGGGAAATAGAAATGGCATATAAAATAACTGATAAATGTATATCTTGTGGTGCATGTGCAGCAGAATGTCCAGTAAGTTGCATATCACAAGGAGAAGACAGGTATGTAATTGATGAATCAACATGCATAGGATGTGGAACATGTGCAGGAGTGTGCCCAGTAGAAGCACCAGAAGAAGAATAAAATAAAAACGCGGCTCGTAATTATGAGATCCGCGTTTTATTTTTAGTCGTCTATAGCATCACCGACTATCCAGCCGGTAATGCCATTTTTGGTAGTTATTTCAAGCCAAACATCATGTGACTTTCCATCACCACCAAGATAGTCATATTTGTTACCAGTTAAGGTAACTGTATCATTTTGTATAAGTGTCATAATCACCTTAGAGTTTTCTTTGTGATCATCTCTAAGGTTGACATAGTCCCATGAGATAGTGGTTTCTGTACCTTTTAAATCTTTATAAAAATGCTCTCCACAGAGAGACTTAATAAAGATAAATATCAGTACAAAAATTAAGATTAAACCTATAGTGATAACTACTTTCCGTTGCATTTCAGCTTTTTTCATAAAAAGCCCTCCTTTTTGTATATTATAATAAATTTGGCTAAATGCCTTTTTATACATTAATTATAGCACATATTGCAAAAATATTCAAATTGGTGCGTTTAATATTGACTTTTAAAGTAATTAGACATATACTTTAAAATAGTTAATATCATAAATATAGGAGGAATATAATGAATGATTTAATAGAAATTAGATGGCACGGAAGAGGAGGACAAGGTGCAAAAACGGCATCACTTCTTTTAGCAGATGCAGCATTTAATACAGGTAAATACATACAGGGATTTCCAGAATACGGACCAGAGAGGATGGGAGCTCCCATAACTGCATATAACAGAATAAGCAATAAACCAATTACAATACATAGTAATATATATGAACCAGATTATGTGGTAGTTGTTGATGATACACTATTAGAATCTGTTGACGTAACAGCAGGTTTAAAAGAAACAGGTGCTGTTGTAATTAATACTACAAAAGATAATGACTACATAAAGGAATCTTTAAGAGGATATAAAGGCGATGTATACAAAATTGATGCAAGAAAAATTTCTATAGAAACATTAGGAAAGTATTTTCCAAATACACCTATGCTCGCAGCGATAGTAAAAGTAAGTAAGATTATGACTGATGAACAATTATTAAATGATATGAAAGGTTCTTTTAAGCACAAATTTGCAAAAAAACCAGAAGTGATAGAAGGAAACATGAAGGCTTTAGAACTTGCTTTAAAGTCTGTAGAAAAAGTTAATAACTGAAATCGATAAATTACAGTAGGGATGTACTTTAATCTATGAGGAATGTCGTCACGTCCCTATACATTAAATAGGAGGTGGAAAAATATGAATATAAATTCAAACACTCCAATGGAAGATTTAACTCCAGGTGGAGAGATATATAATTCTGGAAATGCAAGAGAATTTAAAACAGGAGATTGGAGAAGCACAAAACCAATTTATTTATCAGATAAATGCAAACAATGCGGACTATGTTTTCCAGTATGTCCAGATGATGCAATTCCAGTAGGAAAAGATCAAAAAAGAACAGATTTTAATTATGACTATTGCAAAGGTTGTGGAGTATGTGCTAAGGTATGTCCTTTTGGCGCAATAGCAATGGAGTAAACAAATGAAAAACTTCGTACTGCGTTGTTAAACTGCATAAAAATTTTTTCAACATACAGTACGTATAGTTTCAAAAATTTTTATTTGTTTGCCTAGCATTACTCGTTTTTGATTTGTTTAAAAAATAAAAATGAAAGGAAGAGATTTATGGATATTAGAGAACGTTTAAGTGGTAATGAAGCAGCTGCTATTGCAATGAAACAAATAAATCCAGATGTAGTAGCAGCATTCCCAATAACACCATCAACAGAAATACCACAATATTTTTCTACATTTGTTAGTAATGGCGATGTAGATACAGAATTTGTCGCAGTAGAAAGTGAACATAGTGCAATGTCTGCTACAATAGGTGCACAAGCAGCAGGAGGAAGGGCAATGACAGCAACATCTGCAAATGGATTATCACTTATGTGGGAAATGATATATATAGCATCAAGCTTAAGACTTCCAATAGTAATGAGTCTAGTAAATAGAGCAGTATCAGGACCTCTTAATATACACAATGATCACTCAGATGCTATGGGAGTAAGAGATGCAGGATGGATAATGTTATTTTCAGAAAATAATCAAGAAGCATATGATAACTTAATAATGGCACATAGAATTGCAGAAAATAAAAATGTTAAATTACCACTTATGGTATGCCAAGATGGATTTATAACATCACATTCAATCGAAAATATTGAATTGATAGAAGATGATAAAGTTAAAGAATTTGTAGGAGAATATAAGCCAGATGAATATCTTTTAAATAAAGAAAACCCAATAGCAATTGGACCATTAGACTTGCAAGCTTATTTGTTTGAACACAAAGCACAGCAAGCATTAGCCATGAAAAATGCTAAAAAAGTAATATTAGAAGTAGCAGAAGAATTTGAAAAAATGACAGGAAGAAAATATTCTTTCTTTGAAGAATATAAATTAGATGACGCAGAAATAGCAATAGTATGTATGAATTCAACAGCAGGAACAACAAAATTTGTTGTAGATTCTTTAAGAGAAAAAGGAATAAAAGCAGGTTTGTTAAAGCTAAGAGTATTTAGACCATTTCCAGCAGAAGAAATTGCAAAGGCTTTAGAACATGTAAAAGCAGTTGCTGTTTTAGATAAAGCAGATTCATTAAATGCAGCAGGAGGCGCATTATTTGAAGATGTAACATCTGCAATGTATGTAAATAAAAAACAAGTACCAATGGTAAATTATATATATGGGATTGGTGGAAGAGATACAAAAGCAGATGATATAGAGAGCGTATATAGAGATTTACAAGAAATAGCAAATTCAGGTAATGTAGAAAATCCATACAGATATCTTGGATTAAGGAGGAAATAAAATGGCATATAATTTAAAAGAAATAATTGCAGAAAAACCATCTAGATTTACATCAGGTCATAGAATGTGTGCGGGATGTGGCGCACCACCAGTAGCAAGAATGGTACTAAGAGCGCTAAAACCAGAAGACCATGCAGTAATTAGTGTAGCAACAGGTTGTATGGAAGTATCAACATTCATATATCCATACACAGCATGGACAGATTCATTTATACATACAGCATTTGAATGTGCAGCAGCAAATGCTTCGGGAGCAGAAGCAACATATAAAGCATTAAAAAGAAAAGGAAAAATTTCAGAAGACCAAACAACTAAATTTATAGCATTTGGTGGAGATGGTGGAACATATGATATAGGACTACAAAGTCTATCAGGGGCAATGGAAAGAGGACATGATATGGTATATGTGTGTTACGACAATGGTGCATACATGAACACAGGTATTCAGCGTTCATCAGCAACACCAAGATTTGCAGACACAACAACATCACCAGCAGGAAAGGTTATTCCAGGTAAGATGCAAAGCAGAAAGGATTTAAGTAATATTATAGCAAATCATCATATTCCATATGTTGCGCAAACAATAGCAGTAAACAATTTTAAGGATTTATACGAAAAATCAGAAAAAGCAATATATACAGAAGGACCAGCATTCTTAAATGTACTTGCACCATGCCCAAGAGGATGGGGATATAACACAGAAGACTTAATGCAAATAAATAAGTTAGCAGTAGAAACATGCTATTGGCCTTTATATGAAGTAATAGATGGAAAATATATTGTAAATTATAAACCAAAAAATAAATTACCAGTAGAGGAATTTTTAAAACCACAAAAAAGATTTAAGCATATGTTTAAACCGGGAAATGAATGGATGATAGAAGAATTCCAAAAAGAAGTAGACAGAAGATGGGAAGAATTATTAAACCTAGAAGAAACTACAAACAAAGAACAAGAATAAAATTTGATAGTAAACAACAAGAGAGATTTAAAATAAGAACAATATCTTATTTTAGCTCTCTTTTTTTCTTGAATAGAAAAAATCGTAGATTTTTCCTATTCAAGAAAGCTTCGCAAACATTCCTTATGAAATTTTTTTATTTACCATTTTTCTAATATATATGCCAACTTCTTCATTGCTTAAATCAAGTAAATAAATCAATTTTCTTAAAATATCCCTTCTAGGTAAATCTTCTTCTTTATCTATTCTAGCATATTGTCTTAAACTAATATTTAATTTATTAGCCATTTGTAATTGAGTATAATTATAAAACTTTCTTTTTTCACTAATCAAATTTACCACCAGTAAAATTATGTCATAATTAATAAAAAAAGGATATTGACATTAAACGTCATATTAAATATAATATTGATGTAAAATGAATAATTATTTATAAAATGTAAATAACAACAAAAGAAGGAGATAAAAACATATGAAAGATAAAGAATTAAAACCAATTGCAAACGCTGTAGGGGCGTTTATTGGACGCCCGCTCATCGAAGAAAATGCCCCATATAAAAAGGAATATCAGAACAAAACAGAATGCAAACGCTGTAGGGGTCGGCGCCCTCGACGACCCGCACTTCGAAGAAATTACCCCAGCATCTTCGAAGGCATGCTCAAATCAAAATTCCAAACACCAAACACTAACATCCAATGTAGCAATCACCCTAATAGCATTAGTAATCACAATAATCGTAATGCTAATACTTGTAGGTGTAACAGTAAGCATAGCAATAAACGGTGGACTATTCAGCACAGCAAAAAAAGCAGTAACAAAAACAGAAGAAGCAAAAGACAGCGAATTAAGATTTATGGCAATGGCA
>CANQWF010000068.1 GCA_947627485.1 uncultured Clostridia bacterium
TATTTTTTTAGGTCATTTCCTTCGGTGTGCGGATCGCCCAAGGGCGCGACACCTACATTTTCTCTACTGTATTAATTCTGACTGTAACAAATAAATTGTAGTTTGTGTTATGTTTGGAGAATTCAGGACAGTCCCTAGAATTCCCCTAACACAAACTACAATTTACATCAAAAATAGACACCAGCCATTTAAGACTGATGTCTGTTTTCGTATATAAAATGTTATTTTTATTTATTTTTATCTTCTTTTAATCTTAAGTATCCTAATTCTTCCCATCTATTATATGCTAGATTTAATTTAAACACTACTCTTGGTTTAGAACCCGCCCTATTCTTATCAACAACACATGCGTAATATCTAACATCCGGATCTTTATATTTTTTTAATTCATAAAATTTAGTGTCAACTTCTTCTATCGAATATTCATAATCATTAAGATTTCTATTATCAATTTGTTTTAATAAACAAAGAGTATCTAATACTTCTTTAACTGTTCTACTTACTGATAAATCATTAATTGTTAAATTTATTGGTAGTGTAGTGGTTTCTGCAAGTTGCAAAGTATATCCTATATATATATTAAAATTTTGTGCTAAATTAGAAATTATTGTTGCAGTCTTTTTTATTTCTTCGCTATTACCAATGTTTTGAGTATCTGTTTTCATTGTATCATAAAACATATATTCTATTTTTTCTTTATAATAATAGTTTGTAATTACTTTCTTTAATTCGTCATTTGTATGATCTGTTATGTTTATAAAATATATTGAATTATTAATTTCTTTATTTAGCCATTCAGTAGCTTTTATTGTTCTATTAAACTCTGATGAAACCTCTTTTAGTCTTTCTACAAATTGTTTTCTGGTTTCTTTTTCTTCTTGTATTACAAAACCATCTTCATCAACTTTTACTTTGTTAGGGTCGTCTGCCCTAAATTTGAATTCTAAAAGTTCTCCTTCTGTCTTATTTATTAACTGTCCATGCATTTTTTGTATTTCTAAATTGTTTAGAATAGTAGTAATTAAACAAAGTTTCATCTTTTCTTCTGACATTTCATTTGAAATTACTAACACTTTCTTCTTATGAAAAAATGCAAGATATGCAGCAAGATTTATTGTAAATCTACTTTTACCTGAGTTTGATGGCATTGCAAAAGCCATAGTTTCACCTTTTCTTATTCCTTTAAATACACTACTTAAGATTGGAAAAGGAAGTTCTAGTCCATTTGTTAAACTGTTGTCTCCTTTTAGTAAAAATTCTGTTACATTTTTATTTAGAACTGCTTGTTTAAATTTTCCAGTTACTATTACTTGATTAATTGCACTTTCTACTTCTTCTACAGACATATTGTCATATAATTTATATCTTCTTATTTCTGCAATTTTTTCTTGAGTGGCTTTTATAGGCATATTATTGTAATATTTCCTTAATATAAAAAGCTTTTTTAAATCTATATATATTTTTTCGTAATTATAATCTTTTTTTGATACCTCTTTTTTTAATTCAAGTTTTAATTTTTCAGATTTTTTATTTTCTTTTGGAAAATTAAAATCTTTTTTTGCTATTTCTGTCGAGTACATTGCTCCTTCTGTAAATAATACACTTTTATATATGTTTAATAATTCTTTTTTCCCAAATAAGCAATCTTCAAAAATAAAATAATACATATTAATAGATCTTGGATTGATTAATAATAGCCCTAAATATATTCGTTCAAGTTCTTCATCCTGTAATGTTTTAGGATAATCATTTTCTTCAATATCTTTATCTTCATTGTCATTTTCAGTATCATCAAATTCATCATTGTCTATATCTTCTGTTTCTATCTCTTCTTCAGCATCTTGTTTTTCTTCTTGAAAATCTTCTTCTACATCTTGTGTTTTTTCTTGAAAATATTCTTCTTTCTTTTCTTTATTTTCAGATTGTGATAATGGATTCTCTATCATTTTTATTGTAGATTTAGATTTTAATTCCTCTAATTTTTGCAAAGCAGTTTTTATATCACCAGCTATTAAATCCAATCTTATTTCATCTACTAAGTCTTGATTATCTCCTTCTACTTTTACTTTATCTAGAAGTTCTAATAGTTTATTAATATTATTATTGTCTTTTTTCATATGTATTTCTCCTTACACACAACTTAAATTTATTTTAAAGCTCACGTTTGCCTTTCAACCGCTAAAATTTTGTATTGTATAAAAGAGCAATTTAATAAATTGCTCTTTTACTTTAATTGTTCTAATTTTTTAATATTTATTATTCAAGAACAAAATACTATTTTATAAATTTATTCTTGTGTATTTGTATCTTCAGAGTTTTCTGATTGATTTGTTTCTGAATTATCTGATGGATTTACTTGTTCACAATATTCTTCATATTTTTGTTTTAAATCTTTATCACCAAATTTTAATTTGTGATCTTCTCTTAATTTTATTAATGCTTTATATTTTATATATTGGTCATCTGACTCTAAGTCTTTTGATAATGCTTCTACTACATCATTTTCTGCTTCTTCTAAAGATGGTTTGTCATTTTTGTTTATACAATAAATAATATGATAACCATACTCTGTTTTTACAGCTTTTGTAGTATATTGATCTTTTTCCAATTTTTTGCTAGCTTCAACATAGTTTTCATCTAGAGTATCTTCGCTGAAATTATCAAAATCTACATTTTCTGTTGTTACTTTATCTTTATATTCCTCTGCTACTTCATCAAAACTTTTTCCATCTTTTAATTTTGCTAAAATTTCATTTGCTGTAGCTAAAGCTTGTTTGTCTGTTACATCATCCGATACTTTAACTAAAATATGCTTTGTGTTAATTTCTCCATAAACACTATCGTTATAATAATTTTGAATGTCTTCTTGTGGTATTAATGTTTTAAAATAATCTATGCAATATAGATTTCTTTTATAATCTAATTCCATATAATCTGTAAATTCTTCTTTAGAATTAAATCCATTTTCTTCTAAAAATTGTTCTTCTGTATATCCATAATAAGATTGATACATGTTTAATACAGAATCAACTTGTTCATTTACTTCTTGTTTTTGTTCATCTGTTAATTTATACATATCATCTAAAATTGCCTTGTCTGCCAATTCTAAAACATAACTTATTGGATAATATTTTCCAAGTTCTTTGTATACTTCGTTCTTTGATACTCTTCCACCTTTAAAACTCATAACTGTTTCGTGTCCAAGTCCTGGAATTCCTAGTATTCCTAAAACATAAATTAAAGCTCCTCCTATTATTAAGCCAATAACTCCTGAAATCCATATTTCTTTCTTTTTTAAAAAGCTTAATTTGTTGTTCTTGTCAACATTTTCTTTTTCTGTGTTTTCTTCATTTTTTAATTCTTCTTCCTTCATATGTACACTCCTTTAAATAATTTTTTTTATTGTATATATAGTTTATTAAAATAATATTAAAAAATCAATAGTTTTTTACAAAATTTTATAATTTATTTTATTATTATCTTAATTGTATCGCCGTCTTGTAATTTATACATTTCTCTAAAATTTACATCTGAAATTATCTCTAATATATTATAAGGATGGTCAAAATTTTCTGACATATTTTTATCTGTTCTTATTATATATGATTTATGTCCTAATACTTCACATTCTTTAATATATACTTCTTGATCTCCACCATATTCTTCCTTGTGTATTATTTCTAAGTTGCCTTCTAAATTATAGTTTTTATCAATTTCAATATTTAAAGTTCCACAAACCATTCTTTTCCCTGTTTTTTTATAAAGTATTTTTTCTGCTTTTTTCATCCAAAAGCACGCTTCTCCGAAGTCCACTTTTTACTTTTCCTATTAGTATCATTTTTTACACCTTCTTTTGATTTTATTCATTATATTTCTATTTAAAAATATTTGCAAGTCGATTTGTATTATTTGATTAATAATTTGTTTAAAAGGGGAAATTGAAAAATGAGTTATGGTATTATAAGAAAAGAGTTATACAAAGAATATTTACAGTAACAAAAAGAAACCATTTCTCGAAAGAAAGGTCTCTTTTTGCAGCTTTTAGTCATCGTTTTTCGGCCTGCTATCACAAATACACTGACCAAATGTCATAATTTGATATGTGACATAAAAGTCTACACAAGAAAGTTTGGTAGCTACCCAAGTTGCAAACAGTATAAATGACATCTGACCGGCTTTTTCCAATACTGTATAATAGGAAACTTTATTTGCATTTGCAAATGCTGCTACTCTTTCCACATGATCGGCGATTATCACAAATATGCTCAGTCCTATTAAGGGAACAACACTGATGTAAAGGAATGCATTACCTTGTTCTGTACAGCCGAGCACTTCCGATACCAAAAAGCTAAGACCAAAAACAATAGACCAAATTAGCAATTTTTTTACCATAATTATGCCCTCCATTTTCTTTTATTGTTGTTTTATTTTTCTATATGTAAAAACCAAAAAGTAGGAGATAAACTTCCTCCACAATTCAGTGAAAACAGGAATTAAATCTATATAAAAAATTCTTTATTAAAATTATAACATATTTCTTAACATAATTCAAATTTTGTGAAAAATCCTATTGCATACGAAGTCTTCTATTTTTTCAACTTTATTATTTATTACCTTACAATTATATTCGGCTTAAAATCGATTGTAAAAAAAAAGATAATTAAATATCACAATTAACTTTTACATTAGAAAGTCAAGTAAAAATATGAAGAAATAGAGTGGTAAATCCACTCCATAATATTAAATATTAGTATCAATTATATGCTCGTATGAATTTGCTCCTGCCAATGAATATATTGTAGCTATTACACATATTTTTCCATTTTCATTTAGAAACATTGGTGTTTTAATCGAGCAATTATTTGCAGAAATTGTTTTATTGAGTTGTTTATCATATAATTTTGATTGTTCTTGCAATTCGGATTCAGTCCATCCTGCAGGTGCATTTCTCATACTGCTAATACGCTTTTCTTTTGAACCATATTCACTAATAAATTTATTTTGATACAATTCTTTTAATTTATCCAAGAATTTAGATTCTGTCATATTTTTTAAACTTATAATATCAGTATTATTTACAACAGTTCCATTGTAAATATCCAAATTATATACTTTATAATAGGTACAATCATAAATGTATGCATTTGAAACAATTACAGACAAAATATTATCATTGATATATGAATTATATTTTATATTTCCCATATTTATCGAAAGTCCTTCGGATTCATTTTTTAGTTCTTCTTCAACAAGAGGTTTATAATATGATTCAATTTCAGTGTTAATCTTTTTTGCATCAACTGAATCAATATTAATATATGGAATAGAATATGAATATTCACTAGAATATTTACTATATGAAGAATATACTATATCTTTACTTTCATCTAATTTGTTAATTTTCTTTGCTTGAATTTTACTTGTTTCATTATCAATATTGTTTTCTACTTTTTCGGCAATATTTGAATTTGTATTCTCAACATTTTGTGATCTACGATTATAGTAGAAATACATTAAAACGAGAGCTATTAATAATATTATTATTATAAAAATACATATGGCTGTTTCTAAGCCAATTTTTATTGTTTTCTTATCTTCCATCTCTCTTCACCTCCTTTTCTTTTGTATAAATAATATAAACATATATTACCATATTCGATTATTTTTTACAATAATTTAAAAAATATTTTTCGGGGATATTTTCATTTACAAGTCACAGGATATCTAACATATAAATTAAAAACATTGATTTTGTTATGTAAATATGATAAAATGCAGTAGATATATTGTAGAATCAATATGTTGTATAGCCTATAAAATATTTATAAGGAGGATTTACTATGACAGAAGAATTACTTCGGGACTCTTTAAATGAGGCTCACGAAAAAGCACAAGATGGTCTGCTTGTATGGGCAAATTGGAATCAATGGGAAGACCATGTATTAGATTTAAAACCTGGAAATAAAAATTATGACTTTGCTTTATCTCAAATAGCAAAAGGCGAAGAAGCTACTATTAAAGCTAAATGGTATGGACTTTCTATGCCTTGCTTTATTGCAGTATCTGTTCAGAAATTGTTATCTTCAAATGATTTTTTTACCCAAGTTTTAAAAGTATGTGAAGAAGGTCATTACGATGGTCCAGTTACTCTCATTCCTGCGAACCAAATAGTTAAGTCTTGCTAATAGGCAAAAGAGGAGGTCATTTGACCTCCTTTATATATATTCTTTAATTTACTTAGTGAACTTATTATTTATTATTATTTTCTTTCAAATATCTTTGATACATTTCATCCATACTAGAAATATATTGCATATCTTGTTTTACTTTAAATTTTTCATATTCTTTATTAGCTTTTTCAATAGCTTTATCGTGGGAAATAGAACCTGCATTATCTAATATTTTCTTTCTTCTAAATTTTAATAAATTATCTGTTGCCTCAATCCAATCTTGCATTGTCATTATATGTCTTTCTTTTGCTTCATCTTCTGCAAAAACAATAAAGAA
>CANQWF010000069.1 GCA_947627485.1 uncultured Clostridia bacterium
CTTCGAAGTGCGGGTCGTCGAGGGCGCCGACCCCTACATTTTCTCTACTGTTTTAATTTTTAAGTCTGACTGGTAACGATTATTTTATTTAAGTATAGGATGCGACCAATGGTCGCTCCTACCATCTATTTTTATCTTCTAAACATTATCTTTTTTTACATATGTTATATATTCGTAGTCAAAAGGATTCTCCTCATTCTTTAGTCCTTTTTCTCTTGATACTTCTTTCCATATTTCTTCTTTTATTTCCGGAAAATAAACATCTCCTTCAAAACTTTGGTTTATTTTTGTTATATACATTTTATTCGAATATGGCATAAGTAATTTGTATATAGTTGCTCCACCTATAACAAAACACTCTTCATCAGAATTTATATATTTATCTAATTTTGATATATCATCTAAAATCTCTACATTTTCATTGTCTATATTCATTTCCATATCATTACACAAAATAATATGTTTTCTATTTGGTAATACTCTACCTAATGATTCAAATGTTTTTCTTCCCATTATTATTTTGTGTCCTGATGTTATTTGTTTAAATCTTTTTAAGTCTTCTGGTAAATGCCAAATTAATTTGTTATCTTTTCCTATTACATTTTCATTTGCTATTGCAACTATTATACTAAGCATATAAACTCTCCTTTTTCTTTTTCTAAGGTATGTGGACACATCTTATGAATTGCTGATATTAGTAGTTTTTATATTATCTACTCTTATTTGCTTGTCAGATTAAACTCTAAACTGCTACATCCATTTTTATTTTTCCTAAATGTTTATAATCTATTAATTCTATATCTTCTGGCTTAAAATCATAAAAATCTTTTATCTCAGGATTTATCCATAGTTTTGGTGCTGGATAAGCCTTAGACCTTCTTGATAGCTGTTCCTTCATTCCTTCAACTTGGTTTTCGTATATATGTGCATTACTAATACATACTGTAAGTAGTCCTGGCTTTAAATTTGTAACTTGAGCAAGCAAGTGAACAAAAACTGCATATTGGGTTACATTGAATGGATGTCCTAAAGGTATATCATTTGATCTAATTGTTAGCATACAATTTAATTTTCCATCTGTTACATCCCAGCAACTATTAAATACACATGGATATAATGCTCCTGTGTCTAAATATGGTATTTGCCACAAGTTTATTACCATTCTTCTATCTTGTGGATTTGTTTTCAACTGATGTATTAATTTATCGACCTGTTTATATTCTTTAACTATCCAACCATAAGCAGTTCCTATTGTTCCATCTTCCATTTCCCATTCATCCCATATATGAACATTTTGCTCATGTAAATCACTAATTTTATTAGATTGCTTTTGAAATATCCATAATAATTCTTTTACAGCAGCTTTAAAAGCTACATATTTTGTTGTAAGTATAGGAAATTCTTCTTCTAAATTGAATTGTAGTATTTGATGTGGTAATTTATATGTTGCAATACCAGTTCTATTTTGATCATAATATCCTTTTGTTAATATCTTTTCTACCAAATCTAAATATTGTTCATCATATTTACTCATAAAGGCCTCCTTATGGACAGTCTCAAATGCGTATATTGTTGTCGCAATTTAGACATATCTCTTTTATTTTTCAAAACAAAGCGGTCTTTGACCGCCCTTTATTCTTGAATAGGAAAAATCGCAGATTTTACCTGTTCAACAAAAATAGGGCGGAAATATAACTTCCGTCCTAAGCTTATTAGTTATTTTCTTCTCTACCTGATGGAAGTGCTGGAACATCTAATACAACTCTTATCTTCATTATATATGATATTGTTCTTACTAATTTACTATTTTTAATTCTCTCCCATAGTGAAGGTTTAACTTCAAATCTTGTTTCTGATATATATGAATCTTCTACAACAGATGGTTCTTCTTCTTTTGGTTGAACATTTTGTACTTTTTGTACCTTTTCAGGTGTTTCAACTGGTGTTGGTATACCTTTTAGTGCTTCTGCTATTTCTATTCCTATGTAACTTAGAGCTTTTGATCTATCTTCTATTCTTTCCATATCTATTTCTATATGTAAATTACTTTCGAGATTAGATATTCTAGCTTTTATTAATTTTACAGCATCATCATAGTTTTCTGGTTTTTTAGTTTTGCATTTTCCAATTATTATTAAAGCTTCTATAATATCTTCTGACATCACATTACTAATTTGTTTAACTCTGCTTTTCCATTCTTTATCTTTGGATTGTACAGCTTCAAATACATCCTTTAATTCATTAGCTCTTGCTATGTTATTCTCTCTTTGTCTTATTAATTGCTCAACTTGTTTTGTATTTTCTTCAAATTGGTTAGTAGCAAATTCTACTAATCCATAAGATGCTTTATATACACTTACAGGGAAGTTCTTCTTTTTCGGATATTCAATTAAGTATGTTTTTATTGAATCTATCAAATCCTTAAAATAAGCATCTTCTTCTAATTGTATAATTTGTTTTTTACTATTTGGATTAATCATTTTCTGTACTTTATCAATATTTGATAAAATTTTCTCTTCTGTAATTATCATTTTTACGTTTACTATGCCTGGTTTATGAAAAAAAAGCATTGTAAACTCACCCTCCTTTGTCCTAAGTAATATATATTATTCTACAAAATGTATAATAGGACATATAACATTTGTAATTTATTTCAGTCTTATTTTAATACAATTTAAACTATTCTGTCAATAGAAAAACCTCATTTACACAAATTGTAATATAATTGTAATATTTCTATCATTTTTTTGCTATTTCAGCATAACGTTTTATTTTCATAGTTGTTGTTTTTACAAATTCATCTTTCTTTATTTCTAAATTTTTTACTGCTTTATATGATGTTAATTTATGATTCATTTCTTTAATTTTTTCCCAAATTATGTCATAAATTTTGTCATCCGATAAATCTTTACCATATTTTTCTTCTATTTCTTCATAATTAGGTATTACTTTAGCTGAAATTACTAGTTCTTTTTCACCTTCTACTTCTTTTCCGTATACCATACATTCTTTAATTTCTGGTATATTACCAAGCATTAATTCAATTTCTTCTGGATAAATATTCTTACCATTTTGAGTTACAATAACATTTTTACTTCTTCCAGTTATAAATAGAAAACCATCTTCATCTAAATATCCAACATCTCCTGAGTTAAACCATCTATTTCCCTCTTCATCTACTTTAATAACTTCGTCAGTCGCCTCTTTATCTTCATAATATCCAATCATTAAAGTTTCACTTTTAATTAATACTTCTCCCTCGCCATTCTCATTTGGATTATCTATTTTTAATTCTGCACAAACAACTGCTTTTCCAGCAGAACCTACTTTAGGCTCAAATTCTGGTGTTAAAGCTGCTATAGGAGCTGTTTCTGTTAGGCCATATCCTTGTAGAAAACTTATTCCTATGTCTTGCACCCATTTACCTATTTTAGCATCTATTGGGGCTGCAGCAGATACTAATATTCTTAGTTTTCCACCTAAATTCTCATAAATTTCTGCAAATACTTTTTTCTTTATATCTACACCAACACTCTTTAATGCATTTGTTACATGTATCATTGAATTTACAAGTCCTGCTTTTCCACTTTTTTCTATTGTAGCATTTATTTTTTTATACAAACTTTCAATTAATAATGGAACAGCAAGCATTGCTGTTGGACTTGTTTCTTTGAGATTTGGAACTATATATTTAAGTCCCTGACACACTGCAATAGAAGATCCATTAGCAAATGGTAGTAAAAAGCCTATTGAAGATTCATAAGTATGATGCAATGGTAACACCGAGAAGAATCTATCATTTTCATCTAGTTTTACATAAGGGCTTACTGCATTTACATTTTCTGCTAAATTTCTGTTACAAATCATTACACCTTTTGCATTAGATGTTGTACCTGATGTAAATATTAATACTTTAAATTCTTCTGGATCTATTTCTATTTTCATAAAAGAATCATCTCCAGAATTAACCATTTCTTTACCCTCGTTAATTATTGTGTTAAATCCTACATCTCTTCCAACTAGTTTTTCATCTGAATTCATTTGTATAAAATATTTAATTCTTGGAAGATTGTCTTGGATTTTTTTGATAACTTCTTTTTTCTTTCCAGAATATATAATTGCAGTTGCTTTTGAACGTTCTATAACATTCTCTATTTCATTTGATGGTAATTCTTTATCTACTGGAACTGCAATTCCAACTCCACAAAGCATAGCCATGTATGATACATACCAATCATATGTATTTTCTCCAATTATAATGACTCTTTCATCTTTTAGATTATATTTATTTGTAAGTGCTGTACCTAAAGCAATTACATCATCTGTAAACTCTTTATATGTAATTTCTTTAAATGGTTCTTTAGGATTAAATTTTTCTAATATACATACTTCATTTGCAAATTTTTCTCTTGATCTTATAAATATTTCCTTCATTGTTTTATAGTGTGTTTGCTCATGATATTTACTTTTTCCTTTTTCATCATTGTTTTTCTTTTTTAAAGCTTCATAATCTACTTTTACTTCGTCAATATTCTCTACATTTTTCATTTTGAATTTTGGAAATTTAAAATCTGGTATTTTGAAATCTTTTAATATTCTCATTGTTTACTCTCCTTACATATTGAATTTTTACATTGTTTTATATTATATATCATTATTACTAGTTAATCAAGATTATAAATATCAAATTCTTATTAAATAATTTATTCACCTAAAATATAGTCCCCATCATCTGTTTGTCTTACTCTATTTTTTTCTAACATGTAATTTTTCAGTTTTTCAAGCATATCTTCTTTGCTTATTTTTAATTTCTTTGACATTATTTCTATTACTTCTTCGCTACTTAATTCTCTATTTATATTATCTAATAATATTTCTATACATATTTCTTCCATTGATTTATTTTTTAAATTTTCTTTTAATATTTTTTCTTCTACTTCATTTTCTGTATTTTGTGTTTCATCTTTTATTCCTATATTTCCTTCTTTTTCTTCACCTTTATATGTAAAAGTTCTATATAAACTATTTTCTTTTGGTAATCTTAATTTTTTTAAACAATTATATTTTATATGTAAATATATTGATGCACCTATCAGATTTTTTGATTGACAATCATCATCACTGAAATTTTTTTCTATAAATCCACATTTTTTTAATAAATACTCTATTGCATCACCAGCTAAATCTTGTGCAACGTTATTACAATTATATTTTTTGCACAATATTTTTGAACTTCTTTCTGCTTCGTCTATAATAAATCTTGCATATTTACTTGCAAATTCTTTACTGAATTTTTGTTTTCCTATCCATATTTTTCCTTTTTCTTGTAATAAGTTCATATGTATTAGTGTATTTTCTCTTTCACTAATGTTCATTATATTTTGAATAATTGTTTCTATTTCTATATCATATTGCTTAGATAAATATTCTATTTCTGATTTTAAATAAAATCTTGACTCTTTATTTAATATATATCTGATTCTATCAATTTTTTCTTTGTCATAGTAATTGTATACTTTTGCTTTCGCTCCTTTGTGTTTTATATTTAAATAATTAGCATAACTTATTCCTAATAAACCTGCAAATTCTTTTTCTTCCATTCTATCTTTGTATGGCTCGTATATCTCTAAAAAATATTCATAATTTATAGATTGTCCTACCTTTATTTTTTTACTTTTTATTAATTCATCTATTATCTTCTTTTTTTCTTCTTTGCTTATTTCTTCTTTTCTATTTTTTAGTACTTTTGTTTTTCCTCCTTGGTTTTTCATATTCATATAACTACTATAACTTATTCCTAATAATAGTGCAAATTCTTTTTCTTCCATTCTATCTCTATATGGCTCGTATATCTCTAAAAAATATTCATAATTTATAGATTGTC
>CANQWF010000070.1 GCA_947627485.1 uncultured Clostridia bacterium
GCTCTTACCTCGCCTTTTCACCCTTACCTAAATATTTAGGCGGTAATTTTCTGTTGCACTTTCCTTAAGGTTTCCCTCACTGGACGTTATCCAGCATCATTGCTCTATGGAGCCCGGACTTTCCTCATGTAGGACCTTGCGGTATCTACACGCGACTGTTCAATTTACTCTTATTATATTGTAACCTTAATTTTTTAAAAAGTCAATATTGCTTAATTACTTACCTGATTGAAAATGTGTTTAAAGAATTCTTTTTAGATTGTATTTATGCTCTCCATTAAATTTTTGTATTTTACGTAGAATAATTTTTTATCCTTATATGTTAATGAATTTTGTAGTTCTTTAATTAATACATAAGTTCTATTTATTTTGTATTCTTTATCTTTTATATATTCCATATTATTTGTTACATTTTTAAATGTTTGTTCACATTCCGATATATTGCTTTCAATTTCTGACCAATTTTCTTGTTCAACAAGTGCATATGCATTTATAACATATGATTTTGCTTGTTTTACATTTTGCATTCCATTTTCTGATGATATATCTTTTTCAAATTTTGGTATAAATGAATACAATTTTGATATATTGTTTAATGTATCTATCTTGTTTTCATCTTTAATACTTAATATACTATCATTTAGTGTACTACTAAAATCAAGTATATTATTATTTTCTACATTAAGATTAGACAAATCTAATATTATTACACCCCATGCTTCATTTAATATATCTATTTCATTTTTTATTGAAGACCAATCTATGTCATTTTCATCTGAATCTAAAACAGTTTCGGATTCCATTTTTGTAATTGTAATATTGTTTTTTTGTTCACTACTTGCGGATTCTTGTTTACTGCTCGGCTCTTCTTGCTCTCCTCCACTTTCTCCGCCTTGCGAAGAACTTCCGCTCCCACTACTACTTCCGCTACTTTCCCCGCCACTGCTACCTCCACTGCTACCTCCACTGCTGTTTGATGATCCACTACCTGATTCTTCTAAAGTTATTTCTTCTGATGTAATTGTATAATTATCTAATATAATGTTATTTAATTTATTTGAAATACTAATAATTTGTGTGTCTAGATAATCTAATTCTTGCACAGCTTTTGTTTTTGCATCTTCACTATTCATTTTATTCCCACGTCCAGTAAGGAAAGTTAACATTAATATTAATAAGAATATAAATATGGTACTCTTTTTTTTCATACTATCACCTTGGAATATTATTTCCAGTAATTTAACATTTATTCTCTTGAATAACATTATAATTTATTGAAATACTATTAATGGAGGTTTTTGCAGTGGGAGTTGTTGTTAATTTATATAGTAAAAAAGATAATGAAATTTTTAGATTTTTAAATAAATATAATAATCAAGAAATTTTGGAAGATAATAAATTATTAGAATGGCATAAAGAATATAAAAATCCTATTGAAATAGCTGATATTATTGGTGTTTTTATAGATAATAATGATAATTATGATATTAATATGTGGATTAGTCTAGATAAAGATTTTTTTATAAATGTAACAGATTACAATGCAAACCAAATAATAAGATATCTTTTTGAGAGATATCCATATTAAAATAATAATCGGAAAGTTGAGCTTCCCGACTATTTTGCTTTAATTGCTATGACCTTTGAGATTTGCTCATTTTATTTGCAAACTTTGAGTCTATTTATTGTTCATTATTTTTTTGTTCTAATTCTTCTTTTACAATTTCTGCTTCTTTCTCATTTTCTGGAGATATATCTGATTTTTCTAGTTTTTCTTCTGCTTTTTCTAAAACAGTTTTTTCTTCTGTTTGCTTTTCTCCACATTTAGAACAAAACATTGCATCTTTTTCTATTTCGGCAAAACATTTTTTACACATCTTTTTATTATTTAATATTAATATCTCTTTTCTTGAATCTTCTATTTCTTTAGATAACATATCTATTTTAGAACAATCGTCATTTATAAGGTCTTTTATATCTATATTTTCTTCTCTTACATGGTTTTCGTAAACTTTTCTTCCTATTTCTTCATACAAATCTTTTATTTTACCTTTGTTTTCTGTGACTTTCATTTTTAATTTAGCTTCTCTTGCTATTTTATTTGTTGTTTCACTTGTTTTTTTACCTAAATCATTAAAAAATCCCATCTAGGCATCCTCCTTTATACTACTAAATGTATCTAATCTATCTAAATTAGATAGTTATTTAATTATAATTTTTATTTATTTTATCCAATTTAATATATTTTTATTCTAATCCTCTTGTTTTTTCTCTCTAGTCATTAACTGATTAACTGCATCTAAAGGTTTTAAATTGTTATATAAAATATTATAAATACTATCAACTATAGGCATTTCTACATCATATTTTTTTGAAAGTTCATAAGCAATTTCTATATTATCTATTGCTTCTATTGTCATACCAACTTCTTTTTTTGCTTCTTCTATTGTTTTTCCTTGACCTATTAAAATTCCTGCTCTTCTATTTCTACTGTGGTTGCTTAAACAAGTAACAATTAAGTCGCCAAGACCTGTAAGTCCATATATCGTTTTTGGATCTCCTCCCATTTTTATACTTAATTTTGCCATTTCTGAAAGTCCTCTTGTTAGCAATGCTGCAAAAGTATTATCACCTAATCCTAATCCTGTTATTGTTCCAGCGCAAAAAGCAATTATATTTTTTAAAGCTCCTCCAAGTTCTGCTCCTTTTATATCATTTGATGTATAGATTCTTAAAGCTTCATTCATAAATATGTTTTGAACATTATCTAAAACTTCTTGATGTTTTGATGCTATTACTAATGCTGTTGGAATTCCTATAGATACTTCTTCTGCATGGCTTGGACCTGATAGACCACCAATTTTTGAATTAGGTAATTCCTCTTCAACTACTTCATTTAAAGTATATAAGGTTCCTTTTTCAAATCCTTTTGAACAAATTATAATTTGTTGATTTGTAACATATTGTTTAAATTTGGATACTGTTTCTCTTACCGCTTTTGAAGGTGTTACAATTAAAATCATTTCTGTATCTTCTATTGCTTCTTTAAAATCTGTTGTGCAAATTATATTATTTGGTATTGATACGTTTGGCAGAAACATACACTTTTTTTCATTATTTATCATGTCACATTCTTCTTTTTTATATGACCATATTTTTATATTATTTTTTAATTTTGCTAGGTGTATTCCTAATGCTACTCCCCAACTTCCACTTCCTATTATACAAATATTTTTATTCATTTTTTTCCTTTCTTATAAATTGTTGTTTGTTTTTTAGGTTCTTTAGGGAAGGTTATAATTATTTGTTTCCAACGCGAATTCCGTTACTGAAACTGTAAGTTGCTAAAAGCAACAACAGTTTCATGTAACGAAAGCTGGATCGCGTAACTGAGAAACAAATAATTATTAACCTTTCCTACGAACCAATTAAACATTTCTACAAGCTACAATTTATTTTTTAAAACTTAATTTATTTTCTGTTCCGTTCTTTATTCTTTTTATATTTTCTCTATGATTAAATATTACAAATAATGCAATAAGAATACTTATTAATATAGGTCCAAATTCGATATTTCCCATAAATATTGTAAGTATTGGATATAAAATTGCAGATAGAATTGATCCTACTGATACCATTCTTGTAAATGCTATAACAATTAAACCGAATATTAAGCATATTAAACCAATTTTTGGATTTAATGTTATTAATACTCCAATCGCTGTTGCTACACCTTTTCCACCTCTAAATTCAAAAAATATTGGAAAAGTATGACCAACTATTGCAAAAAAACCTGCTAAATATTTTAAAGTTTCTACATTAACATCTTTCCATATTTTACTTGCAAGTATTGCTACTAAAATTGCTACTATTCCTTTTAAAATATCACATATTAATGTTACTATTGCAGCTTTTGCACCTGCAGTTCTAAGTACATTTGTTGCTCCTGCTCCCTTACTACCTTTGTCTCTTACATCAAATCCTGCAAATTTTCTGCTAAATATTACTGCAAAACTTACACTTCCTATAAAATATGCTATTACAGAAACTAATATGTATATTACCATTTATTATTCCCCCTTTTCACCTTTTTCTCTTGAAATTACTCTTATTGGAGTACCTTCCAATCCAAAATTTGTTCTAATCTGGTTTATTAAATATCTTTCATACGAAAAATGAAATAATGATTTGTTATTTACAAATATTACAAAAGTTGGTGGCTTAGTAGAAGCCTGTGTTGCATACAATATTTTTAATCTTCTACCTTTGTCTGTAGGTGGTTGTACTACAGCAATTGCCTCGTTTATAACTTGATTAAGCATTGATGTAGAAACTCTCATAGAATTATCAGCTGCAACTTTATTTATTAACTCAAATAATTTATCTACTCTTTGACCTGTTTTTGCTGATATAAATAGCATCGGTGCATAAGTTAAGTATGCTAGTTTGTTGTATACTTCTTTTTTATATTTTTCTAGTGTACCAGTTGTTTTTTCTATTTCATCCCATTTATTTATTACTATAATGATACCTTTTCCTGCTTCATGAGCTTCTCCTGCAATCTTAGTATCTTGCTCTGTTACTCCGCTGGGTTGCATCAATTAATAATAAACATACATCTGCTCTTTCAATTGCAAGAAGTGACCTCATTATACTAAATTTTTCTATAGATTCTGAGATTTTATTCTTTTTTCTAATACCTGCTGTATCTATAAAGTTATATTTTCCTTTATCATTTTCAAAATATGAATCTATTGCATCTCTGGTTGTTCCAGCAATATCACTTACTATTACTCTTTCTTCTCCCAATATCTTATTTACTAATGAAGACTTTCCTACATTTGGTTTTCCTATTACTGCAACATTTATTATTTCATCATCTTCTTCGTCTGCATCTTTAGGAGGAAATGATTCATATATTGCATCTAATACATCCCCTATACCTAATGCATTTGTAGATGATACAGGATATGGATCGCCAAGTCCTAAATTATAGAATTCATATATATCATCACTTGTTTTTCCAAAATTATCGGCTTTATTACATACTAATACTACTTTCTTTTTTGCTTTTCTAAGCATTAAAGCAATTTCTTCATCTGCTGCTGTTACACCTTGTTTTATATCTGTTAAAAATATTATAACATCAGCAATATTTATTGCTATATTTGCTTGTGTTTTCATTTGAGATAAAATTATATCGTCTGATTCGGGCTCAATTCCTCCTGTGTCTATTAAAGTAAAATTTCTTCCACGCCAATTTGCTTCTCCATACACTCTATCTCTTGTTACACCTGGCTTATCTTCTACAATAGATAATCTCTTTCCAATTATGTAATTAAAAAATGTAGACTTTCCTACATTTGGTTTTCCAATAATTGCAACCATTGGTTTTGCCATTGTTTTCACCTTTTTCTTTCTGACTAACATTTTATATCATATATAAATTTAAGTCAAGTTTGAAAATAGCAAAAAAAAATGCCCTTAGGCATCTTTTTTTGCTATTACTTCTTTTCCATCATAATATCCACAATTATCACAAACTCTGTGTGGTAATACTGGTTCACCACAATGTTTACATGTTGCTATATTTGGTGTTTCTAATTTCCATGTTGATCTTTTTAAATGTGTTCTTTGTTTTGACCATCTTCTTTTTGGTTGTGCCATTTTTCTATTCCCTCCCTCATGCTATAAATATCTATATGTCCATACATATTTCTATTTTTAAAGTCACTATAAAAGTATACTAATTTTTCCAAAGTTTGTCAAGTATTTATTGGATATTTATCTTTAAATTTTTGTAAGGCAAATTTTCCGTTCCCAATGCAACAACTTTTTTTCTAAAAAGTGTTGTCATATTCTCGTTCAATATTTTTGTTGTT
>CANQWF010000071.1 GCA_947627485.1 uncultured Clostridia bacterium
ATCCTCGCTCGGGACTTCGCTGTCTGCTTCCGCAAGACAGATATTAAGGCTTGATACAGCCACAATAACTGACAGAAAAAATTCCTCGTATTTCATAAGCGATGGGATTTCCCATTGGGCTTTTAAAACTTGCTTTTATATTTGTTCCATTTACTAATCCTAAATCTAATAATCTCCTTCTTAAATCTCCTTTGCAATTTAAGTTTAAAATGATAGCATTCTTATTTATATCTAATTTATCTAAAGTGCTCATTATATCCTCCAAAATTAATGTAAATAAATTGGTTTTTTTAATTGTGTTTGGTATTTGGAAGTTGATGTTTAATTGAATAAAGAAAAGTCTACGAAACTTTTATCTATATTACAAAACATCAAGTACCAAAAACAAAAGACCAGATAAACTACGATGTCTTGTTATTAATATATGTAAGAACATTAGTATTTGACACACACTGTCAAAAAATATATAATATAAAAGAATTTTAAAGAAAAGAGGTATATAATTATGAATAGAAAACGTGGATTTGAAATTGCAAAAGGATTTGAAAACTCAAATATAAACTTACCAGTAAGATCAACAAAAAATTCAGCAGGGTACGATATAGAAGCGGCTGAAGATTGTGTAATTCCTACATTTAAATTAGGACAAAAACCCACTTTAGTAAAAACTGGATTAAAAGCATATATGGAATCAGATGAAGTTTTGATACTTGCAAATAGAAGTTCTAATCCTGGAAAAAAAGGTTTAGTATTAGCAAATAGTATAGGGGTAGTAGATAGTGATTATTATGGTAATCCAGATAATGATGGACATATAATGTTTGCATTTTATAATTTTAAAGATGAAGATACTGTAATAAAAAAAGGTGATAGAATAGGACAAGCAATGTTCCAAAAATATTTAATAACAGATAATGACATAGCACAAGGTGAAAGAACGGGAGGGTTCGGCTCAACAAATTAGTTGTTAATAAATACACCAACATATTATAAATTTTTTAAAAAATTATGTAAAATTTCCCAAAAATTCCTTTGACTTACAACTAAATTTATGGTATAATAATAAAGGTTGAGATAGTAAAAAGTTAAGAAAAGGGAGTGACTTATATGTTCAATGTTGGTGATAAAGTTGTGTATCCAATGCATGGTGCAGGAACAATAGAGAGTATTGAAGAAAAAGATATTTTAGGAGAAAAACAAGCTTACTACATAATTAGAATGCCAGGTGAAGTAAAAGTTATGGTACCTACAGCAAAGGCAGAAGGAATTGGAGTAAGAGATATTATAGATAAAGAAACAGCAAGTAAAGTTTTTAAAGTATTAGAAACAGATTCTACAGAAATGGATATGAATTGGAATAAAAGATATAGAGACAATATGGATAAAATGAAAAGCGGAGATGTTTATGAAGTAGCAGATGTAGTTAGAAATTTAAGTTTTAAACAAAAAGAAAAAGGACTTTCAACAGGCGAAAAGAAAATGCTACTAAATGCAAAGCAAATATTAGTTAGTGAACTTACACTTGCAGAAAATTCTAATAAAGATGAAATGGAGGAATTAGTTAACAATACTATAAATAATTCATTTGCAGAATATAGTAAAAATATTACTACTAATAATACACCAGACAATGTAGTTAAAAAATTTATTCCTTATAGTGGAGTATAAACTAATAAAACAGTAAAAAAATCCTAACATGTTTAGGATTTTTTTGCTTAAATAGAAAAAATCGCAGATTTTCTCTATTTAAGCAAAAATGCTATAATCGCTAGAGCCTTTGAGATTTGCTCCTTATAGTCGCAAACTTTGGATCTGGCGAGAACAAAGGGCGGTCAAAGACCGCTTTGTTCTTGAATAGGAAAAATCACAGATTTTCCCTATTCAAGAAAGCTTCGCAAACATTCCACACAAAATTTTTTCAAAATTTTGGCGGTAGAACAACGGGCGTGGGCTTTAAAATAAATTTAAATAGTCTGACACAAAAGAAAGCCCACTGTTGTTCATTTATATAACTTAAGAAGGATTTCAGAATTGGTTGTCGAATAATATTATTATGTAAAAGAAAGGCGTAGAAAATGGTGCGATATAGTGAAGAATTAATAGATGATATAAAAAATAGTAATGATATAGTGGATATAATATCACAATATGTAATATTAAAAAGAAGTGGTAGAAATTTTTTCGGATTATGTCCTTTTCATAAAGAAAAAACACCTTCTTTTTCTGTGTCACCAGATAAACAGATTTTTCATTGCTTTGGATGTGGTGCAGGAGGGAATGTTATTCATTTTATAAGTAAAATTGAAAACATAGATTTTAAAGAAAGCTTAGAACTACTAGCAGAAAGGGCTGGGATAACACTTCCTACATTAGACAACGTAGCAGATAACAAAAAACAACAATTAAAAGAAAAAATATACGAAATAAACAAAGAAGTGGCATTATATTATCACGAAACACTATATAAAGAAATTTCTAAGCCAGCACAAGAATATGTAAAAAAAAGAAAATTAGATAATAAAACATTAAAAGATTATTGCATAGGATACGCACCTACAAATAGTAATTTATATAAATTTTTAAAAGAAAAAGGATTCACTGATGAAGAAATATTAGCATCTGATTTAGTAAACAAAAAGGGAAATGATTTTGTAGATAGATTTAGAAATAGACTAATATTCCCTATACAAGATGTAAGAAATAGATATATTGCATTTGGAGGAAGAGTTTTAGATAACTCACTTCCTAAATATATAAATTCACCAGAAAATATTGTATATAGTAAAGCCAGAAATTTATATGGATTAAATCTAGCAAAAAAATCAAAATTGGAAAAATTAATTATTGTTGAAGGGTATATGGATGTAGTATCACTCCATCAAAGAGGAATAGAAAATGTAGTTGCATCATGTGGTACTGCACTTACAGAAGCACAAGGAAGATTACTTAGAAAATATGCAGAAAAGATTATAATTTCTTATGATTCAGATGCAGCAGGACAAGCAGCAACATTAAGGGGATTAGAAATATTATCAAATTTAGGATGTGATATAAGAATACTTCAAATGGAAGGTGCAAAAGATCCAGATGAGTATGTTATAAAATATGGAAATGCAAGATTTAATAATCTAGTAGATAAAGCAATTTCTTTGATAGAATTTAAAACAAAAGTACTAAAAAAAGATTTAAATCTAGAAAACGTTAATGATAAGATAAAATTCTTAAATGAAATAGCAAAATTACTAAGTACAGTTGATAATAAAATGGAGCAAGAAGTATATATGGATAAAATTTCTAGAGAATATAACATTTCTAAAGAAGCAATTTATGCAGAAATAAATAAACTAAACTATTCTAGAAATCAAGGAAAAAAGACTTTAGAAAGCAATTATAAAAAAAGTAATATAATAAAGAAAAAAGAAATTTTACCAGAAACATTGATAAAAAGGGAAAATATGATAATAGGAATTTTGTTAAATGGAAAAACTAAGGTATATGAACAAATAAAAAACATATTATTACCAGAAGATTTTAAAAAAGAAGAAAACAAGGAAATAATGCAAAAATTGTATGAAGAATTTGAAAAAGGAAATAGTAATATAAATAATATATTAGAAATTTTTAATGATAATGAAGAAATAATAAGTATACTTACTGGTATAATGGCAGATGACTATGAAATAAAAGATGACAAAAAAGCAATTGAGGATTTAATAAATAATTATAAAAAAGAAAAACTAACTAACAGAAAAAAAGAAATAATAGAATCTTTAAATAGTAAAGATATAGATAAACAAGAAATTGCTGTTTTAGAAAAAGAACTACAAGATATAATCATAAAGTTAGCTCAAATTAAGTAGGAGGTTAAATAATGAGTAAAGGGAAAAAAGATAAAGAAGAGGTAATTGAAGAAATAGATTCTAAAAATAAAAAAGAAAAAAAAGTAAAGAATGAAGTAAAAAATAATAAAAAAGAAGAATTATCAGAAGATACTAATAAAAAAGTTCAAGAAATTCTAAAGAATGCAAAAGAAAAGGGACAAATAACATATGGAGAACTTGCAACACAATTAGGAGATATAAATCCCGAACAAATAGATAAAGTTTTTGATGCATTTGAAGAAATTGGTGTAGATGTATTAAAAGATGATTTAGAGGAACCAGATATAGAGGATTTAGAAGAAGTTGAAGATGTAAAGATAGAAGATATTAATACAATGAACTTTGATGGTGTTAATATTGATGATCCTGTTAGAATGTATTTAAGAGAAATAGGAAAAATACCATTATTAACTTTCGAAGAAGAATTACAACTAGCAAAAGAGATATTAGAGGGAAACGAAGAATCAAAACAAAAACTTGCAGAATCTAATTTAAGATTAGTAGTAAGTATTGCAAAAAAATATGTAGGAAGAGGAATGCTTTTCTTAGATTTAATTCAAGAAGGAAATATGGGACTTATAAAAGCAGTTGAAAAGTTTGATTATAAAAAAGGATATAAATTTAGTACTTATGCAACATGGTGGATTAGACAAGCAATTACAAGAGCAATTGCAGATCAGGCAAGAACAATAAGAATACCAGTTCACATGGTAGAAACAATTAATAAATTAATAAGAACATCAAGACACTTACTTCAACAATTAGGTAGAGAACCAACACCAGATGAAATTGCAGCAGAAATGGAAATACCAGTAGAAAAAGTAATGGAAATACAAAAAATAGCACAAGATCCAGTATCATTAGAAACACCAATAGGAGAAGAAGATGACAGTCATTTAGGAGATTTTATACAAGACGAAGATAGTCCAGCACCACAAGATTCTGCAGCATATACACTATTAAAAGAACAATTAGAAGAAGTGATGAACACATTAACACCAAGAGAAGCAAAAGTTCTAAAATTAAGATTCGGGCTAGAAGATGGAAGGGCAAGAACACTTGAAGAAGTTGGACGTGAATTCATGGTAACACGTGAAAGAATAAGACAAATAGAAGCAAAAGCATTAAGGAAATTAAGACACCCAAGTAGAAGCAAAAAGCTTAGAGATTATATGAATTAATTTAGGGGCGCATGATTGCGCTCCTAAAAAATATAAAATGAAATTTGACAAATGTAGATATTTATGGTAAACTATATTTAGATTTATGATTTTATGTAAAAGAGGTTATATATTATGGAAAATACAAAAAAAATAAATATTCTTTCAAGAATACTTGAAAGAGCAAAAAAAGGTTGGGAAAGATTAGGAGAACCAGATATTATAGATGAAAAAGATTTAAGTTTAGATGCATCTATGGCAAAGGAACTTAAAGAAATTGAACAAGTACAAGAAAAAGTACATGAGCAAAGAAGTGTTGTACAAAGAGCAAGGGTAAATGAAAAAGAAGCACAAGCTTCTGCAAAAAAAGGAAAGGCTAAAGGTACAATAACTCCAAAAACATTAGAAGCAAGATAAATAAAATGAAAAACAGAAAAATTTAAAAAATTTCTGTTTTTTTATTGACAAAATTGGTTAAACTTAATATAATAATACAAGTTTCTTATGGCGAAGTAGCTCAGTTGGCTAGAGCAAC
>CANQWF010000072.1 GCA_947627485.1 uncultured Clostridia bacterium
CTATTGCTATTGCAGGAAATCCTAATGTTGGTAAAAGCACTATTTTTAATTCCCTTACTGGGCTCCATCAACATACTGGAAATTGGCCTGGTAAAACAGTTAGTAATGCTATGGGAATTACTAATTTTATGAATAAAGACTTTTTATTAGTTGATATTCCTGGTACATATTCTATTATGTCTAATTCTCAGGAAGAAGAAATTGCAAGAGATTATATATGTTTTGGTAACCCTGACTGTACAGTTGTTGTTGTAGATGGCACTTGTTTAGAAAGAAATCTAAATCTTGTTTTTCAGATATTAGAAATTACTAATAAAGTAGTTGTTTGTGTTAATTTACTTGATGAAGCAAAAAAGAAGGGTATTGATATTGATTTAGATAAATTATCTTTTGAACTTGGAGTTCCTGTGGTTGGTACTGTTGCAAGAAAAAAGAAAAGTTTAAAGTGTTTGATGCAGTCTGTTTATGATGTTTGTTCTTCAAATAAAGAAAAAGATTTTTTTAAAATAGATTATGGTACTGAAGTGGAAAATTCTATTAATGTTCTTGAATCAGAAGTAAAAAATGTTTTGAAAAATCATAGATTTAATAATTATAGGTGGATTACTTTAAAACTTTTGGAAGGAAACAAAAAAATTATTTCTTCTATAGAAAAATATTTAGATTTAAAATTATTAGCGAATGAAGATATTAGAAATAGTTTATCTCAGGCAAAAGAGTCTTTAATAAAAAATGATATAGATTCGTCTTCTTTTAAGGATAAAATAGTTTCTATTATAATGTTTCATAGTGAAGATGTTTCTATCAAAGTAACAAAATACAAAAGACTTGATTATAATTATAGAAACAATAAAATAGATAAATTTCTTACTTCAAAACTTACTGGTATTCCTATAATGCTTTTATTCTTTGCTTTAATATTTTGGATTACTATTACTGGAGCAAATTATCCTTCTGAACTGCTTTCTAACTTTTTTAATTATATTGAAGGAAAACTTGTGTATTTATTTGAAATTTTACATGCTCCTAATTGGATAACTTCTCTTTTAATATATGGAATGTTTAGAACTTTAGGTTGGGTTGTAGCTGTTATGCTTCCACCTATGGCTATATTTTTTCCTTTGTTTACAATTTTAGAAGATTTAGGTTATCTACCGAGAATTGCTTTTAATTTGGATGGTTTCTTTAGAAAAGCATGTACATCTGGAAAGCAAGCACTTACCATGTGCATGGGGTTTGGTTGCAACAGTGCTGGAGTTATTGGTGCAAGAATTATAGATTCTCCAAGGGAAAGACTAATTGCTATACTTACAAACAATTTTGTACCTTGCAATCGGTAGATTTCCATTTTTAATTACTATTGCATCTATCTTTATTGCTGGAACGACTTATGGTATCTGGTCTTCAGTTTTATCAACACTATCTGTTGTTTTAGTTATTGTTATAGGTATTATAATGACACTTATAATTTCTAAAATTTTATCTAAAACAATTCTTAAAGGGATACCGTCATCTTTTGTGCTAGAGTTACCGCCTTATAGACGACCTCAAATTGGAAAAGTTTTAGTACGTTCGATTTTTGATAGAACATTGTTTGTTCTTCGGTAGAGCAATATCTGTTGCTGCTCCCGCTGGAATTGTTATATGGCTTTTTGCTAATCTAAATATTAATGGAGTATCTATTTTAAACTATATAGCAAATTTTCTAAATCCTTTTGCTAGTCTTATGGGATTAGATGGATATATTTTGGCTGCATTTATTTTAGCCCTTCCTGCAAATGAAATAGTTCTTCCAATAATTCTTATGAGCTATATGTCTGGATCCAATTTAGTACAAATTGAAGATTTAGCAAATATATCTAATATTTTGATAAGTAATGGTTGGACTATTCTTACAGCAATAAATGTAATGTTGTTTAGTTTAATGCATTTCCCTTGTAGTACTACTTTAATTAGTATAAAAAAAGAAACTGGAAGCTGGAAATGGGCAATACTTTCGTTTATTATACCTACTGTTTGTGGAATTTTAATATGTATGATTACTACTGGTATTTATAATTTAATAGTTTAATAAATTTCCTCCGGCATAAAACAGGGGGTTTTCGTTACACAACAAAAAAAGGAGATTTAAAAATCTCCTTTTACATTTTGCACATCTTTTACGTCCCTAATATGCATCGCCATTTATCACTTCTCAAAACGCGCGGATGCCCCAGCAGAAACGACGCCTGCTTGGGGCCAGCTTTACTGTATATTCCACATATTATACGTGTAAGGTCCACCATATTTCGAATAATCGCCCAACTTGTTTACGGTAACCGTTCCCGAAGGTGATAATTGTACACCAGAATCCAGATATACAAGGACTCGAACACCATACGTCTCCCCGTAGTTGGCTTTTACCCACCATTCGAAGGGGCTCACATAATACAACCAGCCTCTCTTGGCAACAGAATCAAGCGTGGTAGCGAGCCAGTAATACGAATAATTATCAATTAGGTTTTCATATCTTGTTTTATATACAGAATCCAACCCATCACCATAGTATAAGTCTTGACCTTCAGGTACCCCCATATATTTTTCAAACCAATCATCTAAATCTTCCTTTGTTATCGAGTTTGCTGATTCGGCATGCTGGGTCGCATTTACATAATTGCTCCAATCTCTGTTTTTACAATTCGAATAATCTGCAACATCACGTTTACGGCCAGATAATATGTACTCATTTATATACCCTCGATTCTCGTTACCGGAATAAGTCTCACATACATAAAAATCTTCCGGACATCCTGTTGATATCAATACTATACTTCCATCTTCTTTTACATCAAATAATCTCCAGCCTGTTATTGTTTCACCTTCTAGATCTTTTATCCCATTATAAGATTCCTCATAAGGTTTTGCATTTCCATCTCTACTATCTCCTGCTGCAAAGCCTCCAAATTGATAATCTTGTGTAGGAAGTGTCGTATTATTTCCATTTGCTGTGTTTAGACTGCCATTTTTACCTGTTCGTATTGCAGTTATCTCCTCTTGTTTCCAATCTCCTGCTGTGTAGTTTATAAAGTCTCCTATGTGTAAGTTATCATCTGTTGTAGAGTCATCCCTTTTTTTTACTTCTGAAAGTGTCTCTTTTTCTGCTACAAACAATTCGGATACTGGTTTATAGTCTCCTCCAGCAGGTGGCTCACCATCTGTTATATTTCCATTTTTGTCTACCTTAAAATTGTTTCCTGCTTCGCTTGTATATGTTCCATTATTTCCTGTAAATCCATTTGGCAAATTTTTATCTAATTCTGTAAAATCTACTTCTGCATTACTTCCTATTGCTCCTATTACTGCTGAGAGTAGCATCTCTCTGTCTGCGTGATACTGTGTGTCTGTTGTTGCTTGTTTTGCAGTAGTAAATAATCCACCATTTATTGCTACGGTTACTGTTACTGCTACTAGTATGAGCATTACGATTATTGTGATTACTAATGCTATTAGTGTGATTCCTTTGTTGTCAGAAGTTAATGTTTTGATTTTTGATTTTGAATTTGTGTATGCCTTTGGAGATTCTAAAGTGTTTTCTTCGAAGTGCAGGTCGCCCAAGGGTGCGACCCCTACAATTGCATTTGCTTTTAATTCTTTATTATTCATATGTTTTCCTACCTTTCATTCTTTTGTTTTATGTTTCTCTTTGTTTATACCTTTGTTTTATTCTAATTCATTTCTTTACCTTTTGTCAATAGTTTTTTATTATTTTTATTTTTGTTGCATTTCAAATGTATTTTCCGGTGTTATTCTAATAGTATTAACATCTCTATATGTTCTTTCTCTCACGAGTTGCCTAAGGTCGCTACCCCCTACAGCGTTTGCATTCTGTTTTAATTTTTAAGTCTGACTGGTAACCCGTGCTATTTTCTAAAATACTCGTATTAATTGCATAAAAATAATTTACACTCTAAAATACACACTAATTTTTATATTAACACTTTGCTTGCTTCCATATTTATCAACGTTATTTATATCTTAAGTAACCAATCTAATACATTTATCTTCTTTATGCCATCAAAATCTGCATCTAAGTCATCATCTAATGTTAATATAATTTTTGGATAATTATCGTTTATCTTTTTCAATGGTGCTAATTCTCTTTCTAATACACTGTTATTGCCATCATTTAATTCTCTTGTTGTTAATGCTACTTGATAATAAATTGTATTTTCTGAGTTTTTTGCTACAAAATCTACTTCTAGGTCATCGTATTTTCCAATATAAACTTCATATCCTCGTCTTAATAATTCAAGATAGACTATATTTTCTAATATATGTCCCATATCTTTACCAGAGCCCTGTCCAAGCATGTAATATCTAAGTCCTATATCTACTGCATAATATTTCTCTTGTGTCTTTAAAAATTCTTTTCCTTTTATATCATATCTATTTGCTTTATATACAATATAGCTATCTATAAGTGCCTGAACATAGGCTGAAACTGTATTATACGAATTATTTTTTTCTAACCCTTCTAATTGGTCACTTATATTTTTCATGCTAGTTCTATTTCCTATATTATCATATAAATATTTAGTTACTCTTTCTAATGTGTTTTTATCTGTTATTCCTCTTCTTTGCATTACATCTTTAAACAAAATCGTATTATATATACCATCTAAAAACAATTTAATATTCTCTTGATTAATTTTAAATAATTCTATAGCTTGTGGAAATGAACTATATTGCAGGTAATCTCTAAACTTCCTTGATAAATCTGTTTTATCTTCAAATGCTGATAAATATTCCTTAAACGATAAAGGCAACATTTTGATTTCTATATATCTTCCTGTAAGTAATGTTGCAAGTTCTGATGATAAAAGCCAAGCATTTGAACCAGTTATATATAAATCCACATCTTTGTTAATAAAAAGACTATCTACTGTTTTTTCAAATTCATTAACTTTTTGTATTTCATCTAAAAATATATATGTCTTTTTTCCTTTTACTAATTTTGATTTTAAATATTCATATAACTTTTTTCTATCTTGTAATTCTTCATAATCTGCATCTTCAAAATTAATTGATATAATTTGATTTTCTTCTATTCCATCTTCTTTTAAATAGTCTTGAAATAATTCTAATAAAGTAGATTTACCACATCTTCTAATTCCTGTTATTACTTTTATAAT
>CANQWF010000073.1 GCA_947627485.1 uncultured Clostridia bacterium
ATAATATTAACATAATTCAAGACATTTTCATGTACAAACTAACGTAAAAATTGGGACATTTTCACGTACTAGTCACATTTATTTTTACTGATTTCTTTGTTTTAGAACTTCGTATATAACAATCCCAGCTGATACAGATGCATTAAGTGATGTTATTTTTCCTTTCATTGGTATTTTTACTAGAAAATCGCAATTTTCTTTTACTAATCTACTCATTCCAAATCCTTCACTACCTACAACTATAGCAATTGCTCCTTTTAAATTTTGATTATAGTAAAATTCTTTTGCTTCTCCATCTGTTCCACAAATCCACAATCCTTCTTCTTTTAAATACTTTATTGTTTCGTTTATATTATTTACCCTTGCAACTTTTACGTGCTCTACTGCCCCTGCAGATGCTTTTGAAACTGTAGCATTTACTCCGCAAGCTCTTCTTTTTGGAATTATAACTCCATGAACTCCAGCTGTTTCTGCAGTTCTAATAATTGAACCTAAATTATGTGGGTCTTCGATTCCATCTAGTATAATTATAAATGGATCTTCATTTTTACTCTTTGCTTCATTTAATATATCTTCCACTTCTACATAATTAAATGGCGGTACAATTGCTATTACTCCTTGATGATTATTAGTCTCAGATATTGCATTTAGCTTTGCTCTTTCTACTTCTGCAATAACTACTTTTCTTTGCTTTGCAATTGTAATTATTTTATTAATAGAGCCGTGCCTTTCTCCTTTTGCGATTAGTATTTTATTTATATCTCTTCCAGATTCTAATAACTCTAAAACACTATTTCGTCCTTCTATTTGGTCAGACAACTTTTCATTGTCTATAATTTTCCCTTTTAATTTTTCACTTTTCACTTTTTAGTCTCCTTATTATTTTGATAAAAACTACTTTTATATTCTTCTATTTTGTTATTGTCAACTTTCCCTATTTTAAATATTATTTGGCTGTTTAAAATTTTATATATTACATCTGTTTTCACGATACTATCTTTATATAATTTGTTTTGTTCATTCCTTTTTAAAATTTTATTAGACTTATATTTTAATTTATTTAAATTAGATGATAACAGCATTCCAAAATTTTCTATTGGAACAGCCATATTATTTTGGTCAATAATAACAAAAAAATGATTATTACCTATATTTCCATCTGGATAATAGTATTCTTTTACAAATACTATATCTCCAATTTCATATGAGTTATATTGTACATCTGTTTCTCTTAATACATTTTCAATTTTACCCTTATGCCATTCATTTTCTACTGGATACTCTTCAAATGCTTCTTCTAAATCTCTTACTTTATTGCATTTATATGCAAATTTCATAAAATCACTTAATCCATCTTCATTTTTCATGTTATCATCTCCCTTCTTTTATTATATGCTTAATTTGGCTATTTGTCAATATTAGCTTTTGTAATTTCTCCTTACTCCTCATCTAATTTTAGTACACTTAGGAATGCTTCTTGTGGTATTTCTACGTTTCCTATTTGTCTCATTTTTTTCTTACCTTTTTTCTGTTTCTCTAATAGTTTTTTCTTTCTTGTAATATCCCCACCATAGCATTTAGCAAGTACATCTTTTCTCATCGCAGATATTGTTTCCCTAGCAATTATTTTTCCGCCTACTACTGCTTGAATTGGAATTTCAAAGAGTTGTCTTGGAATTACTGTTTTTAATTTTTCTGCCATTTTTCTTCCCCTACTGTATGCTGTATCTTTATGTACTATAAACGATAAAGCATCTACTGGTTCATTGTTTATATGTATATCTAATTTTACAAGTTCAGCCCTTCTGTATTCTTTAAATTCATAATCGAAAGATGCATATCCTTTTGTTTTTGATTTTAAAGTATCAAAAAAATCATATATTATTTCATTTAGTGGAAGTTCATATTCTAGAGTTACTCTAGAAGCATCTAAATATTTCATATCAAGATATGTACCTCTTCTATCTTGGCATATTTCCATTACGTTTCCTACAAATTCTTTTGGAAGCATTATTTCTGCTTTTACAATTGGCTCTTCTATGTAGCTTATTTCTTGCAAAGGTGGTAGGTCTGTTGGATTATATAGTTCTACTACTTCTCCAGTTTGCTTATATACCTTATATATTACTGATGGAGCTGTTGTAATTAAGTTTAAGTCAAATTCTCTTTCTAATCTCTCTTGTACTATTTCTAGGTGTAATAAACCTAAAAAGCCACATCTAAATCCAAATCCTAATGCTGCAGAAGTTTCTGGTTCATAGTTTAGTGCAGCATCATTTAATTTTAGTTTTTCTAAAGCTTCTTTTAGTGGTTCATATTCACTACCATCTAATGGATACATTCCACAATACACCATAGAATTTGCCTTTTTATATCCTGGAAGTGGCTCTTTTGCAGGATTTACAGCATTAGTTATTGTATCCCCAACATGAAGATCTGATACATTTTTTATACTAGCTGCAATATATCCGCACTTCTCCTGCAGAAAGCTTATCTGATGGAACAGTAGTTCCTGGCTCTAGATATCCAAGTTCTGTAACTACAAATTTTTTATTTGTAGCCATAAATAAAATTTCGTCCCCTGTTTTTACTGTTCCTTCTATTACTCTTATATAACTTAATGCTCCTTTATAATTATCATAAAAAGAGTCAAATATTAAACACTTTAATGGTTTAGTTTCATCGCCTACTGGTGGTTTAAAATCAGTAACTATTCTTTCTAGGACCTCATCTATATTTAATCCTGTTTTTGCAGATATGCAAGGCGCATCCATAGCAGGAATTCCGATTATATCTTCTATTTCTTGTTTTACTTCTTCTGGTCTTGCATTTGGAAGATCTACTTTGTTTATAACAGGCAAAATCTCTAAATTATTATCAAGTGCTAAATATACATTTGCAAGAGTTTGTGCTTCTACTCCCTGACTTGCATCTACTACTAAAATTGCACCTTCACATGCAGCTAAACTTTTTGAAACTTCATAATTAAAATCTACATGTCCAGGTGTATCTATTAAATTAAATATGTATTCGTTTCCATCTTTTGCTTTATATAACATTCTTACAGCTTGTGCTTTTATTGTAATTCCACGTTCTTTTTCTAAATCCATATTATCTAAAACCTGACTTTCCATCTCTCTTGAAGAAAGGAGTCCAGTTTTTTCTATTAGTCTATCTGCAAGTGTTGATTTTCCATGGTCTATATGTGCTATAATACTAAAATTTCTAATATATTTTTGTTTGTCTTGCATAAATTCCTCCGCTATTTACAATATTTTTTGTATTTTTCTTTTAAAAATTCTTTTTTTAATACTGCATCTATTCCATTTTTGCTTATTTCTGTTAAAACATCATCAAAAAAATCTCTCATTTTTGGATGGAATAGTTCTTTGTTTTTTACATTTTGCCAATACCATAATGGATATTCTTTTTTAAAATCTTTTCCTTTATATACCATTCCAGCAGCTATATTATCACATAACATTTCTACTGTATATTTATATGGTATAACAGGCGCTTTTACAGGTGCATTAAAATCATACCAGTATTCTTCGTGGTGTTTATTTCTTCCCTTATGATGTAGCCATGCTAATGAATACTCTCTATCCTCTCTTGCAACTTGTATTGGACTTTTATATCCTACATAATACTTACTGCTCTCTATAAATTCTGTAGGACTATATTTTGATAAATCATGCACAAGACCTCTCCAAATTAATCCTACTTTTGCACAAAGTTTAAATACTATCCATTTATGTTTTGTTATTAATTTAAAATGTAACCAAATTTTTTTAAGCATGTTCTCTCCTAATTGTTAATCTAAATATTTTAATATAAAAAGTATAGCATAATTGTTAATTTTTGTATACATTTTTTAAAATTTCATTTTTTAAATTATATTTTTAAAATTTTGTCTTTTATTGAGTATTCGTCGGATTACAACGATTTGATTATTAACTGAATATAAAATCAAATAATTTTTGAAACAAATAAATCTTATGTTTGAATTTAATACTTTTTTTCCCATATCCGGAAAATATTTTAAATATGAAATTGGTTTTAATATGTTAACTCTAAAGTTGTCTGCAGCAATTGGATTTGCTAGATTAAAAAATATATAATTGTATATTCTATACAAATCTATATTGGCTTGCTGGGTACGTTTAATTTCATACATTTTTTAGTCTCTTCTATCATTTTATCTAGCAATCTATTAGCTTCTTCTTCTGAATAATAAATTCCTTCATCTATTGTCTCTTGTACTTTTTCCATTAGGAATTTTTCGGTTGCTTCGTCAAGCTCACCATTTGGACCAACTTCAATTTCTATAATATCATCCTTAAAATTATGATTTTTAATATCTTTTATTTCCATTTTTTACCTCCTTATGTTTGTATTTTATCAAAATAATGTTCGTATGTCAATAGTCTTTTTGTAAAATTTTTTTATTCCTTAATTTTTATTTTAAAATCCACTTTTTTTAAAAGTGGAATTTAGTTTTGTACGAAAAAATGTTAAAATAGTAGT
>CANQWF010000074.1 GCA_947627485.1 uncultured Clostridia bacterium
AGCAACAACAGTTTCATGTAACGAAAGCTGGATCGCGTAACTGAGAAACAAATAATTATTAACCTTTCCTACGAACCGATTAAACATTCTTATAAACTACAATTTTTCTTCATATTTTTCTAAAATAGTTCCTAAATCTTTAGAGAATTCTTTTAACATTACTATTTTAATTCCCATATCTTTTCCTTCAACATAATCATCTATAATTTGTTTTAATTTTGCTATATTTTTCATCTCTGGCTCTATTTCTTTTGTATATTTATCTGCTCTATCTAAAAGTTTTTCTTTTATAGATACTATATCTTCATTGCTTGCACAAGATATTCTTTGAAACATTTGATATGGATCATAATATTTAAAAATTGGAACATCCATACATTCTTTATCGAATCTTTCATAAAACATTTCCATTTTCATTGGTATGCATTTGAAAATATTTTCTGCTTTTTCCATGTACATTTTGTCTTTTAAAGCTCTATTTATCATATAAAAGTGATCTAATACTTCTTTTATTTCTTGCGTTTTTTCTCCTATTATAATTCTGTCTATTTCTTCATCAGGGTTTTCATAATACTCAGATGTTAGAGCTGCAACATTCATTCCGTTAAAAAATATTGTTCTTACTGTTTTTATATCATATTCAATTAAATCTTTTTTTATGAAATAAGTAAAATATATAAATAGTTTTACTGTATCTAAAAGATTTACTTTTCCATTTTTTACATCTTCTAATACTTCTTCTATTACTCCTGGAAATTGATCATCTGATATTTTCCAATATTCTTCTATAAGTAATCTTTTATATCCTGGAAGTTTTTCTGTATCTACAGTGTTTATAATAACTTCCATATTACTTTTAAATGTTTTCATGTCGAATATTCTTGTTCTTACATATATTTCTATGAATTTAAAGAACCTATATTCTGATTTGAAGTTATAGTAATAATTGCTATCAAATTCCTTAATATAAAATTGTCTATTATCCATTAATACTCTTGAAGATACAAGAATTGATTTATATTCTTCATTATCTGCAATGTTCACAAATTTATCTTTTGTTATTTTTCCTGCTTTAATTTCAAAAGATATTGCTATTGTAAATATAAGCATTGTTTGCATAATTCTATAATTAGTATTTGGATAGTATTTATTTACCATTTCATATATCTTTTTAAAATCATTTAAAGCGTGTTTTAATATTCTTAAATTCCTTGTACCACTTTTATTAAATGTAGAAATAATATAATTTGTGTTTTCTCTTAAAAATCTAATTAAATCTGGATTATTTTCATATCGCATCAGAATTCCATTAATTATATAATTAAATTCTGGTGCATATTCAAATGTTTCTCCTATTAGTTTTTCTTTTATTCTTTCATAATCGTTTGCCTTATCGAAAACATATTCTATTTTATCTTGTATCTTTTCAACCATAGGTTTATCTGTTTTAGATAAGTCTCCTTCTTTATCTAAAAGATATGTTGCAATAAAAGTTTTCATCTCTAAATTAGTGCTTTTTAATTTTGTTGATAATTCTTTTTCGTTACATATAATAATTGTTTTTATATGATCATGTTCAACAAAATTATTTATATATCCTAGTATATCTATAACATCAACATTGGCTCTTTCTAGATCATCAAAACATAATACTTTATCATCTGTAGAGAAAAATTTACTATAGTCTACTTTATCTCCATTTTGTGTTACTCCAAAAAGATTTGCCATATCTAAACCTGTTTTTGCATATTCTGGTATAGATTGTTGGTCTGTTGAATTCATATATTTTCTCATATTTTTATCCATAAGTTGTGTAGTTTCTATGAATATTTTTTTACTAATATCTTCTAGATTAGATATTCCATATAAAGACATATATATTGTAGTATATGTTTTACCATTTAATTGAAGTGAATCTATTTTATTTCTTATTTTATGATTCCAAAAATAAGTCTTTCCACTTCCCCATTCTCCATTTATCATTATTGCATAATCTGTATAATCTGCTCTAACATAATCTAAGATGCTTTCTACTAAATCTTCCATGTGGTCCTCCTTTAATCTTTTGCAATTGTTAATATTCCAATATTTTTAGCCCCAGCTAATTTAATTACTTTGCTACACTCATTTATTGTACTTCCTGTAGTATAAACGTCATCAAAAATTAGTATACTTTTATTAATTATTTTTTTATTATTTTGTACTTTGAAAGCATTTTTTACATTTTGTTTTCTGTCACGTTTTGTAAGCTGTGATTGTGGCTTTATATTTTTATTTTTTATTAATACATCTGTTACAATCTTTATATCTAAAGCCTTTGCTATTTCTCTTGCTATAATTTCTGTTTGATTGTACCCTCTTTTTTGCTTTCTTTTTTTGTGTACTGGAACTGGAATTATTATATCATATTTTTTTAAAATACCACATATTTTTTTATTTTTTAATATAATTTTTGAAAAAGTTTTAGATAAATATGGTTTATTATTGAATTTATATTTTATAAATGTGTCTCTTATAATTCCTTTATATCTAAAAATACTGTAGCCTTCATCTATATACATGTTTTTTGTAATGCAATCATTTTTAATTTCATACTCTTTTATCTTAAGACTGCATTTTTTGCATATATAATTTTTATCTATTTTTCCACAAAAGCCACAAACTGGTGGGTATATTAGACTTAAAATATTGTCTAGTATATTGTTCATTTTAATTCCTTTCGGTAATTTGGTGTTTAGATAGATAAAGAAAAATCTACTAAGTCTTTCTATATATTACAAAACATCAAATAAATTAGTTTTTGTTTTTGAAAATTCAAAGATTTAATTGTTTAGATTTAAATTACATAGAACTAAATTCATATTTATTTTATCACTTTAATTAGCTTTGTCAATTATTTTTGTGAAACCCCTTGTATTTTTTTTATATTTATGCTAAACTATTGTTTAGTCAGTTTATTCAAAGTATAGGAGGTGCTATGTATTATGGCAAAATGCGAAATTTGTAATAAATCAATAAGTTACGGAAATAAACTTAGTATTACACGTTCACACATTAGTAAAAGAACATCTAGAACTTGGAAACCAAATTTAAGAACAGTAAAAACAATTATAAATGGTGAACCAAAAAAAATTAAGGTTTGTGCTAAATGCTTACGTTCTGGTAAAGTTACAAAAGCATAACTTTAATTTAATAACATAATAAATTTTTAACAAAAAAATAGGTATAAAACCTATTTTTTTTGTTTGTTTTGTAATATAATTGATATTAATAAAATATTTTGTAGAACTATTTAATTATCTTATGTAATTGTATATATAATTTGTTATTTTACACCAAATATCAATTTTACAATTCCTCTTAAAAATTTAGGAACTTTTTTTACTACTATAGTCATATTGCAGCACTCTCCTTTATTTTTAATTTAACAAGAAAGCCATGCTATTCCTACTACTACTATTGTAACTCCAATAATGAATAGCCATCCTGAAAACGGAAGTAATATTACAAGTAATACTCCGAAGTCCAAATCCAATTAAGCATACTGCTAGTGTTTTTTTAAATAGATTTAACATATACTTCCTCCTACATTTGCTTTCAATTTTATTTATTATTATAATATATTATTTTTTATGTAAAAGGGTGATAGTTTTGGATAAGAAACATAAAAAAAGTTATCATAATTCATCTACAGAAAAAGTTGTAGAAATAATAGAATTATTAAAATCAGCATATCCTGATGCAACTTGTAGTTTAGATTTTAATTCTCCTTTTGAGCTAGGTATTGCTGTTATGTTATCAGCTCAATGTACAGATGAACGAGTTAATAAAACAACTCCTTCTATTTTTGAAAAATATAATACACCACAAGACTTTGTTGATATGGATATTAGCATTTTAGAAAATTTAATCCATCCTTGTGGTTTTTACAAAACAAAAGCTAAAAATATTAAGGCATATTCTAAAAAAATTCTGGAAGAATATAATGGAAAGTTGCCTAAAAATATAGATGAGCTAATGACTTTACCTGGTATTGGTAGAAAGAGTGCTAACGTAATTATGTTAGAAGCGTTTAATAATCCTATTGGAATTGCCATTGATACTCATGCAAAAAGAATTAGTAATAGATTGGGACTATCTAGTAATTCTGATCCTTCTAAAATTGAGCAAGATTTGCTTAAAATTATACCTAATGAATATTATAAAGATGTTAATCATCTTTTTGTTTGGCATGGAAGAAATATTTGTACTGCAAGAAATCCTAAATGCGATAACTGTCCTGTATCTATGTATTG
Organism: uncultured Clostridia bacterium; assembly: GCA_947627485.1. Taxonomy (GTDB): domain Bacteria; phylum Bacillota; class Clostridia; order TANB77; family CAG-508; genus CAG-452. The sequence goes on from CANQWF010000074.1 coordinate 4,296, forward strand.
CTACTATAATTTAAATAAATAGTTGTTTGTGTTCGGAGAATTCAGGACAGTCCCAAAAATCCCCAAAATTGGTGATTTTTTAGGGACAGTCCCTAGAATTCCCCTAACACA
>CANQWF010000075.1 GCA_947627485.1 uncultured Clostridia bacterium
TTCTTCTTTTTTGAGTACGAATACTTCAAAGTATTCTCTTAAAGGAATTTATTGTTTATTTTTCAATGTACTTTTACATTCTCTTTTTGCGAGAACGCTCATTATTATACTACCCAAGTTTTTAAATGTCAACACTTTTTTTAAATTTTTTTAAATATTTTTAGGTACAAAAAAAATTAGCAATTTTTCAGTTCTAAGATTTACTTTTTAAGCGTCCTAAATATTACTAATTTTATATTTTTGTTTTTATATAAAATATGTCTTCATATTTACTTGGTACTATTTTATAATATCACTTTCTCTATTAATTGTCAACATAATTTTATATTTTTTTTTATGGAATTTTATACCTTTTTATTTTTTCTCTCTAATTAATATTAATGGAGTTAATTCTTTTCCTTGTCCCGATGGATTATCCTTTATTAATCCCTTCAATTCTTCTTCACTTAAAGTTATATCTGATGAATGTCCTAATACTTCTTGTCCTAAATCATTTGCATCTACTATCATGCAACTCATTCCTAATTTTTCTTTTATTTCATCACACACTCTAGATGGATTTTCTGGTATTTTTATTCCAATATCTCCATATTCCTTCCATACATGATCATAGAATCCATCTAGTCCACTAACTTCTTGTCCTACAATTTTATAAAAAACTCCTCTTTTTCCAAATAATTTTGTAATTGCACTTGCTACACTTGCCCATAATACTTTTAAAAGTCCAACCGTATCAATTGCATATTGCATTTTTATTGTTTCTCCTACTCCAACACCTGCATCTGTTTTTGATGCAAATTTTGATAAGAATTTTGCCCAAAATCCTATTTTTACATCTTCCCTTTTTACAATTCTATTCTGACATAACGCTATTATTTTTTCGCTACTTGAAACTATATCTCCTTCTTCATATATTGGGCTTACATATTCTTTAAAAATATCTATATAGTTTTCTCCTTGTTTTACAAATCTAGTTTTTATTGCATGTCTCATATAAGTTCTGCCATTTACTTCTATTTCAACATTTTTACCTTCATTTGCAAAAAATTCCATATTATTACCACCTTTACTTTTTACTTTTATATTATTATAATCTAAGTTTTTTATTTTATCAATATTATTATAATGAATTATAATGCAAATTGTAGTTTATTTTTAATAACATTTTTTAAGTCTATACGAATATAATTTATTAGATTTAATATTTAGGAGATGTATATGGGGACAAAAGGTTTGGATTTTAAACATAAAGAAGTAATTAATATAAATGATGGAAAAAGACTTGGATTCGTTCAAGATGTTACTGCTGATTTAGATAGTGGGATAATTACCTCTATAATTGTACCCGGAAATACTAAATTACTTAATATGTTTTCAAGCAATAATGATATTGTAATTCCATGGCAGAATATAAAATGTATTGGAGATGATGTTATATTAGTGGAAATTTAACTGTTTAGTAATCTATTTTATTTATACATCTTCTTTATTCTATCTATCGCACTTTTTTCTAATCTTGAAACCTGTGCTTGTGAAATTCCAATTTCTTCTGCAACTTCCATTTGTGTTCTTCCGTCAAAAAACCTTTTTGATATTATACTTTTTTCTCTATTATTTAATTTTTTCATAGCCTCTGTAATTGTTATATTATCTGCCCATAATTCATCTGTATTCTTTGTATCTTTTATCTGATCCATTATATAAATACTTTCATTTCCTTCATTATATATCGGTTCTTGAAGCGATACTGGATCTTGTATTGCATCTAAACTCATAACTATTTCTTCTTTATCAGTTCCAATTTCTTTGGCTATCTCTTCTATTGTTGGTTCCTTCTCATTTTCTTTAGTCAATTTTTCTTTTGCTTGAAGAGCTTTATATGCTAAATCTCTAATAGATCTACTTACTCTGATTGGATTATTATCTCTTAAGAATCTTCTTATTTCTCCGAATTACCATTGGTACTGCATAAGTACTAAACTGAACATTTAATGTAATATCAAAATTATCAATTGCTTTAATTAGACCCACACACCCTATTTGAAATAAATCATCTGCATTTTCTCCTCTTCCGCCAAATCTTTGAACAACACTTAAAACTAATCTTAAATTCCCATTGATAAATTTTTCTCTTGCTTCTTTATCTCCATTTTTTATTTTTTTTAAAAGTTCATTTTTTTCTTCATTTGATAGTAGAGGCAATTTTGCAGTATTAACTGATGCAATTTCTACCTTATTAATCAAATAAAAAACCTCCTTTGGACTTACTTGATTAAAGTATTTCCAAATTTGGTTTTTTTATGCTTTTATGTTTTATTATACAATAATATCATTTTTTATATTTTCAAATTTTGCATCTCCTATCCCTGGAACATTTTTAATATCTTCTATTTTTTTAAAATCACCATTCTCGTTTCTATAATTAATAATTTTTAAAGCAGTTGACGGTCCTATCCCATTTAACGTTTCTAATTCACTTTGTGATGCCTTATTTATATTTATTTTCTTTTCTTTATTATTACTTATATCTTCTTCTATTACTCCATCTCCTGCATCTTCTGTTATAGTAGTTACTTCTTCTTTATCTTCTACATTTGGAACATATATTTTTTGTCCATCTTGAACTACATAAGCTAAATTTATTTTTGATAAATCAGCTAGCTTTGTTATTCCACCAGCTACTTCTATAACATCTGAAATTCTACTGCCCTGACTTATTTCTACTACTCCTTGTTTTTTTACTGCTCCTGTTACATGCACTACAATATTTTCTTTATATGTCTCATCCCCTCTATCTTCTTCTGCAATATTGTTATCATCTATATATTCATCTGCTTCTGTTTCTAGTTCAATAAATTTTGTATTATTAGTTTTGTGTATAATATAAAAACCTATGAATAATAGTATAGCTATTACTATTATTATAAGAATAATCTTTTGTTTTTTATTTAAAATTTCCATATTAAAACCTCCTTAAATATTGTTTTTTATCATATTTTAATATATTATATTAATATAATTATTACAGATTAAAAATGGGAGATGAAATGTAATGAAATCTATTAAGAAATTTTCTGTTTGTTTTATTATTTTTATGTGTTTAGCTTGTTTTTTACTTCCTAAAGTTAATGCAAGCAATGAAAATATTCCAAATATTGTTTCTCCAGCAGCCATACTAATGGATTTAAAAACTGGGAAAATACTCTATGAAAAAAATATAGATAAAAAAATGTATCCTGCAAGTTTAACAAAAGTAATGACAGCAATTATTGTTTTAGAAAAATGCGATTTAAACGAATATGCAACAGTTAGCTATAATTCTGTTATGAGTATATCTACTGGATATGTTACAGCAAATTTGCAAGTTGGAGAAAAATTAACAGTTGAACAATTATTAAATGTATTAATGGTAGGTTCTTCAAATGATGCAGCAATAGTTCTTGCAGAACATGTTTCAGGATCTGTAGAAGAATTTTCAAAGTTGATGAATGAAAAAGCTAAGGAACTAGGATGTACTTCTACTAATTTTGTTAATCCTAATGGCGCACATGATGAAAATCATTATTCTACAGCTCATGATTTAGCTCTAATTGCAAAATATGCAATGCAAAATGAAACTTTTAGAACTCTTGTATCAACAACTACATATAAACTACCAGCTACTGATAAATACGAAAAGAATGATAGATTATTTACTACTACAAATGCTTTACTAATACCAAATAATTCACAAACAGCAGATAATTATTACTATAAATATGCAACTGGTGTTAAAACTGGCTTTACTACTCCGGCTAAAAACTGTTTGATTGCTTCTGCTAAAAAAGATGATTTAGAACTATTAACAGTTGTATTAGGTGCTGGGCAAAATGAGCAAGGTCTTAGTGAAAGATATTTAGACACACTTAATTTATTTGAATATGGATATAACAATTATGTTTTGAAAGAAATTGTTAAGGAACAAGGTGTTATTCAAACTATAAATGTAAAAAATGCAACAAGAAATACAAAAAAGTTAGATGCAGTTACTGCAAATAGTATATCTGTATTAATAAAAGCATCTGATACTGATAATGCTCTGCTTCCAAAAGTGCAATTGAATGAAAATATAAAAGCTCCTATAAAAAAAGGTGATGTAATAGGGACAGTATCTTATAATGTAGAAGGAATTGAATACTCTGAAAATCTAATTGCAAATAATGATGTAAAACAATCTTATGCCTTTATTATAATATTGATATTAGTAATTATTGTTTTGATATTATTGTATATAAAATTAAAAAGTAAGAAAGGCATTTCGTTAAGTTAGTCGTTGGAGCAAATACGAAATACATGCCACTCGCTTTGCT
>CANQWF010000076.1 GCA_947627485.1 uncultured Clostridia bacterium
TTTTGTTGTATAGGAAAAATCAAAGATTTTTCTATACAACAAAAATGCTATAATCGCTATCGCCTTTGAGATTTGCTTATTTTATTCGCAAACTTTGGATCTGGCGAGAACAAAGGGCGACTACGTAACTTTGTTCTTATGTTTATTATATTTTATATCCTAATGTTTTGCAAGTCCTTTCTTTGATTTTTATGCTTTTTATATTTTATATCCTTGTCTTCTGCAATAGTTTTTTAACTTTTTCAATATTTTTTATTATAAAAATAAACAGTCGTTCTTTAGTAAAACCAAAGAACGACTGTTTATTTTCATTTTCCCCTGCGATAATTGTAATATTTTAAATTTGTACAATAATAGCAGTATTTACAATAGTAACATTTAATGCAAAAACAACAGTTTTTACAGTTTTGAGAGCCCCAACAAAAATAACAATTTTCGTTGTTATTGACAATATTGTAAGTTTGATCAATTATATAAAGTAATAATAAGCCACTTACTAATACAATAATAACTATTGCCATGCACTCAATAAAAACAATCCATAAGTCCATTGTCTTTTCCTCCCTTAAGTATTTTTATGGATTTTGATACTATATAGTAACATGCATTTTATTGTACTACTTTTTTCATAATTAGTCAATTTTAGTAACTGCTTTTTATAAGGTAATTTTATATTTTATCTTTCTATTTAATAGCATTTTTTGCAAATTCATTATTTACTATTACATCATATGGAGCTTTTTCTGTAAGTTCGCCTGCTTCTTGCATTACAATCTGTAATCTGTCAAAAGCTTCTTCTTTTAATACTGGAGTATCATTCCATGCATCTATATCTTTATAACTTTGTATTGATTTTTCGAGCATACCCAAATCTGTATCTGGGAAAAATTCTTGTATTACTTCTGCAATTTCTTTTGCTGTATGTTCTTTTACCCAAACCTGACCTCTATATACCGCATTAGTGAATCCTTGTATTATTTTTGGATTGTTTTCTATATAGCTTTTATTTGCAAAATATGCTGTATAAGGAATTTCCCCTGAAGCTTCTCCTACTGATGCTACTATATATCCTTTACCTTGTTCTTGTGTCATAGATGCAGTAGGCTCAAATAGTGTTACATAATCAGCATTTCCTCCTGCAAATGCACCTGCCATAAGATCAAATTTTATACTATCGTCTAAAACTAAATCTTTTTTAGTATCTATTCCATTTTGTTTTAGCACATATTCAAAAGTCATATAAGGTACTCCACCTTTTCTACCTGGAATAATTGTAGACCCTTTTAAATCTGTCCATTTAAAATTATCATTTTTATTTCTACTTACTAAAAAAGATCCATCTCTTTTAGTCATTTGTGCAAATACTTCCATATAATCTTCTTTTCCTTCATTATACACATATATCGCTGATTCTGGACCGGCAAAACCTATATCACTTTGACCTGCAAGTACTGCAGTCATTACTTTATCTGCACCTTGGCCTGTTGTAATTTCTAAACTCAAATTTTCATCTTTAAAATAGCCATTTGCTATTGCAACATATTGTGGTGCATAAAAAACTGAACGGGTTACTTCATTTAATCTTACTGTAGTCATTTCTGTTTCGTTATTGTCTTTATTTTTTAATAAAGCATAACCTAAAATTCCACCTACAACTACTAAAATAATAAGTATTCCTATGATATATCTTTTCAATTCAAAACTCCTTTCTATATTATTAGATAAATTGTAGTTTGTGTTAGGGGAATTCTAGGGACCGTCCCTAAAAATCACCAAATTTGGGGATTTTTGGGACTGTCCTGAATTCTCCAAACAAAAAACAAACTACAATTTATCCAAATTTTTTTGTTTTTAAAATCATCTTTTCTAGTAGGACTACTGCTTCATACATAATCGCTGCAACTATTGCAAGTATTACAACGCTTGCCATTACTAAATCAAGCTGGAATACTTGCCCTCCATATACTATTAAGTATCCGAAGTCCTGCTTTTGATACTAAAAATTCTCCTGATATTACTCCTACAAGCGAAAGTCCTATATTAACTTTAAGAGAATTTATAAATGTAGAAATATTTGCAGGTATAACAATTTTAGTGAGAATCTGAAATCTATTAGCATTAAATGTTCTTGCCATTTTTATTTTTTCCTCTTCGGTATTTAAGAATCCATTTAATATTTCAAGTATTGTTACTATCAACGAAATTGCAAGTGCCATTACTATTATTGCAGATGTTCCTGCACCTACCCATATTATTATTACTGGTCCTAAAGCAATTTTAGGAAGGCTATTTAATACTACTAAAAATGGTTCTGATACTTTCGATAAGAATTTTGACCACCATAATATTATTGCAACAATTACTCCGAGTATCGCTCCTGATAAAAATCCTACTATTGTTTCATAACATGTAACTCCTAAATGTTCTAATAATCCATTTTGTGATAAATTCATAAACGTTTTTAACATTCTTGATGGTTGACTTGTAATAAAACTATCAATAATTCCTACATTCGCTAGTACTTCCCATAATACAATAAATAAAATTACTAATGTAATTTGAGTTATTAATATGCTTATTTTTGTAATCCTTTTCTTTTTTAAATATTGTTTTCTTTCATTTGATTCAATCTTCTTTTGCATCTACATCTAGCTCCTTCCATAGACTATCAAAATACTTACTAAATTTAGGGCTTTTTCTTGCATTCATTGGATCTTTATTTTCTATTTCAAAATCAATTGTATAAATTTTTTTAACTGTCGCAGGTCTTTTAGTAAGTACAATTACTCTATCCGACATACTAATTGCTTCTGATATATCGTGAGTTACCATTACAGCTGTTATATTTTCATTTTTTAATATGTTATATATATCTTTTGTTACCATTATTCTTGTTTGATAATCTAACGCAGAAAAAGCTTCATCTAACAAAAGGATTTCTGGTCTAATTGCAAGTGTTCTAATTAATGCAACTCTTTGTCTCATTCCACCTGATAATTGGCTTGGATATTTGTCTTTAAATTCATAAAGATTATACTTCTTTAATAAATTTTTAACATATTCTTCATTTTCCTTTGTTTTTCTATGTGTAATCTCCAAACCAAAAATAACATTATTATATATTGTTCTCCATTCTAATAGGCTGTCTTTTTGTAACATATAACCAATTTTAGGTGATATATTTTCATTTTCAATCCCATCAATGTAAATCTTACCACTTGATTTTTTCTCTAAACCTGCAATTATTGATAGTAATGTAGATTTTCCACATCCGCTTGGTCCTATTATGCTAACAAATTCCCCTGTATTTACACTAAAATTTATATCTTTTAAAGCTTCTATTTCTCCATTTTTTGCTTGATATGTTTTGTTAATATTTTGTAATCTTAATACTTCACTCATTTGCTTTCCTCCTACTATGTTAATATTATATTCTTTTTTATGTAGATTTGTGTCATTTGGAAAAAAAGGAGTCAGACCCTTTTTCCACAAAAATTTGATAGCTACAATTTTTGTTTTTTTCTTGTATAAAGTTGTTTATTGTAATATAATCTATTTAGAATTTTATAATCAAGGAGGAAAAGATGGATAAAAATATTGATGTAGCAATAATTATGGGAAGTGACTCTGATTTGCCTATAATGGGTGATTCAGCTAAATTTTTAGAAGATATGGGAATCCCTTATGAAATGAAAATACTATCTGTTCATAGATGTCCAGATGAAGCAATTGAATATGCTAAAAGTCTTAAAGAAAGAAATGTTAAAGTTATTATTGCTGGTGCTGGTGGCGCTGCTCATTTACCTGGAATATTTGCAGCAGTAAATACATGTCCAGTAATTGGTGTTCCAATACATTCTAAAACTTTAAGTGGTGTAGATTCTCTTTATTCTATAGTGCAAATGCCATCAGGTATTCCTGTTGCAACAGTAGCAATAAATGGAGCAAAAAATGCTGCAATTTTAGCAACTCAAATAATTGGAGTATCAGATGAGAATATTAAAAACAAAATAACTGACTTCAAAGTTGGAATGAAAGATGGAGTTATGAAAAAAGATGCTAAATTGCAAGAAGTAGGTTATAAAAATTATTAATTAAATTAATTATAAAATTTAAGGAGGTTAGTGTGAAAAATAAAAAGTTAAAAAAGAACATGATTAATAACAGTAGCGATTAGAATAAAAAATCAGACTACTGT
>CANQWF010000077.1 GCA_947627485.1 uncultured Clostridia bacterium
CTTTATATTAAATTTTTAAGACATTTTTACTTACCAACCTAAAAAATTTTTGAGACATTTTCACTTACCAGTCACAACATATATGTATCTTTATAAAGTTTTATTGATTTTAGTAACATAATGTGGTAAAATATTGTTATAGTGATTTCGAAATGACGAAAAATATTTTATTTGTCTATCACTAAAAAAGTCTGCTAAAATATTTTTATGGAGGTCATATATTATGATAGATAAACCATCACGGAGTGTAAAAAGAGAAGAACAGTTTTATTTATTAGCTGGAAAAGGTTGTTTTGAATACAAGTTCTCTTTATTTAAAAGTGAAGCAATAAAACTTATTAAACAAGGTTTCTCAGTTATAAGATTTGGAGATAACAAAAAAAATTCGTTACCATCAACTATATCTTGTAAAAATGCTTTTAAAAATGGAATACCACCAGTTGTTTCATCATATATTGATGGTAAAAATGATTTTTTTCCACATGTTGCGAACTGGGCTCAAGAACTTTATGTTATTGCTGCCCGTGCCAACAATGAAAAGGCACAAAATAACAATGAGTAACTAAATAAACTCTGCAGACTTTTTACCCATCTTCTTAAGATGGGTTTTTCTTAAATAAAAAAATATTTGTTTTTGAACTTTTCCATTATATAAGTCCTTCTAATTCTTTTATCTTATCTCTTAATTCTGCTGCTTTTTCAAATTCCATATTTGCTGCATGTTTTAGCATTTCATCTGTCAATTTGTTAATTATATCTTCTATACTTTCATCTTTTCCTATTTCATACTTGCTAGATACGTCTTCTATTATTGTTGCTTTTATTGAATCTCTTACAGATTTTTTAATAGTTTGTGGAACAATATTGTGCTCTTTATTATATTCTTCTTGAATTTTTCTTCTTCTATTTGTTTCGGATATTGCTTTTTCCATACTATCAGTAAGTTCATCTGCATACATTATTACTTTACCATCTGCATTTCTAGCTGCTCTACCTACTGTTTGTATTAGTGAACGTTCTGAACGTAAAAATCCTTCTTTATCAGCATCTAATATTGCAACAAGAGATACTTCTGGAATATCCAATCCTTCACGAAGTAGATTTATTCCAACTAATACATCAAATTCTCCAAGTCTTAAATTTCTTATTATTTCCATTCTCTCTAATGCTTTTATATCTGAGTGCATATAATTTACTTTTATATCAAGATTCTTTAAATAACTGCTCAAATCCTCTGCCTGTTTTTTAGTAAGTGTTGTTACAAGTACTCTTTCTTTCTTCTCTACTCTAATACGTATTTCATTTATCAAATCGTCTATTTGATTTTCGACTGGTTTTACTTCAATTTTTGGATCTAATAATCCTGTAGGTCTTATTATTTGCTCTACAATATTTTCTTTTGATTTTTCCTTTTCGTACTCTGCAGGTGTTGCACTAACAAAAATACATTGGTTTATTCTATCTTCAAATTCTGAAAATTTAAGTGGTCTATTATCAAACGCTGAAGGAAGTCTAAATCCATATTTAACTAGTGCTTCTTTTCTTGCTCTATCTCCATTATGCATTGCTCTTACTTGTGGTATTGTTGCATGTGATTCATCTATAAATAGCAAAAAATCATCTGGGAAATAATCAAACAATGTGTATGGTGGAGAACCCGGTTTTCTTCCACTTATATGTCTAGAATAATTTTCTATACCTTGGCAAAATCCTGTTTCTATAAGCATTTCTATATCAAAATTTGTTCTTTCTTCTATTCTTTGTGCTTCTATTAATTTATTTTGACTTTTAAAATATTCTACTCTTTCTTTTAATTCTTCTTCTATTGTTTCTATTGCATGTTTTAGTTTTTCTTCTGATGCAACATAGTGAGAGTTTGGTGAGATTAATACATGTTTTCTTGTTCCTATAGGTTTTCCTGTTAATGGATTTATTTCTGTTATTTTTTCTATTTCATCTCCCCAAAATTCAATTCTCAAAGCACTTTCTTCTTGATTAGATGGATAAATTTCTAATATATCACCTTTAGCTCTAAATGTTCCTCTTTTAAAATCCATTTCATTTCTTGTATATTGCATTTTTATAAGTTTTTTCATTATTTCTGTTCTATCTTTATTCATTCCTGGTCTTAAGGAAAGCATCAATTCTTGATAATCTATAGGGTCACCGAAGTCCATATATACACGAAACAGATGCCACTATAATTACGTCTTTTCTTTCAAATAAAGAAAGAGTTGCTGAATGTCTTAATTTATCTATTTCATCATTTATAGATGAATCCTTTTCTATATATGTGTCAGACGATGGAATATAGCTTTCTGGTTGATAATAATCGTAATATGAAACAAAATATTCGACTGCATTTTCTGGGAAGAATTCTTTGAACTCCGAATAAAGTTGTCCTGCTAGTGTTTTATTATGTGCTAAAACAAGAGTTGGTTTTTGTACTTTTTCAATTATATTTGCCATGGTAAAAGTTTTCCCGTGAGCCGAGTTACTCCAAGAAGAGTCTGGAATTTCTTACCCTCTTTTACACCGCTTGCTTAAATATTCTATTGCTTTTGGCTGGTCTCCGAGCTTGCTTATAATTCGATACTAATTTAAACATTTTATTCCCCTTTGTATTCAATAAAATAATACAATATTATATTATTTTACCATTTTTATAAAAAAAATTCAACAAAAGGGGGTTGTCCTCTTTTGTTGAATTTTAAATTGGTCAGTTATATACACTTATAAACTCTAAAACTTCTTCTATTGTAAATCCACGCTCAAATAGAATTTGTACTTGTACCATCTGTTCAATATTAAATTCAGGTTTTGCATATACTTTTACTTGATTCATTGTAAGTCCACTTACAAATCCCAAGCGTATCTGTCTCATTTGCTCTGCATTAAACTCAGGTTTTGCATATACTTTTACTTGATTCATTGTAAGCCTGTTTAAAAATCCCACGCGGATTTGTATCATCTGCTTAACATTAAACTTAGCTTTTGCATATACTTTTACTTGACTCATTGTAAGTCCACTTGCAAATCCCAAGTAGATTTGTTCCATTTGTTCAGCATTGAACTCAAGTTTTGCATATACTTTTACTTGCTCCATTGTAAGCCCATATTCAAATCCCAAGCGAATTTGTTTCATCTGACGAGCATTAAACTCAGATTTTGCATATACTTTTACTTGCTCCATTGTAAGCCCATGTTCAAATCCCAAGAATATTTCTGATAGCTGATCATCGTTGAATTCATTAATATCATTTAGTTCTAAAAGTTCCATTAATTTGTTTACAATTTCTGTCCGCATATTTATACCTCCATAAAATTTTTTATAGATTTCGATTGATTACTGACCTTAACCAATCTTACTACATTGTGCATGTATTGTAATTTTATATTATTTTATATAAAATGTCAATTTATGCAATTAAATATGGTGTAGAATTATATTCTACACCACTTGGTCAGTTTTATGCACTTATTAATTCTAATACTTCTTTTATAGTACATCCTCTTTCATATCCCATGCGGATTTGTTCCATCTGATCTGAATTAAACTCCAGTTTTGCATATGCTAATACCTGCTCCATAGTAAGCTTATTTACAAATCCAAGTAATATCTGTTCCATCTGATCAACATTAAACTCAGGTTTTGCATATACTTTGACTTGCTCCATTGTAAGCTGCTTATCGTCAAATCCACGTCGTATTAGTACCATCTGTACAACATTAAACTCAGGTTTTGCATATACTTTGACTTGCTCAATGGTAAGCTTATTTTCAAATTCAAAGTATTTTTTTGGATACTTATCTTCAAATCCCACGCGGATTTGTCGCATCTGCTTTGCATTAAACTTAGGTTTTGCATATGTAAAAGTCAATATAAAATTGATAAAAAAATACAAAGTTAAATTGATAGAAAAATTCAATGTTGTTTTTCCAGAAAATGTAATAGCATTAATTACATTTTCTGGAATTTGTTTTTTCTTATTTTCTGTTTTCAACTTCATCTAATTTATCTTTTAATCGATAAGATTGTCCTGTTATTTTTATTACACTAGAATGATGTAATAATCTGTCTAATATTGCATTTGCTAATGTATTATCACTAAATAC
>CANQWF010000078.1 GCA_947627485.1 uncultured Clostridia bacterium
TAACAGGAACTAAAGCTCTTTCAGCTAAAGCACCATGTCCAATTTCTCTTCTTCCTGGTCCACGTGATGGTCTTGCTTCGCCAACACTATATGAAGGGAAGTTATACTGATGCATATATCTTTTACTCTCTTCTTCATCTAATCCATCTAATTTTTGTTCTTCATTTACCATTCCTAATGTTGCAATTGATAATACTTGAGTTTGTCCTCTTGTGAATAATGCACTACCATGTGTTCTTGGAAGTAAGCCTACTTCACAAGAAAGTGGTCTAATTTCATCAATTGCTCTTCCATCTGGTCTTTTATGTTCTTCGAAAATCATTTTTCTAACACATTTTTTCTCTAATTTATATAAGCTATCTGCAATATCTTGTTTTAATTCTTCTGCTTTTTCTTCACCATATTTTTCTACATAATAAGCTGTTACATCTTCTGCTAATTTATCCATATTAGCATCTCTTACTTCTTTATCTATAGCTTGTACATCTTTATACATTCTTTCTTCGAAGTTTGTTTCAATTTCTTCATATACTTCATGGTCTACTTCAAATGATTTATATTTCATTTTTGGTTTTCCAATTTCTGCTTTTATTTCTGATATAAAATCACATATTTTTTTAATTTCTTCATGACCTTTTTTAATTGCTTCTAACATTAAGCTATCAGGTATTTCATTTGCACCTGCTTCTATCATTGCTATTTTTTCTTTTGTTCCAGCAACTGTTAATGTTAAATCTGTTTTTGCTCTTTGTTCTACTGTTGGATTTATAACAATCTCTCCATCTACTAAACCTACTGCTACTGAACCTGTTGGTCCTCCAAATGGTATATCTGATATCGAAAGTGCTGCTGATGAACCTATCATTGCACATACTTCTGGTGAATTATCTGGGTCAACTGATAATACAGTTGCAACAACGCATACATCATTTCTAAAATCTTTTGGGAATAAAGGTCTAATTGGTCTATCTATAACTCTTGATGTAAGGATTGCTTTATCAGATGGTTTTCCTTCTCTTTTTTGAAAACTACCTGGTATTTTTCCTACTGAATATAATTTTTCTTCATAATCTACTGATAATGGAAAGAAATCTATCCCTTCTCTTGGTTCTTTAGATGCTGTAACATTTACCATTACAGCTGTTTCTCCGTATCTTACTAATACGTTTGCATTTGCAAGTTCTGCCATTTTTCCTGTTTCAATTGTAAGTGTTCTTCCTGCTAGTTCCATTGAATATGTTTTAAACATAAATTTTCCTCCTTTAATTTGTTTGAGGGACAAACCTCAGTCGCGGGTATTCCTCATAGATTGAGGAATGTCCCCTTACAATGTTTGAGGGACAAACCTCAGTCACGGGCATTTCTCATAGATTGAGGAATGTCCCTCGTTTTTTTAATATAATTTATTATAGGAAGATATTTGTTAATGAATGTAACCTCTAAAATGCATTTTTTGATAAAATGTATTTTACAAGCTACTCTTCATATAACAATATATCTTACTTATAACCAAAATTTGTGTTTAAGGGCGGAAAATTTCCGCCCCCATAGAAATTATTTTCTTAAATTTAGTTTTGCAACTATTTCTCTGTATTTAGGTAAATCTTTTTTAGCTAAATAATTAAGTAAATTTCTTCTTTTACCTACCATTTGTAAAAGTCCACGTCTTGAATGATTATCTTTTTTATGAACTTTTAAATGTTCTGTTAATTCATTAATTCTTTCTGTTAATAAAGCTATTTGAACTTCTGATGAACCTGTGTCGTTTTCATCTCTTTTAAAAGTATTAATGATTTCTTGTTTTCTCTCTTTAGTCATTATTCTTTCCTCCTATTTTCATAATATGCCTTAAACTGAAATTAAAGTCGGATACTCTTTAATTTAAGAATAAGGTAAAGTGTTCTATATTTGAACAAAAATATTTTACTATAATTCTCCAGAAAATGCAAGACTTTTTTATATAATCATTAATTTTCTTGTTACCAGTAAGACTCTAAAATTAAAACAGTAGAGAAAATGTAGGGGTCGGCGCCCTCGACGACCCGTGAGGAAAAGAACATATAGAGATGTTAATACTATTAGTATATTATTCTTCAGCTATAATATAAATCAGTTTTCCATTTATATTGGTTGTTGTGGATATATTTTATTTGTTTTTATTAAATTAAATTCGACTATTTTACCATATGATAGCAATTCTAATTTGTTAAAATTATCTTGTTCATCATTTATAATTTTAGATAATATACATTTTCTGTCTTTTTTGCATATTGTTATAAAATAAAAACCATCATTTGAGTGATTATATTCTGGAATTCTTAAGTTTTTTCTTTTTTATATTTTATTATTATTCATATTACTATTTTAAAACATTATTTTTTATAAATCTGTCGTTTCTTTTATTTATATTTTTATTAACATCTTTATATGTTTTTTTCTAACGGGTCGTCGAGGGCGCCGACCCCTACATTTTCTCTACTGTTTTAATTCTGACTGGTAACAAACTATAATTTACATTAAAAATAGACACCAGTCTTTTAAGACTAATGTCTACTCTTGTATTTAAAATTTGTTCAAATGATATATATTTTCTATAAATAAAGCACCACGCGGAATCCAACGAGGACGCCACGGTCATAAATGGAATTTCCACCGAATGCGAAAACAGGGTTAGACTTCTTATTACTATCACCACCGAAACTACCACCACGATGAACAGCATATGTTGTGATTTTATTCTCACCATTATCATTCTTAATCGTTACTGCAGCAGTTTCAGTTGTCCATTCCCACATGTTTCCTGCCATATCATATATGTTATATGCTTTAAAGTCGTCACTTGCTCCTGTTGACAGTTCTAATCTATTGTTTCCATTACCTTTTGGAGCTGTTCCTTCCGGTATTATTCCTTTATGATATTTTGAATTGTTTCCAGATCCATCTCCATCTGCAAATTTCCATCCATTATTATATTCATGTACTGCATAGAGTATTTCTAAATTTTCATACTTTGTTGTATCATTATCATAATAATTTCCCCAATTAGTTGAACTTGTTATATTTTTGTTTGCTTTGCTTTCTAATATATTTTTGCATATATAATTCCATGTGTATGAATCTATTAAATAACTATTTACTGTTACATTATCTTTATACATGTTTTCTGATACTGTTTTTGCATTTGCTTGACTTATAAAGTTCCATGCCGGATATCCTTTCTTGCTTACTGGTTTATATTTGTTTGTATTTTTTTCAGTATATAATTTATATGCGTCGCCATCTTTATTTGCATAAAATTCAGTTGCTTCTTCCGGAGCACCTGCTTCGTATCTTGCTATATAAAAGCCGTGATTGTTTTCTATGCTTTTACTCTTTATCTCTTTAACAGTTTTGTCTCCGACTTTTTCTTCACCATCAGTCCATGTTTTACCTGTATAATCAGTTTGAAAACTTGACCAATCAGAATTATTTTCAAATTTTGCATTGTCATATATAGTTACATCATCGCATGGTATCCATACAAATTCATTTCCTTCTGCGTCTATTATTACAAATCCTTTTTCTATACTTGTTTCTCCTTCTATTTCTGTTGGGGCAAATCCTGCTGGAATTGGTATTTTTTCTCCTTCTACTTCATATTCCCATTTTTCATTATGTGTTGCTGCGTTTGCCATTGCCATAAATCTTAATTCGCTGTCTTTTGCTTCTTCTGTTTTTGTTACTGCTTTTTTTGCTGTGCTGAATAATCCGCCATTTATTGCTACGCTTACTGATACTCCTACTAATATTAGCATTACTATTATTGTGATTATTAGGGCTATTAATGTAATTCCTTTTGAAGCAGAAGTTGGTGTTTTGGATTTTATTTTTCGATTTAATTTTTTCTCTTTCATATGTTTCTATCTCCTTCTTTTGTTTTTCGCTTTCGTTATGTTTATTGTATTTTACTTTTCTTCCTTTGTCAATAGTTTTTTGTTCTTTTTTAGATATAAAACTGGTATGCAAATTTTCCGTTCCCAATGCAACAACTTTTTTCTAAAAAGTGTTGTCATATTCTCGTTCAATATTTTTGTTGTT
>CANQWF010000079.1 GCA_947627485.1 uncultured Clostridia bacterium
ATAACGTCCAGTGAGGGAAACCTTAAGGAAAGTGCAACAGAAAATAACCGCCATACTGGAAGTTAGAAATTAGAATTTAGATTTTTAGAATATAAAATGTTCTAAACTCTAAATTCTAATCTCTAATTTCTAGTACGGTAAGGGTGAAAAGGTGAGGTAAGAGCTTACCGCAAATATGGTGACATATTTGGTCAATGTAAACCCCATCTGGAGCAACACCTAAATATAAGAAGGTTAAGACTGCTCGTCATCTTCTTAAACTGGTGGCTTGAGATATATAGTAATATATATCCTAGATAAATGACTGTTTTTAACAGAACCCGGCTTATAGATTTACTTATAATAATGTCCAAAAGGACTTTGCATTTTTGTTTTTTTCTTTCAAAGACGGACTTGAATTAGTATTAAAAAATACCAATTCAAGTCCGTCTAAAAAATTATTTAAAAAATTTTGTACATATCCATGGGAATAGGAGATATAAGTTCTATTTGTTTCTTTGTAATTGGATGTACAAAAGATATTTTTCTGCAATGTAAAGCTTGCCTATCAATTAAAGGTGATTCATGTCCGTATAATGTGTCACCAATTATTGGATGACCTATATATTTTGAATGTAGCCTGATTTGATGTGTTCTACCTGTATCCAAAACAAATTTTACCAATGATAGATTATTTTTATTGTTAAGAACTTCATAATAAGAAATAGCTTTTGTACCATTTTCATTTATACATCTTTCTATTATACTGCCTTCTTTTCTAGATATTGGAGCATCTATTATTCCTTTATTTGTATCAAATGTTCCTTCCAATATAGCAATGTATTCTTTATAAAAGGTTTTAAGTTCCATTTGTTTTATAAGACATTCTTGTATGTATTCATTTTTAGCAAATATTACAATTCCAGTTGTGTCTCTATCTAATCTATTTACAGGTCTTATTTTTCTATTTAATCCTATAGATTCAAAATAGTATTTAATACCATTTGATAAACTGTTATTATAATGCAAAATTGAAGGATGAACTGCCATGTTATAAGGTTTATCTACCACAAGAAAAAAATCGTCTTCATATATTATTTTTAGATCTATTTTTGTGGATATTATATTTTCAGAAGATTCATTAAAATTAATTATGCATTTTACTGTATCACCACTAGATAACGATTTATCTAAATAAGTTTCTTGGTCATTTAAGTAAATAAGCTTGTTTTGTTTTAATTTAGTAATTAACCTATTTGACATATTAAATTCACTTTTTAAAACTTGTCTAACGTTTAGGTAATTGGACAAGTTATTTGCAACATATTTGAGTTCCATAAAAAATAAACACTGGAAAGTGTTTTACCTCCATATATTAATTTTGTATACATATTTATTATACAACATTTCACAAAATTGTAAATAGCAAAGCACTTTATTTTCTTGCATTTAACATAATTTTATGATATGATTTTATCATAACTTGTATATTTAATATTGTAACCTAAATAGGAGGTATATTATGCAAAAAACTAATATTATTAGTTTTTCAGAAAGGATTAAAACTATACAACATGTAGGTATTATTTGTAAAAAAGATAGCGTTTGGCTAGTTGGTTCAAAAGGATGTATATGTATTTTTTTAAATCAGCCTTTACGGAAATCTTTTAAATTTATTTCTCGTAAGAAAAATGAGCCAATAGAAATAACTTTAGAAAGATTCAAATCCATATTTATTAGTGATCTATCGCAAATTGCACCATATATTTTTTTTGATGAATATTCAGATAAAGTATATGAAAAAATTAGAAGGTATATTATTAATAGCAAAAATATTCAGCTGTTTAAATGTATTGGTAATCCAATTAATCCAACTAATAGTGTTACAATTACGGGTTCGTATATTTACAAAGTTGTATAAATAAGAAAAAGGCAAATATCCACAAGAGTTTGCCTTTTCTTTTTGAATAGGAAAAATCGCAGATTTTCCCTATTCAAGAAAGCTTCGCAAACATTCCACACAAAATTTTTTCAAAATTTTGGCGGAAGAACAAATACAGAAAATATAAGTATAAAGTATTTTTATTAATTATCAGTAAAAATAAAAAAGTCCTTACAGAACTATGATATCCTATAAGAACATTCAGACTGGTCGAAGTGTTCTTATAGGAATTTTTACGAAATGCTGATAAATCAATAATTACACGGTACACAAAAAAGCATTTTTACACTATTTTATTTGAATTTTTAGTTAAAATAAAAAACAATTAGACTGAATATTAAATCTAATTGTTTTTTACTTTTTATTTTATTCATAAAACCTATTTATGAAATATATTCTTTATTCTATCAATTATCTTCTTAAATATTGACTCTTTATATTCTACCATTGATGCATTATCAGTTATAATTTCCTCTTGTATTATTTCTGTTTTTCTATTTTTAAAAATATCGTTTGGATTATATTTTTCGTATCTTTCTTTTTCAAGTTGTTCCATATCATATTTTTCTTTTTCTTCAATTCGTTCTTTTTGATAATCAGTAGCCCAATATTTTTTGAATATATTTGCTATTATAGCTTTTGCTTCATTTGATAAATTTTGTTCTTCTAGTGTTTTATGTGGATTAATCTTAAAATCATAATCTTTTTTCATATTAGTTTTCCAAAGCAAAATTCTATATTTTGGTATTTTATTAACATCTTCTTTTTTTGTGTATTTTAATACTTCTATGACTTCTCTATATGCACAAGCATAATTTTCTGCAATCATATTTTTTCCTTTTTCCTCCTTAGCTTTTCTAAAAGCCTAATTCTTCTTCAAGTCGTTTAGCCGCTTCTTCTAATCTCCTTTGCATATCTACATCTTCTTTATCTACGTCATCTGAAATTTCTTGAAATTCCAACTCACTAACTGGTTGCATTTTCATTTCTTGTTCTTCAACTGCTTTTTTCTGTGGAGTTGGAGTATTTATTGTATGTCTTCCTAAATCTGACGCACTCCATAATTCTTCATCAGTCTTTTCACTTTCTTCAAGTGCTTTTAATATTCCAGAAGATGTTTTATCCTCATCTCTTGATTCTTCTTCAAGTTTTTTAAACCAATCACTTTCAAATATTTCTCTTATAGAGTCTAATTCTTCTTGGCTTCTACCTGAAGTATGTGTTTGCCCTTTCCAGTTAATTTCATCTATTTCATTAAAAGCGTCTAAATTCTTTTTTCTTCTCGCTTCTAAACTTTTGCCCATTATTATCACCTTATAATAATTATAACATTTTTACTTTTTATTTGCAAGAATTTAATAAGCATGTTTTTGTTCTATTATGAAAGAAATGTGATAAT
>CANQWF010000080.1 GCA_947627485.1 uncultured Clostridia bacterium
CTTCATTTGGTGTAGTTGCAACTGTACTTTGTATTGTATTTGCGTCATTACATAAAAATGTTTATGGAATAGTAAGTAGCATTGTTTATGGAATTAGTGTAATCTTGTTATATACAATGTCTAGCATATATCATGGACTATCACCTAGAGTTATGGGTAAAAAGGTAATGCAGGTATTAGACCACTGTACTATATTTCTGCTCATAGCAGGTTCATATACGCCATTTGCACTTTGTACATTCAGACCATATGATCCTATAATTGGATGGTCAATATTTGGTTTAATATGGGGATTTGCAATACTTGGAATAGTATTAAATGCAATAGATTTAAAAAAATACAAAAAATTTTCTATGGTTTGTTATATATTAATGGGGTGGACAATAATAATTAGAGCAGATTTATTACCTAAATTATTAGATATAAAAGGAATTATTTTATTAGTTGCTGGAGGTATTTCATATACAATAGGAGCAATTTTATATGGTGTAGGAGTAAAACACAAATACATGCATTCAGTATTTCATTTGTTTATATTATTAGGTAGTATTCTACAATTCTTTTGTATATTATTTTATGTTTTGTAAAAAAGGGTAAATACCCTTTTTTGTTGAACAGAAAAAATCAAAGATTTTTCTATTCAGCAAAAATGCTATAATCGCTATTGCCTTTGAGATTTGCTCCTTATAGTCGCAAACTCAAATCGGCGAGAACAAAGGACGGTCAAAGACCGCTTTGTTCTCATTTTAAATATTTTTACTATTGCATAAAATTAAAGTTAAATATATAATTATACAGAAATGAGGGGTATAGAATGGATGAAAATGAAAACTTATTAATTCCAAATCTGCAAGATACTTCAGAAGAATTAGCAGAGATTTCTTTAAGACCTAAAACATTAAATGAATATATTGGACAAACTAAAGTAAAAGAGAATATGAAAATATATATTGAAGCAGCTAAAAAAAGAAACGAACCGTTAGACCATATCTTGTTATATGGACCTCCTGGACTAGGAAAAACGACACTTGCTAGCATTATATCTACAGAAATGAATGCAAATATACGAATAACTTCGGGTCCCGCAATAGAAAAGCCGGGAGATTTAGCAGCTCTTTTAACTAATCTTTCTCCAAATGATGTTTTATTTATAGATGAGATACATAGACTAAATAGAAGTGTTGAAGAAATTCTTTATCCTGCTTTAGAGGACTACAATTTAGATATAATAATAGGAAAAGGACCTAGTGCAAGATCTATTAGGTTAGAACTTCCTAAATTTACTTTAATTGGTGCTACAACGAGAGCGGGTTCTCTTACAACTCCACTTAGAGATAGATTTGGAATAGTACATAGATTAGAACTTTACAATAAAAATGAATTAAACACAATAGTTAAAAGATCAGCAAAAATTTTAAATGTAGATATTGATGAAAAGGGTTCATTAGAAATTGCACGGACGTTCTAGAGGTACTCCAAGAATAGCAAATAGGTTATTAAAAAGAGTAAGAGATTATGCAGCTGTTTTAGGTGATGGAGCCATTACAGAAGAAATAGCAAAAATTGCATTAGAAAAATTGGAAATAGATGAACTTCGGTTTGGATAATATAGATAGAAAAATATTGAAAACAATTATATTAAGTTATTCAGGTGGACCAGTAGGAATAGAAACACTTTCTTCAACAATAGGAGAAGAAACAGAAACTATAGAAGACGTATATGAACCATATTTATTGCAAATGGGATTTTTATCTAGAACACCTAGAGGTAGAATTGTTACACCAAATGCATATAAACATTTGGGATTAGAAATGAATTAATAGGAGAAGAATTAAAAATGAAAAAAATATCAATAGTAATACCAATGTATTATGAAGAAGAAGTTGTAAATGAATGTTATATCAGAACTAAAGTAGTATTAAATAGCTTAAGTAATTATGAACATGAAATAATATTTATAAATGATGGAAGTAAAGATAAAACGTTAGATCTACTAGAAGAAATTGCAAAAGAAGATAAAAATGTAAAAGTATTATCTTTTTCAAGAAACTTTGGACATCAAGCAGCAGTAACTGCTGGATTAAAATATGTAACAGGAGATTGTGCGCTTATAATTGATTGTGATATGCAAGATCCACCAGAATTATTAGTAGATATGTTAAGATTATGGGAACAAGGTAATGAAGTAATTTATGCTAAAAGAAAAAGTAGAAAAGGTGAATCTAAATTTAAGCTTTTAACTGCAAAAATGTTTTATAGAATATTAAACGGATTATCAGATGTAGACATACCAAAAGATACAGGAGATTTTAGATTGGTTGATAGAAAAGTTGTTGATACAATTAATTCTATGCCTGAACATAATAAATTTTTAAGAGGGTTATTTAGTTGGGTAGGATATAAGCAAATACCAATTGAATATGAAAGACAAGAAAGATTTGCAGGAAAAACAAAATATCCATTAAAGAAGATGTTAAAACTTGCATCAGATGGTATAATTAGTTTTTCAACTAAGCCATTAAAAATAATAGGTGGAATTGGATTTGTATCAATATTTATATCAATTGCATTACTAATATATGCATTAATATCATATATATTTAATCTTAACAATTTAACAGCTGGTTGGACGTCAATAATGGTAGCTATTACTTTTTTTGCAGGAGTTCAATTGGTATCTATTTGGATGATATCGGAATATATAGCAAGGATATATGATGATACTAAAAAAAGGCCAGAATATATAATAGATAAAAAAATTAATATAGAAGAGGAATAAAAATGAAATTATTATTACATACTTGTTGTGCACCATGTAGCGTGTATTGCATAGATAGTTTAAGGAGTGAAAATATAGAACCAACAGTATATTGGTACAACCCTAATATACATCCATATAAAGAATACGAAGCAAGAAGAGATTGCTTAAAAGATTATACAAAATCAATTAATGTAAATGCTATATTTGAAGAAGATTATGGACTAAAAGAATTTTGTAAGAATGTAGTTAATGATTTAGAAAATAGATGTATAAATTACTGTTATAAAGTAAGGCTTGAACAGACCGTAAAATACGCAAAAGAAAATGGATATGACAGCTTTTCTACAACACTTCTTGTTAGTCCTTATCAAAATCATGAAGCTCTAAAAGAATTAGGAGAAGAACTTTCAAAAAAACACGGTATAGAATTTGTATATAGAGATTTTAGAATTGGCTTTAGAGAAGGACAAAGAAAAGCAAGAGAAATTGGATTGTATATGCAAAAATATTGTGGATGTGTATTTTCAGAGGAGATGAGATATTATAACC
>CANQWF010000081.1 GCA_947627485.1 uncultured Clostridia bacterium
GTTGCTTTTAGCAACTTACAGTTTCAGTAACGGAATTCGCGTTGGAAACAAATAATTATAACCTTCCCTAAAGAACCAAAAAACAAACTATAATTTATAAATTATAGAGAGGAGAGAAAATGGAACAATTAAAATTAGATTATTATTTCAAAGACATGGGAAGCTTTGCTTTTAAAGAAATATTTAAAGATTGTATATACCCATGGGAAGTCTTAAGTAATATAAATGAATACATAAATAAATTTATGAGCAATAAAGAAATGAAAATAAATAAAGCAACAGAAATAGGAGAATTTTGTTCTATAAGTGGTAATTATTTTATTGATGAAGGAACAAAAATACATCCAAATGTAACAATACAAGGCCCAGTAATAATAGGGAAAAATGTTGAAATACAATCAGGTGCATTAATTAGACCGGGAACAATAATAGGAGACAACTGCTCAGTTGGACATTCATCAGAAGTAAAACATGCAATACTTCAAAATAAATCTAAAGTAGCAAGCCTAGCATTTGTAGGAGACTCAATTCTTGGAAGGTCTGCTAGAATTGGAAGCGGAACAATACTTGCAAATAGAAGATTTGACCAAAAGAACATAACAATAAAAATTGATGGTGAAAAAATAGACACAGGATTAGACTTTTTTGGAAGTATTGTAGGAGATAATACAAGACTCGGAGCAAATGTGGCATCTCTTCCAGGAGCATTTATTGGACCATACACATGGATATTACCAACACTTCAAGTAAGGGGATTTATACCAGCAGAAAAGAGGATATTTCCAAAAACAGAATATAAAATCACAGATAACGAAAAGGTAGAATTAAAGTAAAAATTAAATAAAAGGGTAAAGCCCCTAATTGTTGAAAATCAATTTTCAACAATTGGGGGCTTTAATTTCGCCAAAACTTTCTATTTTTCACCAAAGGAAAATATTTCCAAAAGAAGAATATATAAATAATGTAAGAATAACAAAGGAAGGAGAAAGTACAAATGAAAGTAGATTATATAAAAGAGGAGAAACTCTTAATTTTAAGAATAACAGAAGAGATAGATCATCACTCATGTGAGAAAATAAAAAAAAGAGCTGACTACGAAATAGAAGTTCATATACCCAAAAAAGTAATTTTCGATTTTAATAATGTTAATTTTATGGATAGTAGTGGAATAGGAATGATAATTGGAAGATACAAATTAGTATCATTATTTGGAGGAAAAACAAGTCTAATAAACGTAAAACCAAGTATAAAAAAAATATTCGAGATGTCAGGTATATTAAAATTAATACAAATAGAAGAAGAAATAGGAGGTACAGAATTTGAAAAATGTATATAAAAATCAAATGAGATTAGAATTTTCGAGCAAATCCACAAACGAAAATTTTGCAAGAATAGCAGTTGCAGCTTTTGCCACACAATTAGATCCAAGCCTTGAAGAAATAGCAGATATAAAAACCGCAGTATCAGAAGCAGTAACAAACTGTATTATTCATGGATATGAAAATGAAGAAGGAATAATTAAAATAGAATGCAAATTATTTGCAAACTCAATAGAAATAGAGATATCAGACAATGGAAAAGGTATAGAAGATATCGAAAAAGCAAGACAAGCTCTATATACATCTAAATCTAATTTAGAAAGATCTGGTATGGGCTTTACAATAATGGAAAGTTTTATGGATGAACTAAGAGTTGAATCAGTAGTAGGTATAGGTACTAAAGTAACAATGAAAAAAATGATTAAAGCAAATGAAGTAGTAACAGAAAATGAAATAAAGCTTTAATCAAGATTTTAACAATAAAGGAGTTACTTTATGTATGAAATAAAAACTGAAGAGATATTAAAGGCACAGAATAATGATAAAGATGCAATGTCAAATATAATAGAATCCAATTCCGGATTATTATGGAGTATAGTTAAAAGATTTTTAGGAAGGGGATATGATGCAGAAGAACTCTATCAAGTAGCATGCATAGGATTTATAAAATCTATAAAGCGTTTCGACACAAATCTAAATTTAAGAATATCTACATACGCTGTGCCATATATAATGGGAGAGATAAAAAGATTTATAAGAGATGACGGCCTAATAAAAGTAAGCAGAAGTTTAAAAGAATTATCAGCAAAAATTAAAGAAGTACAAAAGGAATATTTGAGTACAAAAGGAGAAGATATTAACATATCAGAAATAGCAAAAATATTAAATGTATCAAAAGAAGAAATAGCAATGGCATTAGAAGCAGAAAAAGCCATAGAATCAATAGATGAAGAAAGTTATGAAAATGATTCAAATGGAGAAACCAAAATAAGCAGAATATCTAACGGAAAAGATGAAACATCTATACTGATAGATAAAATTTGTCTAAGTAACTTAATTAATGAATTAGAAAACAGAGAAAAACAAATTATTATATTAAGATACTATAGAGAAAAAACTCAAACAGAAGTTGCAAAAATATTAGGAGTAACACAAGTACAAATATCTAGAATAGAAAAAAAGATACTAACAAAAATGAGAGAAAAAATATCATAAAAAAACAAAAGAGATGAAACAATTGTTACCAGTCAGACTTAAAAATTAAAATAGTAGAGAAAATATTAAAATAAAAAATAAAAAAGAATATTGACATTAAATGTCATATTAAATATAATATTAATGTAAAAAATCACAGATTTTCCCTATTCAATAAAAAATAAATAACAACAAAAGAAGGAGATAAAAACATATGAAATATAAAGAATTAAAACCAATTGCAAATGCTGTAGGGGCGTTCATTGGACGCCCGCACATCGAAGGAAATGACCCATATAAAAAAGAATGCCAGACCAAACCAACTGCAAACGCTGTAGGGGTAGCGACCTTGGCCATCCGCACATCCA
>CANQWF010000082.1 GCA_947627485.1 uncultured Clostridia bacterium
GGACAAACCTCGGTACATGGGTATTCCTCATAGTTCGAGGAATGTCCCATATAATGTTTGAGGGACAAACCTCGGTACACGGGTATTCCTCATAGCTCGAGGAATGTCCCTCGTTTTATAGTTAAAAAATTAAAAACTCTGTTAATCCTTGCGAGGCATTAACAGAGCTTTTATAACTCTCTTATTAATTACCTCGGTAGGACTTATGTTTTTGCCTACTGTCTTTGGCATGATTTAATTAATAATGAATAGTGAGAATTAATAATTTTAGTTAGATTTTGTTATTTCATAACAAAATCTCTCCTTTATTATTCATCATTAATTATTAAATATTAACTATTCATTATGATATATAAATGCTTGGTCCCATTGATGTAGCTACTGCAATACTTTTTATGTATTGACCTTTTGCAGCTGCTGGTTTAGCTTTTTCTATTGCATCCATTACAGTTTCGTAATTTTCTAGTAATTTATTTGCTCCAAATGAAACTTTTCCAAATCCTAGATGTATAATATTAGTTTTATCTAATCTATATTCAACTTTTCCTGATTTAATTTCATTTATTGCTTTAGTTACATCCATTGTTACAGTTCCAGATTTTGGATTTGGCATTAAACCTTTTGGCCCTAATACTTTACCAAGTCTTCCTATAACTCCCATCATATCTGGTGTTGCAACTATAACATCATAATCAAACCAATTATCGTTTTGTATTTTTGGAACTAATTCTTCTGCTCCAACAAAATCTGCTCCAGCTTCTTCTGCTTCTTTGGCTTTATCACCTTTTGCAAATACTAAAACTCTTTGAGTTTTTCCTGTACCATTTGGAAGCACAACAGTTCCTCTTACTTGTTGATCAGCTTGTTTTGAATCTACACCTAATTTTACATGTAATTCTACTGTTTCATCAAATTTTGGTTTTGGCATTTTACAAATTACATCTAATGCCTCTTTTACATCATAGTTTTTTGATTTATCTATAAGTTTTTCGCACTCTAGATATCTCTTTCCTCTTTTCATATTCTTTCCTCCTTTGGTAATAACGAATGAATTTAATTCATTCTCCCACTTAATTTATACTATTCATTATTCATTATTCACTATTCATCATTCACTAATTTGTATAATTAATGAATATTGAATAATGAATAATTTATAATGAATAATTAACTAAATTTAAACTTATTCAGTTACGACAATTCCCATAGATCTAGCAGTACCTTCAACCATGCTCATAGCTGTTTCAAGTGTACTAGCATTTAAATCTTCCATTTTTTGTTTTGCTATTTCTTCCACTTGAGCCTTTGTTATTTTAGCTACTTTATCTTTATTTGGTTTTCCTGAACCTTTTTCGATTTTAAGTGCTTTTTTTATTAAAACTGCAACTGGTGGTACTTTTGTAATAAATGTAAATGATTTATCTTGATATACAGTTATAACAACTGGGATTATCATTCCTGGTTGATTTGCTGTTTTTTCATTGAATTCTTTTGTAAATTGCATTATATTAATACCTGTTGATCCTAAAGCTGGTCCAACTGGTGGTGCTGGTGTTGCTTTACCAGCTTCAATTTGTAATTTAACAATATTTGATATTTCTTTTTCTGCCATTTTACTCAATCTCCTTATTTAAATATTTATTATTTATTTAAACCCAAAACGGACTTAATTTTAATTACTTGTTTTCAAACAAATCAAAAGTGGTAGATTACTAGGCAAAATTATAATTAAATACCGGAGGTGTACATAGGTACATCGAGGATTTTAATTATAATTTTAACGACGTAAGATGCCGCTTTTTATTTGTTTGCCTAAATCTTTTCTACTTGAGAGAACTCCAGTTCAACTGGTGTTTCTCTTCCAAACATAGAAACTAATACTTTAACTTTATTCTTTTCTTTATTTATTTCTTGAACTGTTCCTATAAATGTAGCAAGTGGTCCATTTACAACTCTTACTGTATCATTTACGTCATAATCCACATTCACTACTGTAGTTTCAAATCCCATATTTCTAATTTCCTCGTTTGTAAGAGGAATTGGGTCTGTACCTGAACCTACAAATCCTGTTACACCTCTAGTATTTCTAACAATGTACCAAGATTCCTCTGTTACAATCATTTTGATTAATACATATCCTGGAAAAACTTTTTTTAAATTTGTTTTTCTTTTTCCATCTTTTATCTCTATTTGCTCTTCCATAGGAACAACTATATCAAAGAAAAAATCTTCAAGTTCTCTATTTTTTATTGTTTTCTCTAAATCAGTTTTTACTTTGTTTTCATATCCTGAATATGTATGTACAACATACCATTTTGGTTCTGTATCTTTTTCTTGAGACATGTTTTAAGCCTCCCCTTATTATTCAGCATTTTCTTCAGAAGATTCTTCTGTTGAATTAACATCAGTAACATTTTCATCAGAAGGTTCTGATTCTGTTGAATTAGCATCTATAACATTTTCATCTGAATTCTCAGTATTATAAGCTGTATTTTCTACAACTACTTTATTTCTTATATTTGATTTTAATCTATTAATACCTTGTTCGTTTAATAAGTCAAAAATCACATCTAATACAAAAACAATTACTGCTGTTATTAATACTATAACAACAACTGCTATAGTTTTATTAGCTAATTGTTTTGGCGTTGGCCAAATTACTTTTTTTAATTCAGCTTTAAAATCTTTGAAAAAATGTTTGTTCTTTTTTATATCCTTATTGTTTTTTGTATCTTTAGCCATTTTATATCCTCCTTAAAATAGCTCCTATTTTGTTTCTTTATGTGTTGTTCTTTTTTTGCAATATTTACAATATTTTGCAACTTCTAGTCTTTCTGTATTATTTCTTTTATTTTTGCTTGTTGTGTAATTTCTTCTTTTACATTCTGTACATTCTAATGTTATATTCTCTCTTGGTCCTTTTGCAGCCATTTTTTAGCTCCACCTCCAACTTTTATACGGGTTTTAACGATGCGTTTTTTAAGCTATGTCTCCAACTTAGAAACATAGCTTATATACTTTATCATATTTTTTCATAAATGTCAACGTTTTTACTGATATTTTTATTATTTTCCATTTTTTGCAAATTTTCCGTTCCCAATGCAACAACTTTTTTCTAAAAAGTGTTGTCATATTCTCGTTCAATATTTTTGTT